>JAUIFV010000273.1 GCA_030430155.1 Gammaproteobacteria bacterium
CCAGGACCGTGGAGTCGCTCATCCGCCCCCAACCCAGGGCCAGATCCATCGGTGACAAAGCGGCGCCGTCGTCCCAACGGTAGTCCATTCGAGCCAGCACTCGAGCACGCACTCGGTACTCGGCCAGCGGTGTGAGCACGTACTCATCGGCGACGCGAATAGCGTCAGCGCCACTGAGCTCGCGCTGCACCGGTATTTCACGCACCAGCACTCCCGGCCCCGGATCCACCGCAGCCGGCGGTTTGGTCAGCAGCCAATGCACAAAACCGGCGACTACCAGCAGATAAAGAGGCCACAGTCGGCGCATCTCCACCGACTATTCGCTGTTGTATTCGGCCGTGGACAGCAGACCTGGCGGAAGCGTGCGCAACACCTCGGCCAGTTCCGGCATAAGGTTGGCGCGAGCGGATTGACGGCGCCAGATCAAACCCAACTCGCGCTTGGGTGAGGGCTCTTCAAAGGACGCCACCCGCAGCGCCGGATTGCTGGCCACCGGGGGCTTGACGCTGAGCACCGGCAGTAGAGTGACCCCAACGCCGGCGGCGACCATCTGCCGCAGCGTTTCCAAACTGGTGGCGCGAAAGCCCTGGCGCTCCCGTGCTCCGGCCCGCTCGCACACCTCCAAGGCCTGGTCACGCATGCAATGTCCTTCCTCAAGCAGCAGCAGACTGTTGGCCTTGAGGTCGAACAGCTGCACCGGCAGATGATCCGGCGCCGGCTGGTCGGCGGGCGTGCACAGCACAAACGGTTCTTCGAACAGCAGCTCGGTGGCAAAGCTCTTGTCTTCCACCGGCAGCGCCAGTACCGCCGCATCAATCCGCCCGCGGCGCAGCTGGTCGATCAGGACCTCGGTCTTCTCCTCGATCAGATACAGCTCCAGCTGCGGAAAGCGCGTGCGCAGATTGGGCATCACGTGAGGCAGCAGATAGGGACCGATGGTGGGAAACAGGCCCAAGCGCAGGCTGCCCGCTTCGGGATCACGATGGCGCCGCGCCTCTTCGCGGATCTGCTCGACCTCATTGAGCACCTCTCGCGCCCGCTCGGCGATGGCCGCCCCGACCTCGGTGAGCATCAGCCGTCGCGTCCCGCGCTCGATCAGCACCACCCCCAACTCCTCCTCCAGCTTCTTGATCTGGGTGGACAGGGTCGGCTGACTGACAAAGCTGGCCTCCGCCGCGCGGCCGAAGTGGCGGTGATCGGCCAGAGCGACCAGGTATTTCAGATCACGTAGATTCATGGCTGGCGAGCCCGTGCTATCCCAGCGTCAACAACGTCACTGCCTGAATCACACAGGCGGCGATGAAGCCGGTGAGGAAGAACAGATAGCTCAGCCGCAGATAGGGGTATTTGTGCCTGGCCAGATACAAGCCCAGCGAATACAGATCGTTGGCCAGATTCTCATAGACCGCTCTGTCGGTCCTTAGCGCGTCAGCCCAAAGCTCGAAGAAGCGATCTCTAGGCAGCTCCGAAAAATGCGCGAAGAACATGATGTTGAAGTAGTCGGGCAGATCGTTCACGTCCTTCAGGCGCATCGGCCGGTACTTGGGCAGCACCGCCAGGATTGCCAGCACCAGCGCGATCAGCGTGAAAAAGCCCAGCGTCGCCAGCGACCAGCGCAGTTCCGGATCGCCCATCCGGCCCAGGGTCAGACTGAGCACGATCGATGACACGGTGATGATGATGTTGGCCTTGCGATCGGCCATCATCGACAGCCGCACGTGATGGCGCTGAGCGGTCTGAATGGAATAATCGGCGGTGTTGCGGCCGAGGATTCCCTCAAACAGATGGCGATAGCCCAGATGCGAGTCTTCGCTCTTGGGTAGGGGTGTGTGTTCCTTGCGCACGCTCAGGGCCCAGTCTTCCGTTACCCCATTCTACGCATCCGCAGCGCGATCGGAGGCAACCAGGTTTGAAGGAATGATCGAAAGCGCTTGCTGGCGCGGGATCAATCTCGGTGCCAGCGCCAGCGTACGGCGCAGGGCCTGGTCCAGCAGCCAATCGTGTCGGCGGCGGAATTCATCGGCCTGTGCGCCTACGATCGCCCCCAGCTGCGCCAGCCGTGCTATCAACGACGGCGTCGCGGTGGGCCAGCGTGGTCGCCTCGGCAGCTCAGGTGCCGCCGCCAACACGGCCCGCTGCAGGGCGAACTCGATGTCCACCAGGCCGCCCTCGCCCTGCTTCAGATCAAACTGCTCGGCGTTGCTGCGATCGAGTTCGGCACGCATCCGCTGGCGCATCGAAGCCACCGCTTCGGCCAGCTCCGCCGGATCGCGGCGGGTGGCCAACAGATCGCCGCGGATATGTTCAAAGCGCACCGCCAGTCTTCGATCGCCGGCCACTGCCCGGGCCCGCACCAGCGCCTGATGCTCCCAGGTCCAGGCCTCCTTGTGCTGATAGCGGGCGAATGCCTCGTGTCCGGTGATCAGCAAGCCCTTGCTGCCGTTGGGGCGCAGGCGCATGTCAATCTCATAAAGCGGGCCCAGTGAGGTTTGCGCGGTGAGCAGGTGCACCACGCGCTGCACCAGGCGGACGAAGTAGCGATGGTGGTCGAGCTG
This sequence comes from Gammaproteobacteria bacterium, assembly GCA_030430155.1. Taxonomy (GTDB): domain Bacteria; phylum Pseudomonadota; class Gammaproteobacteria; order Xanthomonadales; family SZUA-5; genus SZUA-5. The sequence continues at coordinate 2,556 of JAUIFV010000273.1, forward strand.
TCGCGGGCCATCGCTTTCGGTGCCGGTGAGCTTTTCGTCGTAGACAAAGACCAGATCCAGATCGGAGGCGAAATTCAGCTCACGGCCGCCAAGGCTGCCGTAGGCAATGATCGATATTCCGGGTCGTCTGGCGCTGCAGCCCGGCAAATGGCCAAACTGCCTGATCATCTCGCGCTGGGCCATGTTGAACACCCGCACCAGGATCACATCGGCCAGGTCGGCCAGGGTTGATGCCACCCCGGGTGCCGACTGCAGCCCCTCCAGCAGCGCATAGGCCAGGCGCAGCATTTCGCCCTGCTGCAGGCGGCGCAGGGTCTCCACCTCGCGCTCCAGATCGGCCTCGGCCAAACCAAGCTCATGGCGAACGATGCGCTCATAGTCCTCGCGATTGGGCACCGCATCGCGCCGCCGCGGATCCAGCAACTCGTCCAGCAGCACCGGCGCATCGGCCAACAGCCGCGCCAGCCAGGCGCTTTGGCTAAGTAGGGAGGTGGCCTCTTCGATCAGTCCGGGGCGCTCGCTAAGCAAGGCCAGATAGCTGGTCCGGCGGAGTATCGATCCCAGCACTTCCAGCCAGCGCCGCAGCGTGGTGAGCTGATCGGCGACCGGCTCCAGCGCGGCGAGGATCAGCGGCATGACCCGGTCCAGCCGCGCCCGGCCGCGCGGGCTCATCGCCTCCACCGCCGGGGTGCCGACGAAATGCCGCAGCGCCGAGAGCAGCTCGGTCGTCGCTGCGCTGCCGGTCTCTGCCACGCCCACGCTGCCGCTGGCGGCGGTGGCCCGCTCCCACAACCCACTCAACGCCGACGCCCGCACGCCCTGCGCCTGCGTTGCTCCAGAGGTACCGACCGCTTCCACCGGACCCAGCACGGCCGCGTAGGCCAGGCTGACTCGCTCACGCTGCCGCGCCAGCGCCTCGGCCAGCGCCGGCCAATCGGCATAACCCAACGCCGCGGCGATGCGCTCGCGCTTGAGCGGATCGGCAGGGATCTCGTGGGTCTGCTGGTCGTCCATCATCTGCACGCGGTTTTCCAGCAGGCGCAGGAAGCGGTAGGCGTCGGCCATCCAGCGCGCCTCGCCGCGCGACAGCAGACCGCGCTGCAGCTGCGCGGCGATCGCCGGCAGGATGCCGGTCTGGCGCAGCCGCGGCTCACGCCCGCCGCGGACCAGCTGTCGCAGCTGGACCAGGAATTCCAGCTC
>JAUIFV010000084.1 GCA_030430155.1 Gammaproteobacteria bacterium
GGTTTACTGAGCGCTAGCGGCGAATCACAACCACGGTCGCGCCGGCCATCAACAGCACCAGCAGCAACAGGGCAAAGTTGCCGAGGGTCGGCACCTGAGTGGCGACAAAGCCCACCACCAGTTCGGCCACGTTGTTGACCAGGTTCGGATCATCGGTGCTGGTGGTCACGTTGACCGTGGCCAGCAGATCACCCGGAGCAACCACGGCGACGGTGATCGCGCAGCTGGTGGAAGCGCCTGAGGCAAGGGAAGCAACGGTCCAAGTCACCGAATTGCCCGCAGCGACTGCGCCGCAGCTGCTGCTGACGAAGCTCACCTTGTTCGAAAGGGTCAGGGTGAACAACAGGTCAGCGGCGGCACCCGGTCCGGCATTGCTGCCCACGACGGTGTAATTGAACTGCGTACCCACACCAATCGCGCCAACCGGAGCGTCGCTGGCCAGGGTAACCGAGACATCCGCTGGGAACGGCACGCCGCCCAGGCTGGAGGTGCTGGTGTTGTTACCGGGCATCGGATCGGTGCTGGTGGTGGCGATGGTGGCGGTGTTGTCGATGGGCCCGAAGTTGTTCACCTGCACTGCGACATCGCAGGTAGCGCCTGCGCCGCTGGCCAGAGTACCGATGGTCCAGGTCAGCGTCGGCGCCGCGAAGGCCGCGCCGCAGGTATTGGACACATAGGTCACATTGGCCGGCAGCGGGTCGGTGACAACCACGTTGTCCGCCTGTCCCGGACCGGCGTTGTTGGCGGCCAGGGTGTAGGTGATGTTCGAACCAACGACCAGTGGCGTCGGCGCTGCAGCGGTCTTGACAACAGAGACGTCAGCGTTCGGCAAAGTGCCGCTGATGATGAAGGGCGCACCCTGCGGCGTGAGGGTGCCACCGTCTTCCCATGGCGCGTAAGTAACACCAACGTCAGAAGACACCAGGGCGTTGCCGGTCGAAGTCTGACCATTGATGGTAATCGGCGGGGCCCACGGACCCGATCCCAGCGTGCCGCTGGCCGACCAATCCAGCCAATAGGTACCGGCGGCCAGATTGAGGCTCAGTCCGCCGACCGTGTTGGCCATGATCGGACGGGCGGTATCGCCGGAGGTGGACTCGGCGGCGCGCCAAACCTGGAAGAAGGCGCTATTGGTCAGCACGTTGGTGGTCGGATCACCGAAGATCACCGAGGAACCAGGCTGCTGCGGCGGACCGTCCCAGATCTGCAGGGTCAGACCAGTGAAGGTCGAGGTGGTCGGCGAGCCGGTCTGGTAGCCGAAGAAATCGATCTGATTGACCAGCCAGCCGCCAGCCGGAACCGTAAAATCGTCGGCCAGACGATCAGTTCCCTGCAGGTTGCGGATGCCCAAAGTGGTCATACCCAGCGTGTTGTTCTGGACCAGACTCTCGTCGAGGCCGCCAGAACCGGTGCCTGGGCTGTTGACCAACGGGCCGTTGTCGTACAGGACCGTGCCGGTGGGCTTGTAGATGGAGGTCGGAGCGGCGAACTCGGTGCTGGTTTCAGCGGCCGGATCGAACTCTTCCGAATTTTGAGCAATCGCGACTGATCCGGAGATCAGCAGTGCGGCACAAGCCGCGAAAGCATTGAGTTTCATTTTTTAAGGACTCCTACGCGCAGGGCATAACGCAGCGGAAGGCTAACGCAAACTGAATGGGCGGTAAAGTGCCTGAGGGCTGATTCGGGCTCGCTTGCGAGCGACTTACAGCTCACGCAGCCGCCACCGAATCGGCCGCTGTCAGGACCTTGATAATGCTGCCTGCCGCTTCGCGGCCCTCATAAACGGCCGTGACCACCAGATCGGAACCGCGAACCATGTCCCCACCAGCGAAAATCTTCGGGTTCGCGGTCTGGAACGGCAGCCGCGCACTCTCTGCGGCGACGATGGCTCGTCCGTCCTTTGTGGTGTCGACGCCGAGTTCGCCGAGCCACGCCGGGGGATCGGGCCGAAAGCCGAAGGCCAGGACCACCGCATCTGCGGGCAGCACCGACTCGCTGCCGTCGATCACTCGCGCCGACTGGCGCCCTTGCTCATCCGGCGGCCCCAGCTCGGTCTCGGCGATCAGTACGCCTTCAACCCGATTCTGGCCGAGGATCGCCAGCGGCTGGCGATTGAACAGGAACTGCACGCCCTCGTCCTTGCTGTTCTTCACCTCACGCCGCGAACCGGGCATGTTGGCCTCGTCGCGTCTGTAGGCGCAGGTCACGCTGGCCGCGCCCTGGCGGATCGCGGTGCGGTTGCAGTCCATGCCGGTGTCGCCACCACCCAGCACCACCACCTGCTTGCCGCGCAGATCGATCAGCGGGTCGCCATCCCGAATGCCCAGCAGCGCGTTGACATTGCCAATCAGATAAGGAAGGGCGCGATGCACACCGCGCAGTTCGATCCCGGGCAGGCCGCCGTCGACCGCGGCGTAAGTTCCCAGTCCGAGGAACACCGCGTCATATTCATCAAGCAACTGCGCCATAGGCAGATCAACGCCGATTTCCACGCCCAGCTTGAACACCACGCCCATCTCTTCCAGCACCCGGCGCCGGGTCTGCACCACCGCCTTGTCCAGCTTGAACGGCGGGATGCCGAAGGTGAGCAATCCGCCGATCTCCTGCTGGCGATCGTAGACCACGGTTTCGATGCCGCGCATCGCCAGCCGGTCGGCACAGGCCAGCCCGGCCGGTCCGGCGCCGACCACCGCCACCTTCTTGCCCTTGACCCGCGGCGCCACCTTGGGCCGCCAGCCGCTGGCCAGGGCGCGATCGGTGATCTCACGTTCAATGGCACCGATAGTCACCGCGCCAAAGCCGTCCTCCAGTGTGCAGGCACCCTCGCAAAGCCGATCCTGCGGGCATACGCGACCGCAGATCTCCGGCAGCGGGTTGGTTTGGTGCGACAGCTCCGCCGCCTCGTGCAGGCGCCCGGCTTCGGCCAGCTTGAGCCAGTTGGGAATGTAGTTGTGGACCGGGCATTTCCACTCGCAGTAGGGATTGCCGCAGTCCAGGCAGCGCGAGGCCTGCTCGCCGCGGCCGACCTCGTCGAACTCGCCGTAGATCTCACCCCAGCCCTCTACCCGCACCGCCACCGGCACTTCATCGGGCATCCGCCGCGGAATGTCGAGAAACTCCAGATGTTTGTCTGCCATTGAAGAATCTCCTACGCCGCGCGCTTCAAGGTCTCGACCAGCGAATCCATGCTGGCCGCTTTGGGCTTGGCCAGCCAGAACTTCGGCAGGTAGTCGCGGAACTCATCCAGCAGCGCTTGCCCCCAGCGGCTGCCGGTCTCGCGCACGTGGGCGCCAATCAGCGCACGCAGATGCTGCAGATGGTGCTCCATGCCTTCGGGTGAGACCCGCTGGATATCGATCAGCTCATGGTTGTAGCGATCGACGAAGTCGCGCTCCAGATCCAACACGTAGGCAAAACCCCCGGTGAAGCCGGCGCCGAAGTTCAGACCGGTACGGCCCAACACCGCCACCACGCCGCCGGTCATGTACTCACAGCAGTGGTCACCGGCGCCTTCGACCACCGCTCGCGCGCCGGAGTTGCGCACCGCAAAGCGTTCACCGGCCAGGCCGGCGGCATAGAACTCACCGCCGGTGGCCCCGTACAAACAGGTGTTGCCGACGATCACCGTCTGATTGGCCTGATAGCGCGCATCTTCCGGCGGCCTGACCACGATACGGCCGCCGGCCATCCCCTTGCCGACGTAGTCATTGGCCTCGCCGCGCAGGTAGAGCTGCAATCCGGCCGCATTCCAGGCGCCGAAACTCTGCCCCGCACTGCCGTTAAAGCGCAACACCAGCGGGTGATCAGGCATGCCGCCGGCGCCGTGCCGGCGGGCGATGGCTCCGGAGACCCGGGCGCCGATGGATCGATCACGATTGCTGATCGCAAAGCTGAACTCATCGCCGCGGCCGGACTCCACCGCAGCAGCCACTTCGTTCTGAATCCGGGTCGCCAACTGGCCACGGTCGGCCGGCGGATTGGCCGCGACGGTGCAGTAGTCGGATTCGACCAGGTCCTCGCGGCTCAGCAATCGATGCAGATCCAGATGCGCCGAGCGTCCGCCGACCTGGGCCAACGGCTCGAGCAGATCGGTGCGACCGATGATCTCGGCCAGGCTGCTCACACCGAGCTGGGCGAGCAGCTCGCGGACCTCGTTGGCGATGCCCAGGAAGAAGTTCATCACCATCTCGGGCAGACCGATGAAATGCCGCTGACGGAGGACCTCATGCTGGGTGGCCACGCCGGTGGCGCAATTGTTCAAATGACAGATACGCAGATACTTGCAGCCCAGGGCGACCATCGGCCCGGTGCCGAAGCCGAAGCTTTCAGCACCCAGCATCGCCGCCTTGACCACGTCCAGGCCGGTCTTCAGCCCGCCGTCGGTCTGCAGCCGCACCCGGTGCCGCAGGCCGTTGCGCTTGAGGGTCTGGTGCGCTTCTGCCAGACCCAGTTCCCACGGTGTGCCGGCATACTTGATGCTGGTCAGCGGACTGGCGCCGGTGCCGCCGTCGTGGCCGGAGATGGTGATCAAATCGGCGTAGGCCTTGGCCACGCCGGCGGCGATGGTGCCCACCCCGGCGTGCGAAACCAGCTTGACCGAGACCAGCGCGTCGGCGTTGATCTCCTTCAGATCGAAGATCAGCTGCGCCAGATCCTCAATGGAATAGATGTCGTGATGCGGCGGCGGCGAGATCAGACCGATGCCGGGCATGGCATGACGCAGTCGGGCGATCATCTCGTTGACCTTGTGCCCGGGCAGCTGACCGCCCTCGCCCGGCTTGGCGCCCTGGGCGATTTTGATCTGCAGCACTTCGGCGTTGACCAGATAGGTGGGGGTGACGCCGAAGCGCCCTGACGCCACTTGCTTGATCTTGCTCATCTTCTCGGTGCCGTAGCGGGCCGGATCCTCGCCGCCCTCACCGGAATTGGATCGTGCGCCGAGACGATTCATGGCGATGGCCAGAGCCTCATGAGCCTCGGGCGACAGCGCGCCCAGGCTCATCCCGGCCGAATCGAAGCGCTTGACGATGGACTCCACCGATTCGACCTGATCGATCGCCAGCGGCTGCTCGGCGCAACGCAGGCGCATCAGATCGCGCAGCGCCGAGGCCGGTCGGTTGTCCACCAGCTGACTGTAGCGCCGAAAATCCTCTGCGCTGCCGCTGCGCGCCGCCGCCTGCAGCGCGGCGATCACGTCGGGGTTGTACATGTGGTATTCGCCGCCGTGGACAAATTTGAGCAAGCCGCCGGGCTGCAGCTGGGCGAAGGGATCGTCGGCCAGCCGGCACAGCTCGGCCTGCTCGGCTTCAAAGTCGGCAAAGGTGGCCCCACCGACCCGGCTGGCGGTGCCCTCGAAGCACTGCGCGACGATCTCGTCGGCCAGACCGACGATTTCGAACAGCTGCGCGCCGCGATAGCTGTCGGCGGTGGAAATCCCCATCTTGGAGAGGATCTTCAAAAGGCCCTTGCGGATCCCGCGCCGGAAGCTGCGGCCGAGTTCACGGGTCTCCAGCCCCTTGGCGCGTATCGCCCCGCTGCGGCCCAGTCCGTTGAGGCTTTGGTAGGCCAGATAGGGATAGACCGCGGTGGCGCCGTAGCCGATCAAACAGGCGAAATGGTGCGGGTCGCGCGCGGTGCCGGTTTCCACCAGCAGATTGCAGTCCGAACGCAGCCCCAGACGGACCAGATGTTGATGCACCGCGCCGACCGCGAACAGCGCGTGCGCGGGCAGGTGATCGGCGCGCGGGTTGCGATCGGTCAGATGAATGATCAGCGAGCCCTGGCGCAGCGCGTTCTCGGCCTCGCCGCAGAAGCGCTGCAGCGCAGCCTGCAGACCTTCGCTGCGCGGATAGTGCAGGTCGATGGTGACGTGATTGCTGCCGAAGTCCGGCAGGGAAAGGATCTGTTTCAGCTTGCGCTGCGACAGGATCGGTGAGTTGAGCACCACCTGCCGCGCGCTTTCCGGGGTCGCGCTGAACAGATTGCCCTCGCGCGCCAGCTGGGTGGTCAGCGACATCACCAGATGTTCGCGCAGCGGATCGATGGGCGGGTTGGTGACCTGGGCGAAGGCCTGGCGGAAATAGTCGTAGACCGAACGTATGCGGCCGGACATCACCGCGATCGGGGTGTCATCACCCATCGACCCGGTCGCCTCCATCTCGGCCTCGGCCAACACCTTGATCACGCTGTCACGCTCTTCGCGAGTCAGCCCAAAGCGCTTTTGGAAGCTGGCCAGGGTGGCGTCGTCCATCGGTTCGCTGGCCAGCAGCGGGTCGATGAGGTCGCTCTCCAAATACATCACGCCCTGCTTCAGCCAGCGCTTGAAGGGCGCCCGGCTGCGATTGATCTGGTCGATGTCCGCGCTGTGCAGCAGCTTGCCGCTGTACAGATCGACCGCCATCATCTCGCCCGGCCCGAGTCTGCCCTTGGCCGCGACCTGATCATCTTCGATGTCGTAGACGCCGGTTTCCGAGGCGATTACCAGATGCCGGTCCTCGGTGAGCAGCCAGCGGGCGGGCCGCAGTCCGTTGCGATCCAGAGTGCAGGCGGCGAATCGTCCGTCGAGCATGACGATGCCAGCCGGGCCGTCCCAGGGCTCCGAGCTCAGCGCGTAGTACTCGTAAAAGGCCTGCAGATCCGGGTCCATCACGTCGTTGTCGCGCCAGGCTGGCGGAATCAGCACGCGCATCGCCTGGAGCAGATCCATGCCGCCGGTCAGCAGCACCTCGAGCATGTTGTCCAGGCTTTGCGAATCCGAACCGCTCATCTCGATCAGCGGGCTGAATTCGCGGAAATCCATCAGCGGCGAACGCAGCTTGGCGCCGCGACCGCGCATCCAGTTGCGATTGCCCTGGATGGAGTTGATCTCGCCGTTGTGGGCGAGCAATCGGAACGGCTGGGCCAGACGCCAGCGTGGTGCGGTGTTGGTGGAAAAGCGCTGATGAAAGACCGCGGCGCTGGCGGCAACCGCCGGATGCTGCAGGTCGCGATAGAAATCACCCAATCGACCCGGAACCACCATGCCCTTGTAGCCGAAGACATAGGGCGACAGGGTCACCACGTAGAAGTCTGGATCGGCCTCCAGCGCCATCTCGCTGCGCCGGCGCATGCGGTACAGGGCCCGAGCGAAGGCGCCGGCATCCGAGCCCGGCTCGGCGCTGACGAAGATCTGCTGCATCGCCGGCAGAGTGGCCAACGCGCCGTCACCACAGGCGGAGCGGTCTATCGGCACTTCGCGCCAACCGGCCACATGCAGGCTCAGCGCCGCGGCCTGTTCCTGCAGGATCGTTTTGACCTGCTCGGCGCGCTCGGCGTCGCGGGGCAAAAACACCAGGCCGCTGGCAAACAGCAGGCCGACGTTGATCCCGGCCTCCTTGGCCAATTCGCGCAGAAAGCGCTCCGGGCGTCGCAGCAGCAGGCCACAGCCGTCGCCGGTGGCGCCGTCCGCGCCGACCCCGCCGCGGTGGGACAATCGTCCTAGCGCGTCCAGCGCGCGGAAGACCAGCGCATTGCTGGCCTGGTCATCCAGCTGCGCGATCAGTCCAAAACCGCAGCTGTCGTGTTCGAAACGCTCATCGTAGAGGCCATTCATGGCACGCAGAACTCCTTTTCAAGCCTGCACAAACCGCCCCGCAGCGCCACCGGCCGCCGGCTTTCACCAGCGGATCGGGACTGTTGCCACAGGGTCAGACCTAGCCTCCCGGGTCTGTCGTTGCCAGCGCGTGCACTACTTCATTGTTGTCAGCGCCAACGAGTCGGCGCCGCGCTGACCGAGTGCTTGCCCTAGGATTGCCTAGGCTGCGATGGACCTTCAATACACCACATCTGCTGCGGTGCGTCAAAGGGAGTTTGCAGGCCGCATCAATCTCCAGCGTTGGCCCAGGCATGGATCGCCGCCCGGTCCTGCTCGGAGATGTCGATGGTCTGACAGCCCGACCAAAAGGTGTTCTTGGACCCCGCGGGCGCGCACCACAGCACTTGGAAGGCAAGATCAATCTTGCGTGTGGCGGTGCCGGCATCAAGCAGCTGAAACTGCGCCTGATAGATGCTTGATTCGCCAACCGGCTGGCTGCTGATCAGCATCAGCCCACCGGCCGACAGATTGCCGATACGGCCCAGGTTGCCGCCGGAGATGGTGTTGACCAGCACCATGGCCTGGCGCGCATTGCGACGACGGTCGCGCCGTTCAGTCATCGACCTGTCCCCGCCGCCACTGCCGTGTCCGTCCTAGGGGTGCTCTTGAAGGCTTTGACGATCGCTTTCCAAGCGCGGTCAATCAGCGTCTCCTTGTTTTCCACCAGCACCCTGGCGGTGCCACGCACCAGTTCTCGCGCGAGCTGTTCGATGGTTCGATCATCAGCCTTGGCACCGCGCGGATTGACGAACAGACAGCGACCGGTCACCGGGCTGAACCAGCTCAGTTTCCTGCTGATACGCTCACCCTGTTGATTCTTGACGAACTCGAACCAGGTGCCAAAAGGCAGCTGCTTGATTCGATCCACCATCGCTTTCTCCTCGGGCGTGAGCTTGATCCGCTCGCCGCGGCGCAATCCATCGAGGATGGTGCTGACCGCCTCTGAGCCCTGATCAGCGCCCAGCCGCGGACGGCTCTTGAGCGCCTGATCGATCTCCTGCTCGCTACGCGCCGTCGCCTCGGGCGGCTGGTCCTCGGGGCTCAATCGCAGCGCGTTGAACAGCGCGGTCTGCGCCTGCTTGAAGGCGTCGTCGTGCATGCCGACGCCGCTGACGCCTTCACGCAGCTTGCCCACCAATGCGGCGAAGCGGCTGCGCCGCTCGGCGATCGGTAAATCGGTGTCGGTAAGCGCCAACAGCTCGTCGGCGGTATCCAGATCGTGCTCGAAGTCCTCACCGTGCGGTCCCTGGCGCAGCAGCGACAACGCCAGCACGTCTGCCCAGGCTTCAAGCAGGAAGGAGGCAATGGGCGCCGCCGGCTGTGCCGCATCGACACGCGCCTGTACCGCCTCCAGGGCCGCGGCACGGGACAGTTCCATCTTCTCGCGACCGCGCGCGGCGTCGACCTGGCGCTTTTCGGCGATATCGTCCTTTCGCCTCACCTCCTGCAGGTGGCCGCCCAGATCACCCAGCTGCTGTTCGAAGATCTCGTGATCCTGGTCATAATCGCGGGTAATGCGGTCGACCACCAGCTGCATCTTGTCCAACACCGCCTTGTCGGCGGTTTCATCCTCCACCCACAGTGCGGCTGCTTCAGCAACCTCGTTGAGCAGCATCCGAGCCGGGTGCTTGCGGCGGGTGAAGAAAGCCTTGTCGTTCAGCGCCACCTTCAGCAAGGGCACCTGCAGCTTGGTCAGCAGGCTGTGGCTGAGCGAGACCGGCGATAGCCCGGTGGTCAGCTGCTCGAAGAGCATGCCGACCAGGTCCACGGTATCGTTGTCCTCCGGCGACAACCGCGGCGGTGTGCCGTCACCGATCGAACGCAGCTGATTGAGCAGATCCTGCTTGACGTCGGCAACCTTGCGCGCCTGCCAGCGCCCGCCGACCATCACCGGCGCCGCCGGCTGCGACTGCAGTACGCTCAGTACCGCCTGCACATCGTTGGACTGCGCGACCGGCCGAGCATCGGCGGCCGGCGCGGCCTGCCCGCTTTGTGCGCGGCGCCCGGCAAGCAACTCGCGCAGCGTGGTGAACAGCTCGGCCTGATCCTCCGGCGTCGGCTCCGAACGCGGTGCGCTCGGCGCCGTCGGATGCTGGCGAGCGTCATTCCACAGCGCATCCAGGGCCGTGAATGCTGGGCGCTGGCGATCTTCGGCGCGCAGACCGCTGATCGCCGGCGCTTGGCCTGCCGCCGCAGGCGAAGACGGCGCAACGGGTGGCGGCTGTGCGCCAGCCGGCGGCACCATCTGACCCGCTTGCGCAGCACCACTATAGGCGTGCATGGGATCTGTTGCCGCAGTAGATGACGACTGCTCGACTGGCTCCTCTGATTCCGGCTCGGGCGCTTCTCGTGCTGGCTCGGCCGCCTTGTTCTTGCCCTTGTCGCCTTGCGGCTCGCCGCGCGAACGCTGCACCATCTGGTGGAAATGAGGCAGCACGCCGTGCTCGGCGAGGAAACCGTTAACCGCCTCAAGCAGCTCGCCGTAGCTGCCGAGCAACGCCGCTTCAGCGTAATGATAGAAGCGCACGCGCTGCTCGACGGAGATTTCCATGCAGTGTCCGGCGGCCTTCAGCCCGTCGGCCATGGCGTTGGGGCCCAGCGGCAGCAGCTCGTGGTCTATGGGCGGACTGCCGGCGATCGCGGCGAAGCGGAAGCTCAGATAGTGCAGCCCTGACGCGTAGCGCATTTCAGCCTTGGCACTGAACTCGCCCAAGGCCAGGTTTTCTTCCAGCTCGGAAGTCTCGACCAGGCCCAGCTGAGGCTTGCCCGACGAATCTTCTTTGGCCGCCTCGCGCGCGCCGTCGGCGGTCACCATGCTGACCATGCCGCGCTGCAATACCTCGCGCATGGCCACTTCCAGATCCACCGCGCGCTTGCGCAGCTCGCGCATGGCGGCGAAATAGTCGCTCTGTTCCTGAGTACTGCGCGCTTTGTCCGCGCTTTTGAACAGCGCCTGCTCGTAGTCGACGACAATGCGCTTGAGCACCGGCTCCAGGGTGTGCCAAGCCGCCTGATAGGCTCCCTCCAGCAGACTGCGCACTCTAGGCGGCAAGGGCTCGCTGGTGTACTTGGTGAACGGCAGTATGTCGAGCATCAGCGCGTCCGGTCAGATCCTGCGCGCGCCAGTGTAGCGTTTTGCGCGTGGATGTAAGCAATTGAATTGGAACACACTGCGACGAAGCCCTCAGCTTTGCGAATGCGATGTCAACTCGGCGTGCACAAACCGGGCCGACAGCTGCCGCACGTGATTGGCCCCATTTGGGTTAGGCTTGCCGGCCGTCCCATCCTGCCCTCTTTTAGGAATGTCATGCGACTACTGACTGGCCTGATGATCTGTGGCCTGGTGTGCGGATGCGCGCCGGAGCTACCCAAGTTCGAGCAGGAGCAGCTGGCTATGGCCGAGCAGCTCCGCGACCGCGCTATGCAGGGTACCAATGCCTACGCGCTGGTGGCGTCTTTGACCAGCGAAGTCGGGCACCGGATGGCCGGCACCGATGGCGATGCCCGCGGACGCGCCTGGGCCGAAGCGAAGTTCGCCGAACTCGGCTTTGATCGGGTCTGGACCGAAGAAGTCCGTTTTCCGGTGTGGGACCGCGGCTTTGAGAGTGCGATGCTGATCTCGCCTGAGCCCAGCAGCCTGATGGTCACCGCGCTGGGCGGCAGCATCGGCACCCCCGAATCCGGTCTGCGCGGCGAAGTCGTGCTGTTTGAATCGGCCGAGCAGCTGATGGCAGCCGAAGCGGGCAGCGCCGAGGGCAAAATCGCCTTCATCAATCAGCGCATGGAGCGGACTCGCGACGCCAGCGGCTATGGCAAGGCGGTGATAGGGCGTGTACGCGGCGCTTCGGCGGCGGCGCAGGCCGGCGCCATCGCCGTGCTGGTGCGCTCTATCGGTACCGACAGCAGCACCCGCAGTCCGCACACCGGAACGATGCGCTACGAGAACACCCCGACGCGTATTCCCGCGGCGGCGATCTCCCACCTGGATGCCGATCGCATCGAACAGCTGATCGGCGACGGTCAGAGTGTGGAAATATCGCTGCAGCTGGGCGCCCGCGCGCGTCAGGGTGAGTACCAATCTGCCAATGTCATTGGCCAGTTCGACGGCCGCGAACGACCCGAGGAAGTGATCCTGCTGGCCGCGCATCTGGACTCCTGGGACCTGGGCACCGGCGCGGTGGACGACGGCGCCGGCGTGGCCATCACGATGGCCGCGGCGACCTTGATCGGCACCTCGGAGCAGCGCCCGCGGCGCAGTATTCGGGTGGTCGCCTACGCCAACGAGGAACAGGGTTTGTATGGCGGCAAAGCCTATGCGCAGACCCATAAAGACGATCTCGCCAACCACATCCTGGCCGCCGAGAGCGACCTCGGTGCGGGTCGCGTATGGCGATTCCAGACCCGCTTCGCCGAAGCCGCCTTGCCCGTAGCCGATCAGTTCATGGCGGTGCTGGAACCGTTGGGCATAGAGCGCGGCGACAATCAGGCCTACGGCGGCGCCGACATCTCGCCACTGCGCGACGCCGGGGTGCCGGTGGTCGGTCTGAATCAGGACGCGACCAATTACTTCGACATACACCACACCGAAAACGACACCATTGACCAGGTCGACGCGGCCGACCTGGATCAGAATGTCGCCGCCTACGTCGCGATGACCTGGCTGGCCGCCGACTATGAAGGCTATTTCGACGGTCGCTGAAGTGGGCGAAAACTAATGTGGTGTCCCATAAGTAGCTCGCACACACCGCGTCTTCTCCTGAACGCGGCGTTGCTCGTCGTCGCCATAGCCCCGCTATGACGTCTCCTCGCACCTTGCCTCTGGCGTTTCCATCGGTTCGCACAACTTGCTTGCGCGACACCACACTAGCTGTCGACGACGGTCAGCCCGGGGATAGCGCGTAAGGGGTCAGTGCCGAAGACCTGCGCCGGGCTTTGCCAACCTTCAGGGCTCTCGCCCAGCAGCAGCCTCTCCACCGCGTAGAGGGCACAGCGTGCGCTGAGTACATAGCCCTCGGGCCCGCCGATGACGGTGCTGGCTTTGCTGCCGACGTCATTGACCACTTCGCCCCAAAACCAGGTCTTGCCTTTGGCCCGATCTTTCTCGGTCGGGCCCTCGCTGGCACCGTCGACGAAGCGCTCCAGCCAACGGCCCAGCAATCCCTGAGTGAAGAACTGACGCGCGCGCATGATCAGCTGCGCCAGCCAGGGCAGCGCAGCGTAGCTGTAGACGAATTGCACACCGGTGCTCAGTCCAGCGGTGAACAAATCACCACGCCAGGGGAAGCTGATCACGCCGTGCTTGCCGCCGGGGCCGAAATCCACTTTGCGCGAATCCAGCACCAGCTTGGCCGGTTTGAGCTGGCCGCCCTCACGCACGTAGCCTGGATTGCGCAGTGACTCCAGCAGGGTGCGCATGGTGCCGCGCGAAGGCTTGGAACCTTCGCTGCGAAATGCCAGTCGCAAGGTCACCGCCGATGGCAGCCGCTGCTTCAGGTGCAACGCCAGGGCGTCGGTGGGCAGGATGCCCATCCCGACCCCGGGCATCAGCAACACGCCGGCCTCTTTGGCGCGCTGATCGAGCCGATGCAGCGAGCGGAAATCGGCAATCTCGCTGGAAATATCCAAGTAGTGGGTGCCGCTGCGCAGGCAGGCCTGAGCCAGAGGCGAGGCGGTGATGGAAAATGGCGCCGCACAGTTGAGCACCAGCCGTACGCCGAGCACGCCGCGCTCCACCGCTTCGCGGTCACCCAGATCAAACACCCGCACCGGCAGATCCAGCCGCTTGCCCAGCGCATTGACCGCCTCCTGGTCACGGCCGGCGAGGATCACGTTGAGCCCGCGCCGCTTGGCTTCATCGGCAATCAGCCGGCCGCTGTAGCCGGTCGCGCCGTAGAGCAGCCAGCTGGGTTTGAACTGAGCCATCTGCGCCTCAGTGGGTGGCGTCGGCGAGCACCGAGGGCGCGCCGCGATTTTGATAATGACGATGCAGCACGTCGGCGACCGCGGCGGTCAGCTTCTTGCCGGTGGGTATGTGCAGAAACTCGTTGGGACCGTGGGCATTGGAATGTGGGCCCAGCAGTCCGGTAACCACAAACTGCGCATCCGGGAAGCGCTCCTGCAGCATGTTCATGAAAGGAATGGTGCCACCCTCGCCCATTGCCGCCGCCTTGGGTCCGAAGTAGGTCTGACTGGCGTCGTTCACCGCGGCGCTGAGCCACGGCACGGTGGCCGGAGCGGCCCAGCCCTGGGCCGATTTTTCGATCTCGAACTCCACCTGGGCGCCGTAGGGCGGATCCTTCTCCAGGGTTTCTTTGAGCAGCGCGCTGGCGCGTGCCCCACTCAGGGTGGGCGGCAGCCGTAGGGAGAGCTTCACCGAGGTCTGCGGCCGCAATACGTTGCCCGAATCGATCAGCGGCGGCAGCCCGTCGGCGCCGGTCACCGCCAGTGCCGGGCGCCAGGTGCGATTGAGCACCAGCTGCTGCAAATCGGTATCGACCGGACCCATGCCGTCGTTCCAGGGGAACTTGGAGTGGATCTGATCGCCGAGCACGCGCGCGGCCTCGGCGGCCTGGCGTTGCCTCTCTTCGGGGATCTCCACGTGCATCAGATCGAGTTTGATCTGCCCGCTGTAAGGATCCTCGATGCGGTCCAGCAGCTGTCGAAGGATGCGGAAAGACGAGGGCACGATGCCGCTGGCATCGCCCGAATGTACGCCCTCCTTGAGCACCTTCACCCGCAAGGTGCCACCGGCCATGCCGCGCAGCGAGGTGGTCACCCAGAGCTGATCGTAGTTGCCGGCGCCGGAATCCAGGCAGACCACAAGATTGGGCGTGCCGATGCGATCGGCAAGATGGTTGATGTAGAACGGCAGGTCGTAGCTGCCCGATTCCTCGCAGCCCTCGATCAGGATCACGCAGCGCGAATGGTCCAGGCCGCGCTCGTGCAGCGCCATGATCGCAATCAGCGACGCATACAGCGAATAGCCATCGTCGGCTCCGCCGCGCCCATACAGCTTGTCGCCGGCATGCACCGGGGTCCACGGGCCCAGATCCACATTCCAGCCGTGCATTTCCGGCTGCTTGTCCATGTGCCCATACATGAGCACGCAGTCCTCGCCCTTGCCGGGTATCTCGATCAGCAGCAGCGGTGTGCGCCCGGGCAGCTGGATACGCTCGATCTGCATCCCGCTGATGGTCTGATCGCGGGCCCAGGTTTCGAGCAGATCCATAGCCTCGGCCATGTAGCCCTTGTCCGACCACTGCGGGTCGAACAGCGGTGACTTGTTGGGGATCTTGATGTAGGTCTTCAGCTGCGGAATCACCTCGCGATCCCACTTCTCGGCGACAAAATCCATCAGCTTGCGGCTGGACATCAATCTCTCCCCATAACGTGGCGTCGCCGCCAAGCAGTGACGCTGGTGGGCGCTAGTGTACCTGTTTGGGCAGCTTTTAATGTCGGTGCGGGGGCAAGAAACCCGGGCCTCGGTTCACGGAGTAGGAAAATTCCTACACAGACAGCGCAATTTTCCTACACGAATGCGCGGCATTTGCCGATACCGCGGCCGCTGCCTAGTTCCTAGCCTGTACTCACCGCGGCGACACCGCCCGGGACGATCGCAGCGGCCCGCCGCCGATCGCAAACCACGCTAGCAAGCTCAAAGGAGATCCACCATGAATCGCTTTTTCCAAACCCTGCTGCTGTCGCTGATGCTGTCCCTGCCGGCCTTCGCCGGCCAGCCGGTCGATATCAACAGCGCCGATGCCGCCACTTTGGCAGAGAGCCTGGACGGGGTCGGTCCGGCCAAGGCCGCCGCCATCATCGAGCACCGACAGAGCAACGGTCCGTTCCAAAGCGCCGATCAGCTGGCCGCGGTCAAAGGCATCGGCCTGGCCACGGTGGAGAAGAACCGCCAGTACATCCAGCTGGGCAAGGCCAAGGCTGGCAAATAGCAAGGAGACCGCTCTGGCAGCGGCGCCAGGGATGGCGGCGCCCCGGTGAGATGATCAGGGCTCACCGGGGCGCACTCGCTGTCAGAGCGCTGCAAAGCCGCCAGGGAGCGCAGAGCAAGCCAGGAACGCCGTTGCGCCGCTGCGTTGCGCGCAAAGTGCAGGTCCCTCACTTGACCCCAGGGGAAAGCCAGTTGATCCAGCCTGTGGGGCAAGTCCGATTTGGTCGATAATGCAGCGCTTTCCCCCGCCGGGATTCACCGTGACGCCTGCCCACTATGCTCCTGCTCCGCAATCCGGTCGCGCCCTGCTGTGGCTGCTGCTGGGCGTGCTGGGCATGTTTGCCTTCATGACGCTGGTGGTGCTGCTGGCCGGCTGGATCGGCTTCAAGATCTTCACCGAGCAGGCGCTGGAGGCAATACGAGCCGATCCGGTGGTCACCGCGGCGGTGGGTGAAGTGCACGAGATCAGTCTGGATTTCACCGCGACCTTCCAGGCCCCAGATCCCGACGAGTTCGCCTATCGCATCGACGGCGAGCGCAGCGACGGCCTGTTGGTCGGCCGCTTTATCACCATCGATGCCGATCATGAGGAACTGCGCGACGGCACTCTGACCCTGGACGATGGCCAAGTGTTGGCTATCGGCACCGTGCAGCAGCGGCTGGTCGATCCGTCGCAAGCCGAGGCCGACGACTAACAAGCCGCTGCGGCTGTGCCATCCTACGTCGCTGCACTCCAAGACGGTCGCCTGCACACGATGCGGTCCTACAGCAACCTTCCCATTCAGCCGGCAATCCAAGGCGCTGAGGCTGACAGCGATGCTTGAGGTCTACCGTTCCAGCCGACTGGAGCGGCTGGCCGATCTGCTGCTGGTCAAGCTGAGAACCTCGCCCCCAGCTTCGGTGCTGCAGGCGCAATCGGTGGTAGTTGGTCATCTGGGCATGAAACGCTGGCTGCTGCGCCATCTGGCCGAACGCACGCTGGTCGACGGCAAGCCCGGCATCGCCGCCAATCTGCGCCTGCAGCTGCCGGGCGAGTGGCTGGACGAGCTCAGCCAGCGCCGCCTCGGCAGCGAGCGGGTCGCCGTTGACCCCTACCAGCGGCAGCATCTGCGCTGGCGGATCTACCAACTGCTGCCGGAGCTGGAGCAGGCACAGATCAGCCGCTATCTGGACGCCGACCGCGACGGTCGGCGCCGCTTTCAGCTCGCCGACCGGCTGGCCAGCCTGTACGTCCAGTACGCGGTCTACCGCGCCGACTGGCTGGCTGGATGGGAGGGTCGCGGCAGTATCGCCACGACGCTGGCCGAACACTGGCAGGGCGAGCTGTGGCGTCGACTGCGCGCGGGCATCGGGGTGGATCACCGCGCCGCCCGCGGCCAGGCGCTGCTGTCGGCATTGGCACAGAGCAAGGGCGGCGCCAACCCGCTGCACGTCTTTGGCGTCAACCATCTGCCGCCAGACGTGCTCAAGGCGCTGCTGGCGGTGGCCCGGACGCAGCCGGTGATGCTGTATTTCCCCGACCCCTGCCGCGAGCTGTGGGACGATTTGCGCTCTCGCGCCGACAGCCTCATCGAACTCGATCCAGACAGCGAGCTGCATAGCGATCACCGTCTGCTGGCGGCGCTGGGCAAGCTGGGGCAGCACTTCACGGTGCTGCTCAACAACCACAGCGATCAGATCGACGATCGCCGCGACGAGGTCGACCGCGAGCAAGCCGCCCTGCCCGCGCACGCTCCCCTGCTGACCCGCCTACAGCACAGCGTTCGCACTCTGCAGCCGCAGATCGGTGGCGAGGATATCGTCGAGCAGGATAGTTCACTGCGGGTGCACGTCTGCCACACCCGGCTGCGCGAGCTGGAAGCGCTGCGCGACGCCCTGCTCGACTTTCTCAGCAGCGACGCGGCAGCCGAGCCACGCGACATCGTGGTGATGGCGCCGGACATCAATCAGTACGCGCCTTATCTGGCCGCCGTGTTTGGACCGCCCGGCCGTCATCAAGGCGCCCTGCCCTATCACCTCGCCGATGTGCCGATGCGACGCAGCCATCCGCTGCTGCGCGCATTTGCCGAACTGCTCGATCTGCCCCAGCAGCGCCTCGGCCGCTCGCAGATCCTGGCCATGCTCGACCTGCCCGCGGTGGCGCGACGGATGCGGCTGCAGCCCGGTTCGGCCGAAGCGCTGTCGCGCTGGCTGGACCGCGCCGAGGTCGCCTGGGGGCTGGATGCGGCGATGAAGACCGAGTTCGGCGCCGCGCCCGTAGCGCAAAACAGCTTCGAGTTCGGCCTGGAACGGATGCTGGCCGGCTTTCTGCTCGGCGAAGTGGAGGCCGAACACCTGCTCGACGGCGAGATTCTCCCCGCCCTGCCGCCGCACGGACCCGACGCCGATGCCCTGGGCGCGCTGGATCAGCTGCTGAGCGTGCTGGCGGCGATGCGTAGTGCGATGCGCCAGTCGCGCTCGGTCAGCGATTGGTGCGCTTGGCTCAGCGCGGCAGTCAATGCGCTGTTCGAAGGCGGCTTCGACGATGCCGACGAAACGGTCGCGTTGCGCAGCGTCCATGCCTGCATCGATGAGCTGCGCACCCAGACCGAAGCCGCGCAGAGCGACCCGCAGGTACCCTTCGCGGTGATCCGCGAGGCGCTGCTGGCGAGTCTGGACGGGGTGCCCGAACGGCAACCCTTCCTGGTTGGCGGGATCACCTTCTGCGGCATGGTGCCGCAGCGCGCCATCCCTTTCCGCATGGTCTGCGTGCTCGGCCTCAATGACGGCGAGTTTCCGCGCAACCGCAGCGACAGCGGGCTGGATCTGCTGCGCAGCCATCCGCGCCTGGGCGACCGCGACGCCCGCGCCGATGACCGTTATTTGTTTTTGGAGGCGCTGCTGAGCGCCCGCGATCGGCTTCATCTGAGCTACCTGGGCGAGGGCGTACAGGACGGCAAGCCGCGCAATCCGGCCGCGCCGCTGGCCGAGCTGCTGCAGTTTCTGCGGCCGCTGCCGACGGGCCCCGAGGTCTGGATCGTCAGGCACCCATTGCAGCCCTTCGACGCGCGCTACTACGACGCCGCCGATAGCCGCTTGCACAGCTTCGATGGTCGCTGGCTGGTCGAGCAGCAAGCGGCTCAGGAGGGTGCAGCGCCGGGCTTCCGCAGCGGGTTGCCGGAAGCGCCAGCGATGCCGCAGATCGAGGTCGATTTGCGCGAGCTGCTGCGCTGGTACCGCGATCCGGCGCGCGAATACTGCCAAAACACGCTCGGCCTGAGTCTGCAGGCGCTGGAGCAGGTCGCTGCCGACGACCGCGAACCGCTGGCCATACGTCTGCAGCCGCTGGAGCGACTGACCCGCGATCTGGTCTGGCGCGCGCTGGATCGAGGCGAATGGGAGATTCCGGCGCAGCTGCCGGTGGACATCGCCCGCTCCGGACGTCTGCCCGCCGGCAGTCTGGGCCGCCGCAGCTATGCCCTGGAGCGGGGTATCGCCCAGCGCACTCTGAATGAGCTGCGCGATTTTCCGCCGTTCCAGCAACCACCGGAGCAGCGCCAGATCGAATCGGTGGGAATCGATCTATCGCTGTCGGCACAGATCCGCCTGCGCGGTGAGGTCAGTCGCGTTTACCGGGTCGATGATCGCCGCTATCTGCTTGAGCTGTGCCCCGGCAAGGTGAATTTCAAACACCTGTTGCCGCTCTATCTGCGCCTGGCCGCGCTGCGTTTGAGCCTGCCTGAACGATGCCTGGTTCGTGGTCTGGTGGTCGGTCCCGAGGGCAAGAACCGCAGTCCGGAACGCTTTCCCAACGATCACGATCAACTGCGTGCAGCCCTGAGCCGGCTGTTGCTGCTTTGGTATCGCGGTCAGAACCGGCCGCCGCTGTATCTGCCCAAGACCAGCTGGCGCTATCTGGAATCGGACAATCCGAACCTCTACGCCGCTCAGATCGCGATGCATGGCGGCTACCAGAGCATGGGCGAGTTGGACTATGCCCCGGGCTATGCGCGCCTGCTGTTTGCCGACCTTGATCTGCTCGATGCCGAGCACCCCGAACGTAAGCGCTTTGAACAATGCGCACGGATGCTCCACGCCATCATCAATCCGGAGCAATCGGGCGCATGAGCCAGGCACCCACCGAACTGGACTGGCGCGAGCTACCGCTGCTCGGACGCGCCCTGATCGAGGCCAGCGCCGGCACCGGCAAGACCTACAACATCGCTTTGTTGCACTTGCGGCTGCTGCTGGAGCAGGGCCTGAGCGTGCGCGAGATCGTGGTCTGCACTTTCACCGAGGCCGCCGCCAGCGAGCTCGTTGAGCGCCTGCGGCAACGTTTGCGTCAGGCTCACGATGTACTGGTCGCGCTGCACCAGGCGGCCGACCCCGAGCCTGCCGGCGACCCGGCGCTGGTCGAGTGGCTGACCGATCTGGCCGACACGCTACCGGCGGCTGTGCTGCTGGAGCGCAGCCGTAGCGCGCTGGCGGACCTGGATTTGGCGCCCATTTCCACCATTCACAGCTACTGCAGACGTTTGCTCAACGACTACCCCTTCGATAGCGGCAGCGCATTCCGCCCCAGCGAGACCGCCGACCAGAGCGCGCTGATCGCCGAATGCGTGGAGGACTGGTGGCGGCAGCGCTATCAGGTTGACACGATCTGCCGACTGGAGAGCGCGCTATTGCTGCCTCAGGGGCCGAGCAAACTGGCCCGCCGCGTCGACGAGCTATGGCGGGTGCGCCATGCCCACATCATCGCACCGCCGACCCAAAGGCTGCGCGAACTCGCCGAAGAGCTCTACGGCGCGCAGCGCATCGCCCAGCTGCAGGCACTGGTCGACGCCGTGGACTACTTTCGACAGAAGAATTCACGCCTGCGCACGCGCCTGACCGAGCTGTTGGAGATGCTACAAGGCGGCGCCTGGCAGCAAAAAACCATCACCGAACTGGAAGAGATCAACGACCCCGATCTGCTCGCCAAACAGGTCAGCAGAAGCAAGCCCAACAAGCTGCTGCAAAACGCCTTTTTCCAGTGGCTGCAGGCCGA
>JAUIFV010000274.1 GCA_030430155.1 Gammaproteobacteria bacterium
GCGCACGATGCCGTCCGGCGCGGTCATCGCCTTGGACACCAGACCGGTCTTGGCACCCTTGATGTCGAAGTAGCGAATCTCGCGGAAGTTGAACAGCCGCTCGTAGTAATCCGACCACTTCTGCATGTTGCCGAAATACAGGTTGTGGGTCAGGTGATCAATGAAGGTCAGTCCAAACCCCGGCGGGTTTTGATCGGCGCCGGGAATGGCTACAAAATCGCCGTAGATGCTGCCCTTGTCGCCATAGCGATCCACCAGATACAGCATGCAATCGCCGATGCCCTTGATCACCGGCACATCGACCGCCTTGGTGTCGGCCTTGTTCTCGATGGGCTCACCGCCGTTGGCCACGACTGCGCTGTATACCTCATCGGCCGGTCGCGATACGCGAATGGCGAAGCCGCAGGCGCAGGGGCCGTGCTGGGCCGCGAAGTCGGCGGCGAAAGAGTCGGGCTGGGCGTTGATCAGGAAGTTGACCCCACCCTGACGGTACAGGGTGATGTCGCGACTGCGATGGCGCGCCACCGCACTAAAGCCCATTGACTCGAACAGGGCCTGCAGCGGCTTGGGATCGGCGGCGGCGAACTCGACGAACTCGAAGCCGTCGATACCCATGGGATTCGGAAAATCGGTGCTTTGCAGCTGTGCGCTCATGATGGTTTGCTCCCCGGTCTACAGTGGCTGATTGTGCCAGCTCGAATGCTCAGTCCGAGCTGCAAGTCCAACACTATAGTTTCATCTGAAACTATTTGCACGATGCAGCGCAGCACGCGTTCAGCCAAGCTTGATGGTTGGCATAGGCATGCCGATTTGCAGTAGTTTCTGCCTATCGCCAGCCCCGACCTTCAAGGAATCCGAGTTGACCGCCGCCGAAACCGCCAACGTGGCGACACGCACCGATCCTGCTCCCCAGTCCGAGCTTGATCTGGAGCACTTCCTGCCCTACCGGCTGAGCGTGCTTTCGAACCTGGTCAGCAGCGCCATCGCCTCCATCTACGCCGAACGCTATGCCTTGGGAATGACCGAGTGGCGAGTCCTGGCGGTGATTGGTCCGTCCCCCGGATTGACCGCGTCGGAGGTGGTGGAACGCACCGCCATGGACAAGGTCGCGGTCAGCCGAGCCGTCGACCGACTGGTCAAATCCGAGCGGATCAGCCGCCGCGAAGACAGCAACGACCGCCGCCGCAGCCGGCTGCGGCTGACCCGACAGGGCCGCGCCGTCTATGCGCAGGTGGTCCCCGCCGCGCTGGCACTGGAGCAGCGTCTGCTGTGCAGTTTGAGTCCGGCCGATCGTCAGGAACTCGATCGCCTGCTCGATCTGCTCGGCGAAGCAGCGCACAGACTTTAAGGAGCGACCGGTGAGCTACGTACGATGCCTGCGCGGGCTGGGCAGTGGTAACAGCTACGCATTCACCGAGGCGATGAATCTGGACCCGGCCGACGGTCGTCCAGTGCAGATGGAGTTGGATCTGGATCGGCTGCAGCATGAGCGGCCCGAGCAGAGCTGGTATCACCCGCGCCGACCCGATTTGTGGCGCTTTGGCGCGCTGCTGGGGTTGGACATCAACGATCCGGCCGAGGCCGCGTCCATCGTCCCCCGCGGCGAGGGCTACACCCCGGAGATTGGCTACGCCCATCGGTTGGCCCGCACCGCGGGCCTCGATCTTTGGATCAAGGACGAAGGTGAGCCGCATCCAGGCTGGGGCGCCAATCCCACTCGCAGCTTCAAGGACCGCGGCATGGCCATGGCGGTAGCAATGGCTCGCCATCTGGGCATCGAGGCCCTGGCGGTGCCGACGCAGGGCAACGCGGGCGACTCGCTGGCCTGGTACGGCCTGGAAGCCGGACTGCGGATCGGTGTGGCGATGCCCGACGATACCCCGCTGCCGATACGCCAGCGGGTTGCCACTCTTGCCGGCGAATACCCGGACCGCGTTCGACTGCACACGCTGCCCGGGACGATCCGCGAGGCCGGTGCCTGGGTACGCGAGCACTGGCTCAATCAGGGCTACTTCAACTGCGCCACCTTCCAGGAACCGGGCTGGCGCATCGAGGGCAAGAAGACGCTGGGCCTGGAAATCGCCGAACCGCGACCGCAGCAAGGTCGCAGCGGCTGGTCGCTACCGGACGCCATCATCTACCCTACCGGCGGCGGCACCGGCGTGTTGGGCATGGCCAAGGCCTTCGATGAACTGCAGGCGCTGGGCCTGATCGGCAGCGCCAGGCCGAAAATGATCTGCGTACAGAGCAGCCAGACTGCGCCGCTGGTGCGCGCATTCGACAGCGGCGCCGCCGACACCGAGGTGGTCGCGGCCGGCCATACCAGCGCGGTGGGACTGAATGTCCCTGGCGGGGTCGGTCATTTCAAGGTGTTGGAGATCATCCGCGGCAGCGGCGGCGCCGCGCTGGCGGTCGACGAAGCGCAGATCGAAGCCGAGCTGCGCGCCGCCAAAGCCGCCGATTGCCCCGTTTCCCTATGCCCTGAAGGCGCCGCCTGCCTGGCCGCGCTGGAGCAGGTGCTTGATCTGGGGCTGGTCCAGCGAGGTCAGCGGGTCGTGATCGTGAACACCGGCTCCCCGGCCAAGTACGACTAGCGCACAAAGGGCCGCGGGCATCTTGCCCAAGCTGGGGTTTAACGCAGGGCTGAGGGCTGGGTTGAAAACAGGGCTGACGGCTGAGGGCTGAGGGCTGAGAAGAGCGTTGCAGATTGATCGCTCCGCGCTGGAAGTCTACGGAGTTCCGAGAATCCCGGAAGAGCGAGTACACCGGCACTCGTCGCGACTGCTCCCGCTTTTCCTCAGCCCTCAGCCCTGCTTCAAATCCCAGTCTGGGCGAGACGCCCGCGGTCCCTAGCCGGCGCTCCCCATCGCGCAAATCGCTCGCCAGGCCGCCTTACTGCCCGGCTCTGGCCCTTCTTGCTGGGCCCTGTGCCCTGGGCCCTGAGCCCTATTCACCCCCAAACATCACCACCTTGTTGCGCCCCGAGTCCTTGGCCTGATAGAGCGCCTTGTCCGCGCTGCGCAGCAGCGTGCCGGCGTCCTTCATCGCCGGTTCCCACATTGCGCAGCCGATGCTTACAGTGACCTGCACGACTTCCTCCTCAATGCGCACCGCCTGCCGGGCCTGCTCTTCACGCAGCGCATTGGCCAATGCCTCCAGCTGCTTGGCATCGGTCTGCGGCAGCAGCACACAGAATTCCTCGCCGCCCAATCGGCCGACGATGGCCTGCTCCGGCACGCCGGCGCGGAGCACCGCCGAGCACACCCGCAGCACCTGATCGCCGGCCAGATGGCCGAGGCGATCATTGACTGGCTTGAAGTGGTCCAGATCAAGAATCATCAGGCCCACCTCGGTGGGCTTGTTGGCGGTGCCCAAGGTGGAATCGAGCAGCTCGCGAAAGCGCCTGCGCACCAGCAGACCGGTCAAACTGTCGCGCAGTGCCAGCTCCAGCAGCACGCTGTGATAGTCGGCCTCGCCGCTCTCCTTGCCGAAGAACTTCAGCACGTTGCGGCCCACTTCTACCCGATCGCCATCGTTTAGCGCGGCACGTTCGACGGCTACGCCGTTGACAAACGTCTGATTGGTGGAGCCCAAATCGGCGATCTCGTAGTGACCGGCAAAGGTCTCGATGAGCTGGTACTGCTTTTCGACAGCAAGCCGAGTCAAAAAATCTGCCACGGCGACGTAGTCGATCGTCTT
>JAUIFV010000085.1 GCA_030430155.1 Gammaproteobacteria bacterium
GTTCGCGACCCCGTAGCAGGCGCGGTTCCAGCGCCAGATGGTGCCGTTGTGCAGGGTCAGGGCCGCGAGCGCGGGCGGGTGCTCGGCCGAGACCGCGTCGATGTCGGTGTGGGGGACGTCGGGGCCGAACACCGCGGGGAAGCGCGCGCTCGACTCTCGGAACACCTCGAGCACCGAGCGCTCCACCCACCGCGTCCCGAAGAAGACCCGCGCCGAAAATTGGCCCATGTAGGGCGCCGGAGGACGGCTGTGGCACGGCCTGCTCCCTCCGACCGATTCGACGTACTCGAGTACGCCTTCACCGGTCTCTGGTCCGCGGTCCGCACCACAGCGCCCCTCCGACGCCCTAGCCCAGCCCGCTCTTCTCAGCCCTCAGCCCTCAGCCCTCAGCCCTACTAAGGAAACAACCAATGGCCGACCCCAACGCCGCCCTGCAAACCCAACTCAGCAACATCCAGAAAAAGACCGGTCAGTCCCTGCAGCAAATGGCCAAAGCCATCGAGGCCAGCGGTCTGAGCAAGCACGGTGAGAAGCGCAAATTCCTGATGGAGAAATACGAGATCGGCTTTGGCGACGCCAATACCGTGATCCACGTGCTCAAGCAGGCCGCCGCGCCGGCACCGGCCAGCAATGACCCGCTGGACCTGATCTATGTTGGTCCCAAGGCGCACTTGCGGCCCATCCACGAGGCGCTGATGGCCAGGATCGACACGTTCGGCGAGTTCGAGAAGGCGCCGAAGAAGACCTACATCAGCCTGCGCCGCAAGAAGCAGTTCGCGATGATCGGCCCGGCCACCAAGACCCAGGTCGAGATCGGCATCAACGTCAAGGAGCTGCCGCCCAACGAGCGGCTCAAGGTGATGCCGCCGGCCAGCATGTGCCAGTACAGCACCCGAATCAGCAGCGTTGAGGAGATTGACGATGCGCTGCTGGGTTGGGTCAAGGCGGGGTTTAACGCGGCAGGGTGACGGCGCCTACGGCGCAGGGCCCAGGGCTCAGGGCCCAGGGCTCAGGGCCCAGGTAGAGCCGGGGGTTGAGAGTCCTCGGCGCTGTTGTACCGAACCCGATCCTGCGGCGCGCTTTGGACCGCGGGCGTCCCGCCCGCATGCTGTTGCTCTAGCGTGGTGCCACACTAGGGCCCAGTAGCGGCGCGTTGCCGGCTTTTGCTGGGCCCTAAGCCCTGGGCCCTGGGCCCTCCTGAACATACTGAACCACCTTGCCACCCTCCGGCAGCTGGGCGATCTGCAGCGGCAGCTCGCCCAACACCGAGCGCACCGCCCCGCGCAGCTCGGCGCTGTCGATCAGCGGATCGGTTTCCAGCACCAGGGTCTTGTCGGCGCGCTGGGTGAGGCGGAAGCGGGCCAGGGGGAAGGGTTTCAGGGCGACGCTGATGTCGATGTTGTTCACCGCGCGGCCGTCGGCGTGCGCGAACAGCACCGGCTGCCGGCCCTGCAGATCGACCAGGGTCGGCGTGCTGCCCTGCCAGCGCAGCGCGGCGTGGTCGCCGGTGCGATAGCGCAGCAGCGGCAGGTAGGGATTGAAGCCGCCGGTCACGCAGATTTCGCCGCGCTCCCCCGGCGGCAGGGCCCGACCGCGCTGATCGACGATCTCCACCAGCAGCTGCGGCTGCAGCAGGGCCCACGGGCTGTCGCTGCTCGCGTCGCGGGCGGCGATGGGGCCGGTTTCGTTGCAGGAGTACATATCCAGCACCGGGCAGCCGAACTGCTCACGCAGGTCCGCGGCCAGCGCCGGCGACAGATGCATGGAGCTGGACAGCAGCGCCGCCGGCCTAATCTGCGGCGCCAGCTTGAGCAGCGCGGCGAAAGACAGCGGATCGCCAGTGATCAGATACGGCTTGCTCCACTGCAGATACTCCTTGGCGTCGTCGGCCTGACGCCAGCTGGCCGGATGCAGATTGATCTTCAGAAAACCGGCTTCGCCCAGATAGCTGGCCACCGAGGCGACGACCACGGTCTCGCGCTGCCAGCACACCATCAGCACGCCGACTCGCCCGGGCAGCTCGGGCAGCGCTACATCCACCAGCGCCAGCGCGCGCCGCATCAGCGGCAAATACATCGTGCAAGCCTGCGGCGTCCACGGCACCACCAGCCGATCGCCGGTGGTGCCGAAAGTGTTGTGCACCACCAGATTCTCCAGCGGCAGGTCCTCGGGCACATAGGCGCTGATGTCGGTCGACAGATCGCTGCGGCACATCGTCGGCAGCCGCGCCAGCGGCGTATCCTGCGCCCAATCGCGCCAGGCCCGCACCCGCGGCAGCGTCTCACGCAGCCACGGCGCCAACCATGGCGGCTGGGCACCGTGCCGCCAGCTCGGCGGGCTGCTGGCGACCTGCTGCTCAAACCCCGCCACCTGCGCCAAGCCCTCACCATCCAGCCGATCCCCGCACTGCGCATTGAAGCGCGGCGCGGCCGGATGTTCGGTCATGGACTGCAGCAGCGTTCGGCCCTGCGGGCTTAGCAGGGGGTGGCGGTCCTTGTCGGTTAGCTCGTTCAAGAGCCCAGGGCCCAGGGCTCAGGGCCCAGCTGGGCCAGATTGGGGACGGATCCGCTCTTCCTGGGCCCTAGGCCCTGTGCCCTGTGCCCTGCTCCCATACCGCCGCACTCCAGCGCCGAAGTCGCCGGCCCAACGCCGGATCCGCTCCTCCTGGGCCCTAAGCCCTGTGCCCTGTGCCCTGCTCCCAGCACCTGCTACTCCCGGTTGTACTTCATCGCCGCCTCCTGCGCCGCCTTGCGCGCCATCGCCTCGCGCAGCTTGCGGGCTCGTTCGTTGGCGGCGTTTGCGGCTTCGACCAGGCGCGCGCGTTCGATGGAATCGCAGGCCTGCAGTCGCGCCTGGGCCTGGGCCTGGGTCTCGCCGTCGGGGCGCAGGCCCAGGCCGGCGAGCAGCTGACGGCTGAGCTCTTCGCGGCCCTGGGCGGTGCGCACCGCCGACTCGGCGTTCAGATGGGCGGCGCGCTGCTGCAGCGGGCCGCTGAGCCAGTTGAGCAGGACGCGGCGCAGTTCCGGCGTCGCCTTCTCATCGCAGTGCGCCTGCAGATGCGCGTCGTGCAGCAGCCACAGGATCAGCGCGGAGAGCGACAGCCAGCCGCTCTGCTTGGGCTTGGCGGCGTCGAAGCGGGCCACTTCGGGTTCGCTTAAGGGCGCCAGCCCGAGGCTGTCGAAATAGTCCGAGAGCAGCGCGGCCACGCTCAGCCCCTCGAAACCGGCCGTGGACGGCGGGTGCAGCCACTCGGCCGGGGTGTCGGCAAGGCGTCTGAGCAGCGCTTCCAGCGGCGGTCCGCTGATCTTCATTGCACCTTCCTCGGCTTCGTCTGGCCCGGCCCTTCGTCGGCGTAGCTGGCCTGCGAGAAGGCCCGGGCGAAAGCCACCAGATCATCCCAACTCTGCACCCGATGCACGGCGATCTTCAACTCCTGGGCCACATCCATCAGCCGCTTGGGCTTCCAGTTCTGGTGCACGTTCAGCGCCAGGGTCATCCCGCCGCCGGCCCTGGCCAGGCAGCGGCGCAACAGATCGGTGCCCTTGTTGCCGCGTTCATCGCTACCCAGGATTGTGTCGACGCCTGAATCCGACAGCACCAGCAGATGGACCGGCCGCGACAGCCGCTTGGCCGCGTCGTAGGTGTCGCGCATCACATTCAGCGGGAACTGTGTGGAGCCGCCCAGATAGCCGGTCAACACCCGCAGCACCGCCTGTTTGTCGCGGACAAAACCCGGCGTGGATTGATACTGCCCGGCGCCGCTCCACAGCGTGGCCTGGACCTTGGCGCCGGCCTTGAAGGCGCTTAAGCACACGATCGCACCGGCCAGGGTGATCGCGCTGAAGGCCTGCTGCGGGTTGGGCATGGACCCGGAGCAATCGACGTACAGATCCAGATCCACCGGGGTGCGCTCGGGCAGCGAGCCCTGGGTGTGGCCATAGGTGCGCTGCACGGTGGTGTAGCCGGGCACCACCACCGGCGAGCGCAGCAGCGATTCCAGCCAGTCGATCTGCTCCAGCGGCTCGCCGGGCTGCCACGGCTCGGTGCCCTCCAGCTGCGGTTCAGTCGATTCCGGGGCGATGCGCTGCGGGAAGCGCACCAGATGCCGCCGCGCAAGCTCGCTGTAGTAGCGCGCCGCCACGTCGGTGGCGCTCAAATCCAGACCCAGCTGCTTGAGGATCTGGCCGTACTCGAAGGGTGAACGCCGCTGACCGCCTCCGGGTTTGCTCTTACTCTGTGCCTTGGGCTTGCCCGATGTCTGCGCCGGGGAATCGCCATCGCCCTCCTGCTCCTTGCCAGATTGGCGCTCCGGGTTGATCTTGGGATCGTCGGCCGGATGCACCGCGGCTTCGTCGTCTTCGATCTCGGCCAGACCGTCGGGCATGCCGCCGGCGCCGCTGACCTCATCCAGATCCATCAGCTTGTCCACCTGTCCGGGCGGCTGGCGTTGTTTGTCGGCCATCAGATAGGGCAGACACAGCGCGGCGAAACCGCCGGCACCGCGCAGCCAGTCGTTGGCATAGACCCGGATCAGCTCGGCGCCGAGCAGCGCATCACCCTCGCCCACGTCGTCCAGAGGCTCGCTGTTCAGATCACCCTTGGGCAAGCGCCAAAGCTGCTCGTAGATGCGCAAATAGAGCTGCCACAGCGCGCTGGGGCTGGTCTTGCCGGCGTCCTTGGGCGGCTTGACCAGCTGTCGGTAGACCCCGGCCATGTCCAACTCGGCTTGACGCTGCAGGCGGTCGTTGATCAACAGGTCCGCGTACAGGTTGGCAATCAGCGGCGCTTCGCCCTCGTGGCCGGGCAGGCCGCGCCGCACTCGCACCAGCAGTCGGCCGTGATCGCTCAAGTCCGCCGGGACGAATAGGTGGTGACCGATTTCATGGGCCAGGATCTCGGTGGGAAACCCATCCAAACCCAAGGCCTGGATCTGGGTCAGATCGATGACCACCCGATGGTCATCGAGGCGAATCATCGCGATGCCGCCGCGCAAGCCCTCCTTGTCGGCCTGCTTGCTGTGCTCGCACAGCAGCGGCGCGCGCAGGCGCACGAAGCGACTCCAGGCCAGCTGCGCCCCAGGCCACGCTTCGCTCCACGGCGCGACCAGCGGATGCATCAGGTCTCCGGCTGCGGCAGCTGCGGTCGGCAGGCGTAAAGCCGCACCCAGTAGGAGGCTTCCAGGCAGACCGCCGCGGTGTGGCCGTCAAAGGTCCAGCTGCGCACCGCGCCGGGCAGTTCGATGCGGCTGCCGGAGGGCCGGTGCTTGAGCACCCGCCCGTTCAGGACCAGGTCTTCATCCGACTTGGCCGACTGCAGCACCGGCAGATCGCCGCCGCTGACCAGCTGCGCGCCGCAGCTGTCGGCGCACAGGGCGTACTCGTCTTCGGCATCGATCAGCCGGATGCGGCCGCGTTCCACCAGTGCGATGGGCAGGCTCTGGAAATGCCCATCGAGGCCGGCAAACCCACCGACTCGTCCCACTTCCACCAGCTGCGGCGGTCCATAGGCGGGCAGCGGATCGGCCCAGGGGTCGTCCTTGAGCCGGGACAGGATGCTCTCCAGCACTTCCGGGTCGGTGCTCGGCCAATCCAGACAGGCGGCCAGCACCCGTGTCGGCAGCTGCGCGCAGATGCTTAAGGCGGCGCTGCGGAAGGCGGCCACGCCGCAGCGCCAGGCCAGCACCTGGCCGGCGCGCAGCAGAGTGTCGATGTCTTCGGCGTCGTCCAACTCGGCGCGCACCTCGGTCAGCGCCGCTATCCAGCGCGTGTAGCCGGCCTGTTGGCGTCCCAGATAAACCACCGCGTTGCTCAGCGCGCCGCTGACCCGGCGCGGCGCCACGCAAACGCTGTCGGCCATCCCGATCAAGACCTCGGTCCACAGCTGGTCCAGGGCCTGCGGCTGATCGGGGTTGGGGAAGTGACCGCCCAGCAACAGCCCCAGGGCGACCTCGTACAGCTCGGCGGTGGCGACTTCGACCCGTTCGGGGTCTATTGACGCGACAGCCTCAACCAAAGGCCCTACCCAGCTGCGCAAACTCAGCGCAAAGGCGCGCCCGTCCAGATTGGGACGTGATGCCTGCGCCAGCTTGAACTGCTGGTTGTAACGCTCGCGGTCTTGCTGCAGCGCGCGCTGGAAGTTCGGGGCGGCGGACATGGCGATGCGGCGGCCGGGAATCGGTCCAGTCTAGCCGCCAAGGGGCCGAACCGACACCGCGTAGGCCGTTGCATCTGATCGAACCGGATGCCGCGCTCTGGCGGGCGATTCCGCGATCAGATTCAGCGGCGCTCTTGATCGATGGGAAAAGCGCCGCAGAGACCCGTCGATGGTCCTCGCCCTTGCCAACATCCGGCGCGGGTCACTACGGCCTACGCTTTACGGCTCAGACAGCCGCGCCGTTACCTCTACCGCCAGCGCCATTGCCGAGGTCAGCCCAGGCGATTCAATGCCAAACAGCTGCACCAGTCCGCTCATGCCGTGCTCGGCCGGCCCAAGCAGCTGAAAGTCGCTTTGAGGTTGATTCGGGCCGTGCAGCTTGGGTCGGATACCAACGAAATCCGGCTGCAGATCGTCCGCGGGGACATCGGGCCACCAGTCGCGAATCGCCGCGATGAACTGCTCGCGCTGACTGTCATCGAAGCGGTAGTCCGGCTTGTCCACCCAGCGCAGATCCGGCCCGAAGCGACAACGACCGGCCAGATCCAGTCCCAAATGCACGCCCAGACTGGCCGCCGGCGGCAGCGGATAGATCAGCTGCTGGAAGGGCGAGGCGCCGCGCAGGCTGTAATAGTGTCCCTGCCCGTAGTGCAGGCGCGGCAGCAGCGCCGACGGGTATCCATCCATGCTCGTCGCCAGCGCCTGAGCGCCCAGTCCGGCGGCGTTGACCAAGTTGCGGCAGGTCAGCGTGCCCTGATCGGTGGTCACCCGCCACTGCCCGCCACGCAGGGTTGCGGACTGCACCTGGATCCGGGTCAGCAGCTTGCCGCCGGCCGCTTCCACGTCGCCCTGCAGCGCCACCACCAACTCGGCCGCATCGACGATCCCGGTGCTGGGCGAATCCAGAGCCGCTGCGCAGCGCAGACCGGGCGCCAGGGCCAGTGCGGCATCGCGCTCCAGCCAGCTCACCGCCACGCCATTGATCGCCGCCTGCTGCTGCAGCTTGCGCAGTTTCGGCAGCTGTTCATCGCTAGTGGCGACGATCAGCTTGCCGGTCTGCCGGTGGGCCACGCCGCGAGCGCGGCAATAATCGTAAAGCAGTGCCTTGCCGCGCACGCAGCAGCGCGCCTTCAGCGAATCGGTGGGGTAGTACATGCCGGCGTGGATGACCCCGGAATTGCGGCTGGAGATGCCCTCGCCGGGGCGCTCATTGGCCTCCAACACCCATACCTCGCGTCCGGCCCTGGCCAGTTCACGTGCCGTCGCCAGACCGACTACACCCGCGCCCACCACCACACTGTTGACGTCCATCGTCCCTCGCCGCGAAGTCTTGTGAAGTCGTCACCTCGGCCGCTGCCGCGGTTGGCGCGCGGAGGCAGCCTCGCTATCGTAGCTACAGTTGGTGACCTGGGTGTGGCGATGACTGTGCATCTCCTGATCGGCCTGTTGCTGGAGTCGGCGGTGGTCGCCTCGCAGTCCGTACCGCATGGCCCATTCATGTCGCTGCAGTCGACAGAGCAGCCCAGGCTGCTGGCACCGGCGTTGCTACAGACCCCACGGCCGGAATACAACGGCAGCTTCTCACCGGATGGAAAGCGCTTCTACTACACCTCCGATACCCCAGAGCGGGGCATCGTCGCGTTCACCCAGATGAACGCCGATGGCAGCTGGAGCGCGCCACAAGTTGCGGACTTTTCCGGTATCCACTCCGACTACGACCCGATGTTTGCCGCCGATGGGTCACGCCTGTATTTCACTTCGCGCCGACCACTGTTGGGGCCAACCGATGCCCAGAGCCGGTTGTGGTACGTGGATTGGCCGCCCAGCGCGCAGGCCAAGCCCGTGCCGTTGGAACTGAGCGAACGCGAGGAGTTCTACACATCGACCACTGATCAAGGGGTTATCTACTTCAACACCTGGTCTGATGGACGCATCTACCGCGCCGAACCGACAGCAGACGGCAGCTACGAGGTCGTGCCGGCGGCCGAGGAAATCAACGGATTGGGTCGCGTCGGTGACCCCTTCGTTGCCGCCGACGAAAGCTACTTGCTGCTCAGCGGCTACGGCGCTGATGGCATGGGAAGCGCCGATCTCTACGTCAGCTTTCGAACCGATCACGGCTGGTCTGAGCCGATCAATCTTGGCGAGCCGATCAACTCAGCGGCTCGCGAAGTCTGCCCCGCGGTTACCGCAGATGGGAAGCACCTGATTTTTGCCAGCAACAGGCTACGGCAACCCTATGCCAGCACGCCCGGTGGCTCGCTGGACGAGGTGAACGCGAAGTTCGCAAGCGGAGACAATGGTGAGTACAACATCTATGTCGTATCGACGGCCTTTCTTGATCGCTTGCGCCCGAACTAGTCGTAGGCATGCGCCAGGGGACGTGTACGAGCCCATGGCCAAGCGCAACGCGATGACCCGGGAAGCCCACTGATGGCCAGGCTCATACTTGCCCTCGACCAGGGCACCAGCAGCTCCCGCGCCATCGTCTACGATGCCCAGGCGCAGCCGTTGGGCAGCCACGCGCTGGCTTTTACCTGCCGTTATCCACAGCCGGGCTGGGTGGAGGTGGACGCGCTGACCCTGTGGCAGAGCCAGCTGGCGGCCATTGAAGGGGCGCTGGCCAACACCGCCACCGACCCGCAATCGCTGGCCGCCATCGGGCTGACCAATCAGCGCGAGACGGTGATGGCCTGGGATCGCAGCAGCGGCGAGCCGCTGACCCCGGCCATCGTCTGGCAGTGCCGGCGCACCACCGAGGACTGCCAGGCGCTGCGCGCGCAGGGACTGGAAGAGCAGATCCGCGAGCGCACCGGTCTGCTGCTCGATCCCTATTTCTCGGCCAGCAAGATGCGCTGGCTGCTGCAGCGCGACCCGGCGCTGCGCCGTGGCGCTGAAGCGGGCACGGTAGCCTTTGGCACCGTTGACAGCTGGATCGTGTGGCGCTTGAGCGGCGGCAAGGCGCATGTGACGGACGCCAGCAATGCCTCGCGCACCCTGCTGTGCAATCTGCACAGCGGCGACTGGGACCGGTGGCTGCTGGATGCCTTCGACATTCCGCTCGCCTGCCTGCCGCGGATCTGCGATTCCGCCGGCGTCCTCGCCCACAGCGACGCCAGCATCCTCGGTGCCGCGGTTCCCATCTGCGGCATCGCCGGGGATCAGCAGGCGGCCCTGTTCGGGCAGGCCTGTGTGCAGCCGGGGATGGCCAAGAACACCTATGGCACGGGCTGCTTTCTATTGCTCAACACCGGTGCGCAGCCGGTCCGGTCCAGTCACGGCCTGCTCAGCACCGTGGCCTGGCGCATCGGCGGCGAACTCACCTATGCCCTGGAGGGCTCGGTGTTCATGGCCGGGGCACTGATCCAGTGGCTGCGCGACGAGCTCGGGATCATCGATGATGCCGCCCAATCCGAAGCCCTGGCCGAGTCGGTCAGCGACGCCGGCGGGGTGCATCTGGTCCCGGCCTTTACTGGCCTCGGCGCGCCGCACTGGGATCCGCAGGCGCGCGGGATGATCAGCGGGCTGACCCGCGGCAGCACTCGCGCCCACATCGTCCGCGCCGCCATCGAAGCGGTGGCCTGGCAGAACTTCGATCTGCTGCAGGCGATGCAGGCCGATACCGGCGAGCCGCTGCAGCATTTGCGCATCGACGGCGGCATGTGCAACAACAACCTGCTCTGCCAGTTCCAGGCCGATGTGCTGCAGATCGAGGTCGATCGCGCCGCGCAAAGCGAAAGCTCCGCGCTGGGCGCCGCCCTGCTTGCCGGACTTGGTTGTGGGCTGTGGGACTGGGATCAGCTGGCCGAACTGTGGCGCGGCGAACGGTCCTTCAGGCCGAGTATGGCCACGGCCGAGCGCGACCGGCGTCTGGCCGGATGGCAGCAGGCGCTGCGGCAGGTTAGGCACCGATAGGCTTCGGAGGGCTCAGGGCCCAGGGCCCAGAAAAGCAACATCCGCGAGCCGCCGAACGCTCTTGATCTTCTGGGCCCTAAGCCCTGGGCCCTGGGCCCTAACTTCGTCTAGCCGGCGCCGCGCAGTGGCAGCAGGCAGCGTGGCAGGTTGGACACCGTTAGACCGCAATGCGGAATGAGGGCCCAGGGCCCAGAAAAGCCACGTCCGCAGTCGCCGAGCGCTCTTGATCTTCTGGGCCCTAAGCCCTGGGCCCTGGGCCCTAGCTGGCTCTAAGCGCCGTTCCGCAGCCGCTCAAATCGCTCCGCCAGCGCCATCAGCAGCAGATCACTACCCACCGGCCCAATCGCCTGCAGTCCCAGCGGCAGCCCGTCGCTGCTCAGACCCATCGGCACGCTGATTGCCGGCACGCCGGCAAAGTTGGCGATGCTGGTCAGGTCGGCCTGGTTGTCCGGTACCGGGCTGTCGAAGTGGAAGGCCGGCTGCGGCGTGGTTGGGGTAAGCAGCACGTCGTGTTCGCCGAGGATGCCGCGCAGCATCAGCACCGCCTGATCGATGGCGCGGTCGGCCTTGACCAGATCGCTGGCGCTCCGACCAGCGGCGAAATCAAGCATCGCGCGCAAACGCGGCGAGAACAGTTCTCGATGCGCAGCCCAATCAGCGGCGTGCTCGACCAGCATCTCCGCCTCGCACAGCAGCAGCCCGGCGCGCCGGGTGCGGGCGAAATCGTAGTCCTCGATGCGTACTGGCGAGGTTTGGCCGATGGCCTCGCCGATCTGCGCAACGGCGGCGCCGAAGGCCGCTCTGACCTCGCTCTCCACGCCGTGCGCGGCGAGATCGTCCACATGCGCGATGCGCAGCCGCCTGCCGTGCACCTCGGCGTGGGCCAGCGGTACCGAGCGCGAATTGGGGTCGAGCCGGTCGATGCCGCTGACGGCCTGAAACAGCCCCGGGAGATCGGCGGCCGAACGGGTCAGCAGACCGATTTGATCCAGTCGTCGGCAGGCCTTCACCAGGCCACGCTGAGAGACCCGTGCGTAGCTGGGTTTGAATCCGACCACGCCGCAATAGCTGGCCGGGATGCGCACCGAGCCCATGCTGTCGCTGCCCAGTGCGAAGCTGCACAGACCGGCTGCGACCGCGACCGCTGAACCGCCGCTGGAGCCACCCGGCGTGTAGTTGGGTCGCAGCGGGTGATGGCAGCGCGGGAAGTGTGGATTATTGCCGTCGGCACCAAGCCCGGCTTCGTGCATATGCAGCTTGCCCAGCAGCACCGCGCCGGTGTGACGCAAGCGCGCCACGCAGGTGGCGTCGGCGCTGGCGATTCGATCACGACGGGTGGCCATCCCGGCAGTCGTGGCAAGGCCAGCGACATCGATATTGTCCTTGACCGCAAACGGAATGCCGTCCAGCGGATGCACCGCGCGATTGTCCTGCCGGCGCTTATCAGATTCCCGTGCCGCAGCCAGCGCCCGATCGCCATCGATCGCCAGGTAGGCGCCTAGAGTCGGATTGCGCTGCTCGATACGCTCCAGGTAGCCGGTGGTCAGCTGCTCAGATGAGATCTGCGCGCTGGCCAGCGCATCGATCTGCGCGTTCAGTGGCGCATCCAGCAACGCCTCCAGTTCCGACCGCTCACCCATGCTCACCCCGCCCCGTCACTACAGCCGCCACCATAACCCAACGCGCCGGCTCCGACCTCGCGCCGGCCTTCGAATCGCCGCGCCATCCCTGCGCGTTGCGCCCCGCCGCGCTCTTTCTGGGCCCTGTGCCCTGAGCCCTCAATACAACGTGCCACAACCCACGCCCGCCCAAGCGCCCCGGCGACCGCCAGCCCACCCGCCCCGCCGCGCTACTCCTGGGCCCTGAGCCCTGAGCCCTGGGCCCTCAAGGCAACAACTGCCGCGATCCGCGCCTGCCGCATCGCCTCCCCCACGGCCGGGCCGCTCAGACCCTTGGCCAAGACCGCCTTGCTGCTGACCTCCCGCGCAGCCTGCGCTTCGGTCAGCATCTGCTGCGCCTGCGGGTAGCTGGTGTCAAACAACCCGGTGCGACCGCGCTTGTCGGCGGCGCAGGCGGTGGCGAAGACCTGCAGCCGCTGCGGTCGGCGCAGTCCGTCAAAGGCCTCGATCAGGCTCAGCGCGGTGCCTGGGCGCAATTCGGCGTAGCGGTGCAGGGTGAGGTGGTGTTTGCAGGTCAGCACCGCGAGCTCGCGAAACTCGCGCGGCGGCCGGTAGCGATCGCAGAGTGCCTCCAGCGGTGCCACGCCGGCGCCCTCGTGGCCGGGATGGCCGGGCAGGTGCTTGTATTCGGTCAGCGCCTTGCCCAGGTCGTGAGTGAGCGCGCAAAAGCCGACCAGATCATCCCCAGGGGCCAGCTGCGCGGCCTGATCCAGGACCATCTCGGTGTGCCAGCCGGCGTCGATCTCCGGGTGCCAGCTGCGCCGCTGCGGCACGCCGTACAGCGCCGCGACTTCGGGAAACAGCCGCGCCAGTGCGCCGCAGGCGCGGAGTACCTGCACGAAGGCGCTGGGTCTGGCCTCGCCCAGCGCGCGGCGCAGCTCGGCCAGGACCCGCTCGGGTACCAGATGGTCGACCTCGCCGTTGGCGACCATCTGCTTGAGCAGCACGCGGGTTTCCGGCGCGACGCGGAAGCCCAGCGGTGCATAACGGGCAGCGAAGCGCGCCACTCGCAGCAGTCGAACCGGGTCCTCGGCGAACGCCGGCGAGACGTGCCGCAGCCAGCGCTGCTGCAAATCGCGGGCGCCGCCGTAGGGGTCGACGAGCTCGCCGTCCGGCTTCTGTGCCATCGCGTTGATGGTCAGATCGCGGCGGCCCAGATCCTCTTCCAGCGTCACTTCGGGATCGGTATTGAAGCTGAAGCCGGCGTAGCCGCGGCCGGTCTTGCGCTCGGTGCGGGCCAGCGCGTACTCCTCGCCGCTGTCCGGATGCAGGAACACCGGGAAGTCGGCGCCCACCGCCTTGTAGCCGCGGGCGAGCATGGATTCCGGGGTTTGACCGACGACCACGTAGTCGCGATCGCTCACTGCTCTGCCGAGCAGTTGATCGCGTACCGCGCCGCCGACCAGGAATGTTTGCATCCGAATTCGTGCCTTCCGCGTATGATCGGGCGAGTATGCCAGTCTCATCCCGCACCACCGCTGTCTGTGTGCTTGCCGCCGCTGCCATCAATCCGGCCTTCGCTGGCGGTGGCGGACTGTTGGCCACCTCAGGCCTGCAATCCATCGAAGGCAGTGCCGGCGGCGGGTTGACCACCTGGGCGATGATCGCCGGCCACGGCGAAGAGGGCGAGCGCGCCATGGGCGCCGGCGTGGCGCGGGCGATCACCGACGGCTTCGCGCTAACCAGCGCCAGCGCCTACGCCAGCTGGAACAATCGCTTCGAAGTCAGCCTGGCCCGACAGACCCTGGAGCTGGACGCGCTGGTGGAAATGGGCGCCACTGATCGCACCGACGTCTCGCTGGATCTGATCGGCTTCAAATACCGCCTCGGCGGCGACCCGGTCTATGCCGACTACGGGCAGTTCGCCGTCGGTGCGCTGTACAAGCACAATCGCGACGCCGATCTGGTGCGGCTGGCCGGCGCCGAGCGCTCCAGCGGGGTCGATGCCTACCTGGCCTGGAGCAAGCTGTGGCTGGACGGACCCTGGCATCGCAACTGGCTGCTCAACGTCACCCTGCGAGCCACTCAGGCCCATCAGCTGGGGCTGATCGGCTTCGAAGATGACTATCGCCTCAGCGCCGAGGCGGCCGTCGGCGTGTTCCTCAATCCGCACTGGGTTGTCGGAGCGGAGTATCGCAACAAGCCCGATCGGCTCAGCAATGCCGCCGAGCAGGACTGGGCCGATGTCTATCTGGCCTTCTTTCCCAACAAGCGCTGGGCGCTGACTCTGGGCTATTTGGATCTGGGCTCGATCGGCGGCGTGGACGACCAGCACGGCTGGTATGCGGCGGTTCAATATGGTCGTTAGTCTGCGATTTGTGCCGGCATTGATCGGCCTGTGCCTGCTCACGGGATGCGCGCTGACCCCCAAGCAGTCGCTGTTCGAGGCGCTAGGCGGACACGACGGCATCGCCGCGCTGGTGGATACGGCGGTCGAGCACAGCGTTACCGACCCGCGCTTCGGTGAACTTTTCGCCAACACCGATCAGGATCGACTGCGCACCCAGCTGGCCGATCAGATCTGCGAATTGTCCGGTGGCCCCTGTGTCTATCAGGGTCTGTCGATGGCCGAGGCGCACAGCGGCATGCAGATCACCCCGGCAGAGTTCAACTGGTTCGTTGAGCACACCCGACTGGCGATGACCGAACGCGGCTACCCGGTGGGCACGCAGAATCGACTGCTGGCGCTGCTGGCGCCGATGCGCAGCGAGGTGTTGGGCGATCCGGATCAGGTCTTCGAGGCTGAGCCGGAGCCTGAGGATCCGTTGGGAATGGAATAGGAAAGGGCACAGGGCCCAGGGCATAGGGCCCAGATGCACCTCGATGCGGCTTTCCTGGGCCCTGGGCCCTAGCCCGCTCGCGGGCTAAGCCAAGCCCCGCAGCACCGGCAGCAGGTCGCCGATCAATTCGGCGCAAAGGCGCCGGGCGACCGGGTCTTCCAGGTCTTCCGGGGCGATGGCGATGGGTTTGGGATCCAGCTTGGCGATCAAATCGATGTCGATAGGGCAATGGCCGGGGTTGGGGTTGGGCCGGACTCTCCCCAAGGCCTTCTCGATCGCGCGCAAGCGCTGCTTCAATGCCGCTGGGTCCAGATCGCTGCTGATCAGCGCGGCCTGGTTGATGTAGTCCGGCACCTCGCCTCCCTCGCGTGCGGGCGACTGCTCACGGGAGGACAGCTGCAAATCGGCAAAGGCGCGGCGCAGGCCGGCGCCGGCCAGGTCCAGCTTGCGCTCCGGGGTGGCGTTGCTGCCCAGCACCAGCAGATAGCGATGGGCGATAGCCTGGTCGGCGCCCTTGGTCGCTGCTCGCAGCACTGACGGGGTGTTCACAACTAGCACCGTGGCTAATCCTCGTAGCTGACTCTGTCCTGCCGTGCCGAATCCCGGGCATCCATCTCGATCCGCACCGCCACTTCGGCCGGCAGCAGCGCCTCGACCCGCTTCCAGGCGGTGATCACCACCCCGCGCAGCGGAAACTCGCGGATCAGGCTGCTGCCCAGACCGTAAACGAAGTGCTCCAGCAGCTCGGCGGCATTTTCGCGTCCGTAGCGGCGCGCGCTGGCAGCGACCCGGTCGTAGTCGACCGTATCGCGCAGCCGATCGCTGTGCGCCGAGGGGCCGACATCGATGCTCAGCTCCAAATCCAGCTTCAGCGACTGCGGCGCCGTGCGCTCCTCCTGGTAAACCCCGATCAACGTATCCACCCGCAGATTACGAATGATGATGGTGGCAGGGGTCATGGGGTGGGGTCCGGGTTGGGGCGGTCGATGTCGCGGGTAGGGGAAGCATAGTGCAAGGCGAAGGGCCCAGGGCCCAGGGCCTAGGGCCCAGCAGGTCAAGAGCGCGCGGAATCCAGCTCTTCTGGGCCCTGGGCCCTGAGCCCTGAGCCCTCAGCAATCCTTGTCAGCTCCGCCAGCGGCCAGCGCGGGCGTACCGAGATGGCCGGGCCGCTGGATTCGCCACCGGCCAGGCGCAGAGCCCCGGCAACCGCGATCATGGCGCCGTTGTCGGTGCAGAATTCGGGTCTGGGATAGTGCACCTGGACGCCGTCACGACTGGCCAGTTCACGCAGATCGGCGCGCAATCGGCGGTTGGCGCCGACGCCGCCGGCCACCACCAGAGTGGAAAAACCGGTCTGGGTCCAGGCGCGACGGCATTTTTCCACCAGCGTTTCCACCACTGCAGCCTGAAAGCTGGCGGCCAGATCGCGGCGGCTGCGGTCGTCCTGCGCGCTGTCTCGCCAGGCCAGCGCGACCTGGGTCTTCAATCCCGAGAAGCTGAAATCCAGACCCGGTCGATCGAGCATCGGCCGGGCCAGCTTGAAGGCGGTCGGATCCCCCTCCTCCGCCAGCCTGGCCAGCGCCGGTCCGCCCGGATAAGGCAGGCCCATCAGCTGCGCGCACTTGTCGAATGCCTCGCCGGTGGCGTCGTCCAGGGTGTCGCCGAGCAGCTCATAGTCACCCAGCGCGCGCACCGCAATCAGCTGGGTGTGACCACCGGAGACCAGCAGGGCGACAAAGGGTGGCTGCGGCGGATCGGCCTCCAGCAGCGGCGCCAGCAGATGACCCTCCAGGTGATGCACGCCCAGCGCCGGACGCTGCAGCGCAAACGCCAGCGATTGACCCAGACAGGCCCCCACCAGCAGCGCGCCCACCAGCCCGGGCCCGGCGGTATAGGCCACCGCATCGATATCGCTGCGCTGCATCCCGGCCTGATCCAGCACCTCCTGCAGCAGCGGCAGCAGCTTGCGCAGATGATCCCGCGAGGCGATCTCCGGCACCACGCCACCGTAGGCGGCATGGATGTCGATCTGACTGAACAACGCATGCCCGAGCAGCCCACGCTCGGTGTTGTAAAGCGCCAGCCCGGTTTCGTCGCAGCTGGTTTCGATACCTAGGGTGGTTAGATTGGGTGTCGCCATGGGCATGTGCTGGGAATCGTGGGGCAACCTATCTTAGGTCAATAGTTCGGTAGAGGGCCCAGGGCTTAGGGCCCAGGGCCCAGGAAAGCCAAGTCGCCG
This sequence comes from Gammaproteobacteria bacterium, assembly GCA_030430155.1. Taxonomy (GTDB): domain Bacteria; phylum Pseudomonadota; class Gammaproteobacteria; order Xanthomonadales; family SZUA-5; genus SZUA-5. The sequence continues at coordinate 16,767 of JAUIFV010000085.1, forward strand.
CGAGTCTTTGCTTGAAGGCACGATTGGAGGGGACGGCAGACCGGCGTGCAATGCACGCCGGCGCTGGAATGCGCCGGGACCCACCTGGGCCCTGGGCCCTATGCCCTGGGCCCTCTCATCGCAACCTGGTGAACTCCCCAGGCTCAAAGGCATCCACCGCTATTACCTCATTCCTTGCCGCATCGGCATCGGCGAGGATGGCGAATTCGGCTTCGGTGATGATGTTGTGCTCCAAAGCCAGGGCGTCGAGTTGGCTGCCGGGGGCGCGGTCTAGTTTGCCTTCGCGTACCGCCTCCTTGATTCGCGCTTCGATGGGTAGCGCGCGCACCGCCTTGTTCAAGGCGTCCTCCAGTGCGCCCAGGCCGACCTCGTCGGCCGGCGGGATGTAGATGTCGCTGGTCAGCGACTGCCGGGCCTGGCGGTCGTCGAGGATGCTGCGCGCGACGTTGCGACCCAGGCGGTCCGAGGGTGGCTTGAAGCGGGCGCCCAGCGGGAAGATGATCCAGCGCAGTTTCCAGGCCACCAGCCGGTTCGGCAGGTTGTCGAGCACGCCGAGTAGCGCCTGCTGAATCTGATACAGGGCGTGGGCGGAGACCCACTTCAGCAGATCGTAGTTGATGGTGCTCTTGGGCTCGTCGTGGAAGCGCTTGATCGCCGAGGAGGCCAGGTACATCCAGGCCAGGCAGTCGGCCAGTCGCCCGGAAATCTTCTCGCGCCGCTTCAGCGAGCCGCCCAGGGTGCCCATGGCCACGTCGGAGGTGAGCGCAAAAGCCGCCGAAAAGCGGCTCAGATGCTGCATGAAGCGCTCGCCGTTGCGGTCGATGTCGGGCACCGCGGTGATCCGGCTGCCGGTTAGCGCCAGCACGAAGGCGCGGGCCGAGTTGCTGGCGACGAAGTTGAGATGGCCGAACAGCGCGCTGTCGAACTCCTCCAGCTGGTCGCCCGCGATGGCGTTGATCTCGCGCTCGACGAAGGGATGGCAGCGGATCGCGCCCTGACCGTAGATGATCATCGAGCGGGTCAGAATGTTGGCGCCCTCGACGGTAATGCCGATCGGCACCGAAGCCCAGACCCGGGAGAGCATGTTGCGCGGACCGCGGATGATCGCGGCGCCGGCGCGGATGTCCATGGCGTCGGTGACCACGGTGCGCATGGCGTCGGTCATGTAGGCCTTGACGATGGCGCTGATCACGCTGGGCTGGTGGCCGGCATCCAGCGCCGCGCAGGTCAGCCGCCGCGCGCCGCCGAGGATGTAGGTCAGTCCGGCGATTCGCGCCAGCGGCTCCTCAATGCCCTCAAAGCGGCCGATCGGGGTGTCGAACTGCTCGCGCACGGTGGCATAGGCACCGACCAGGCGGGTAGCAAACTGGGTCGCGCCCACGCTCAGCGCCGGTAGCGACACCGAGCGTCCGGCGGCCAGCGACTCCATCAGCATGCGCCAGCCTTCGCCGGCCCGTTCGGCGCCACCGATGATGTAGCTCAGCGGCACCCAGACATCCTCACCCACCGTCGGACCGTTCATGAACGGCACGCCCATCGGGTCGTGACGCTGACCGATCTGCACGCCGGGCGTGTCGCGCGGGATCAGCGCGCAGGTGATGCCGTAGTCTTTGCCGGCTTCGCCGATCAGCCCGTCCGGGTCCTTGAGGCGGAAGGCCAGACCGATCAGCGTGGCCACCGGAGCCAGGGTGATGTAGCGCTTCTTCCAGCTCAGCCGCATCCCCATTACCGCCTCGCCGTCGACCTCGCGCTGCTCGACGATGCCCACCGACTGGGTGGCGGCGGCATCGGAGCCGGCTTCCGGACCGGTCAGCGCGAAGCAGGGGATCTCCTCACCCTTGGCCAATCGCGGCAAATAGTGCTGCTTCTGTTCCTCGGTGCCGTAGTGCAGCAGCAGCTCGGCTGGCCCCAGCGAATTGGGCACCATTACCGTCACCGCGGCGGTGGCCGAGCGGCTGGAGATCTTGGTGACGATGCGCGAATGGCCGTCGGCGGTGAAGCCCAGACCGCCGTATTCCTTGGGGATGATCATGCCCAGGAAACCGGCCTTTTTGATGTAGTCCCACACCGGCGGCGGCAGGTCGCGCAGCTGGGTCACCTGCCAGTCGTCGATCATCGTGCACAGCTCTTCCACCGGTCCGTCCAGAAAAGCCTGCTCCTCGGCGCTGGGCGGATGGACCCGGAAATCGAGCAGGCTCTGCCAGTCCGGGCGGCCAGAAAACAGCTGCCCGTCCCACCAAACCGTGCCCGCCTCCAGCGCAATGCGCTCGGTTTCACCGAGCTTCGGCAGCACCTTGGCCATTTGCCGCATGATCGGTCGGGTCACCAGATTCAAGCGCAGCGGCTTGAGCCCGAACAGTGCGGCCAGAGCGGCAACGATCAACACCGCAAACCCGATCCAGCTGCCGCCGACGCCGGCCAGCTTGAGGCCGGCCAGCAGCATCAGCGCACCAATCAGCCAGGACAGGAAGCCGCGGCGACGGTAGAGCAGGGCGATGTAGATGACGATCGCGGCGATGATCAGGAGGGTGGCCATGATGATCTCCCGTTGCGGTGGACCGTCAGTATCGCAAAGCTTGGGTCAAAGTTTTTCGGAGGGCTGAGGTTGGGAGATGGGCTGAGGGCTGGGGAAAGGAGAAAGGGCTGAGGGCTGAGGGCTGCGAACGCGGCGCGGTTTCGCCCGCTCCAACCTTTTCATGACCAGGGCAATCGCGCACGCGGCAGGTTGAATTTTACGGGATAGAGTAGGCACGCTGATTCGGCAATGGACGCAGGCAATGGCTGAGGCCCCCTCGGCAGCGGTTGATGAGTTCATCGACAGCTGGCAGGGCGTCGGTGCCTCGGAGCTGTCGACATCGCGAAGCTTTTCGTTTGGTTGCCATAATCAAAATTAGGCGCAATCGGTCTGCCGCCATTAGCAAACCTGCTCACGGCGTTGATCCAGCGCTCCACTGCTTGCCGGCCCATCGACTTCACTCGCGCCCACCACTCTCGTCGCGATCCGCGCGATGAACGATTTGGTGTCGCCTATGCAACATCTTGTCGACTCTGCCAAATAGGGTCTGACCTACTAGCTAGTCATCCGTGTGAGACCCTTGACGAGATTTGCGAGTATCCGTGGCGTACAGGAAAAGCGAGTAAGCGCCGAATCCAGCGAGCCAAGAGAGAACAAGCCACCCGTGTGTAAAAGAGCTCAACCACCTGCTGAGTGAGTAACCAACAATCGCCAAAAGGACGCCCATGAACACCCGTGTCCCAGCAGTCGGCTGTTGGATCATGAGCAAAGCGGAAACTGCCCCCGCGCCAAAAAGAACCAGGTCTCTCATACTGCAATCCATTGGTTGTCGCGCGGCGTTGTTGAACGAGATCCCCGACTAGATTGAGCATGCGCGGCGCCGTACATGCTCAATCTCGCTGCTCGGCCCGTTCGCTCACAAAGTCGCGGTACTGCTCAACAAGCGTGGCTCCTGCAAAGATTGAGATTTGATCCGCAAGATCTACCGATTCACCTGGAATTTTTGCCGGTGCCGCTA
>JAUIFV010000086.1 GCA_030430155.1 Gammaproteobacteria bacterium
TGCTGCTGGGTTGCGTGCTGGTGATTACCTATGTGCCTTGGCTGTCACTCGTGCTGCTGGGTAGATAGCGATCCGGGTGATTCCGGCGTGTTTGGGTCTCACCGCGCGGTGTGCGACTGGGGTCGCTTGTCCGCAGCACAGGGCCCAGGGAAGAGGGCCCAGGGCCCAGAAACGCAAGAGCGTGCAAGAAGGAGCTTCCCCGGATCTTGCCTCCGTACGCGTAGGGTGGGCAAAGCGCAGCGTGCCCGCCACAGTCACTTCAGGGCCCAGGGCAAAGGGCCCAGGGCCCAGAAAGGCAATAGCGTGCGAGAACTCGCTTTTCTGGGCCCTAAGCCCTGGGCCCTGGGCCCTCACGAGCAACAACGAAATCAGCCATCCCCGCCACTCGAGGATGGCTGACTACCCCGCAATGACCTACGCCGCCTCCTCATGCACCGTCGCATCCGGCGCATTCTTCTTCACTGAGGCGATACCGTTGTCGCAGGCGCGCATGCTTTCGTAGATCTCGCTGCGGCCGATGACTTGGCCGTTGGTGGCCTTGAGCACGAAATAGGGCTTGCCGTCCTTGCTTTCCAGCTTCTCGAAGCGATCGGCGGCAGCGTTCTTGCGTACCGACTCGATGCCGTTCTGGCAGCTGGCCTCCGACGCGTAACCCTGACTGCTCAGGATCACCTGGCCGTTGCCGGCCTTCAGATTGAAGTAGCGTTTGCCATCCTTCCCGGTCTTGCACACAAACTTGCCCATGATTCCTCCACTGGTTCAACGGTGAGAAGCGGACCTCGCCGGCGTTGTTCACGGACAATTGCGCGAGAAACAAGACCGCCTGGCGCCCGGCAGACGCAGACTCGCAGAAACCACGTATGATCGGCAACCGCCAGCGACCCGCTATGGGCAGTTTTTGGCACTCCCGTGCAGTTGTTTGCGCCTGTTCCCTTCGATTTCGCCAATTTCAATGACTCAACGACGCGTACTGACCGGCATCACCACCACCGGCACTCCCCACCTGGGCAACTACGTGGGCGCGATCCGCCCGGCGATCGCCGCCAGCCAGGATCCGCAGGTGGAGGGATTCTTCTTCCTCGCCGACTACCACGCGCTGATCAAATGCCAGGCGCCCGAGCGGGTGCACCAGTCCACCTTGGAGATCGCCGCGACCTGGCTGGCCGCCGGTCTGGACGTGTCCAAGGTGCACTTCTACCGCCAGTCCGACATACCGGAGATCCCCGAGCTGACCTGGATCCTCGGCTGCGCCGCGGCAAAAGGGCTGCTCAATCGTGCCCACGCCTACAAGGCCGCCGGCGACGCCAACCGCGAGCGCGGCGAGGACGAGGACGCCGGTGTGACCATGGGGCTGTTCTCCTATCCCGTCCTGATGGCCGCCGACATCCTCATCTTCGGCGCTAATGAGGTGCCAGTGGGTCGCGATCAGGTCCAGCACATCGAGATGGCCAGGGACATGGCGCAGCGGGTCAACCATCTCTATGGCGGCAATGCCGATCCGCTGCTGGTGCTGCCTGAAGCGGTGGTCGACGACTCCATGGCCACCCTGCCCGGCCTGGACGGGCGCAAGATGAGCAAGAGCTACGACAACACCATCCCGCTGTGGCTGACCAGCAGGCAGCTCAAGAAGGCCATCGGCAGCATCGTCACCAACTCCTTGGAGCCGGGTGAACCCAAGGATCCCGACAGCGCCCATCTGTTCCAGATCTACTCCGCCTTCGCCAATAAGGCGCAGCGCGAGGAGATGGCGGGCGAGCTGCGCGGCGGCCTGGGCTGGGGCGCGGCCAAGGCCAAGGTCTACCAGCAGATCGACGCCGAGCTGGCGCCGGCGCGCGAACGCTACTTCGATCTGATCGCCCATCCGCAGCGCATCGAGCAGGCTCTGCTGGACGGCGCCGAGCGGGTTCGACCGATCGGGCGCGAGCGTCTCTCCAGGCTGCGTCACGCGGTAGGACTACGTCCGTTGACCGCCAAGGCCAGCGAGAAGAAGGCGACCAAGGCAAGCAAGTCCAAGCCGCCACGCTTCGTCAGCTACAGCGAAGGCGGCCAGTTCAATTTCAAATTCACCGCCGGAAGCGGCGAGCTGCTGGCCATCGGCGCCGGCTTTGCCAGCCCCGCCGAAGCCGGTCAGGCGATCAAGCAGTTCCGCCAGCGCGGCGCCGACCCCGCCAACTGGGTGCAGGATCACGCCGAATGGTCGCTGCATTCGGCCGAGCAGCAGCCGCTGGCGACCGCGCTGGTGCCGACCGAGCAGATCATCGACGCGTTGGCCGAGTTGCAGTAGTGCAGTCTTGGCTGGTGCTGATGCTGGAACTGCCGCTGGCGGCGGTGCTGATCTGGATCTATCAGGGACAGCTGCCCGCCGGCAGCGGCGCACTGACCCGCTGGGGCGGACCCATCGCGTCGATCCTGCTGGCCACCGCCGCCGCTGAGTTCGGCTTTGCCCTGGCCCACGGCGGCGGCCAGCTGTGGCCGCACATCCTGGCCGCGCTGTGCGCCTTCGCGGTCTACTGCGCCGCGTTCGGGCTGGGCTGGTGGTATGTGATGCGGCTACGGGCAGGCAACGCTTCGGCTTAAGCCAATCCATCTGCGCACTCCGGTCATGGTCGGCGCAGTCGGGTCACCGCTAAGGTATGGGTTTTCCCAGCCTGCGGCATCAGTCCATGACTACCGAAGCCTACATCTACGACGCCATCCGCACCCCGCGCGGGCGCGGCAAGGCCAGCGGTGCGCTGGCCGAAGTCAAACCGGTCACCCTGCTTTCCGATCTGCTGCGCGAGCTCGCCAAGCGCAACCGCCTGCCCACCGAACAGGTGGACGACGTGATCATGGGCTGCGTCAGCCAGATCGGCGATCAGGGCGCCTGCATCGCCAAGACCGCGGTCAGCGCAGCCGGCTGGAGCGACGACGTCGCCGCCTTCACCCTCAACCGCTTCTGCGCCTCGGGTTCGGAAGCGGTGAACTTGGCCGCGGCCAAGGTGCGCTCGGGCTGGGAGGATTTGATCGTTGCTGGCGGCGTGGAGTCGATGTCGCGGGTGCCCATCGGCGCCGATGGCGGCGCCTGGGCGATGGACCCGCAGACCTCGCTGAACCTGGGCTTCGTGCCGCAGGGCGTGGGCGCCGATCTGATCGCCACCCTGGAAGGCTTTGGCCGCGAGCAGCTGGATGCCTTCGCCGCCGACTCCCATCTAAAGGCCGCTGCCGCCTGGTCCCGCGGCGCCTTTGCCAATTCGGTGATCCCGGTCCGCGATCAGAACGGCCTGACCATCCTCGACAACGACGAGATGATCCGCGCCGACAGCAGCGTCGCCTCGCTGGCGGGCCTCAAGCCCAGCTTCGTGCAGCCCGGCGAACTCGGATTCGACGCCGTTGCCAAGCTGCGCTACCCGCAGGTGGAGCGCATTGATCACCAGCACCACGCCGGCAACTCCTCGGCCATCGTCGACGGCGCAGCGGCGCTGCTGATCGGCAGTACGGCGGCCGGCGCGCGCCTCGGCCTGCGCCCCCGCGCACGCATCGTTTCCGCCGCGGTGATCGGCACCGACCCGACCATCATGCTGGTCGGACCGGCGCCGGCATCAAAGAAGGCGCTGCAGCGCGCGGGACTGAGCGTGGACGACATCGATCTGTTCGAGGTCAACGAGGCCTTCGCCGCGGTGGTGCTGCGTTTCCAGCGCGAGCTGGGAGTACCCAGCGAGAAGATCAACGTCAACGGCGGCGCGATAGCGATGGGCCATCCACTGGGCGCCACCGGCGCGATCATCATCGGCACCTTGCTCGATGAATTGGAAGCCAGAGGTGGCCGCTACGGTCTGGGAACGCTGTGTGTGGGCGGCGGCATGGGCATAGCCACGATCATCGAGAGGATTGCCGGATGAGCAGCATGAGCACTATCAAATACGAAAAGCGCGACGGCATCGTTCACCTGATTTTCGATGCGCCGGGCAGCGCCAACCTGATGAACGAGGCCTTCCAGCGCGACTTCATTGCCGCCAGCGAACAGGTCGCGGCCGAGAGCGACCTTCGCGGGGTGATCCTGCGCTCGACCAAGGCGATGTTCTTCGCCGGCGGTGACCTGGACACGCTGATCCGGATCCAGCCCGAAAACGCCGCGGAGTTCTATGCCGGCATCCAGGAACTCAAAGCGGCCATGCGCCGCATCGAGACCCTCGGCAAGCCGATCGTGGCCTGCATCAACGGCGCGGCGCTGGGCGGCGGCTGGGAGCTGTGCCTGATGAGCCACTGCCGCATCGCCGTGGATGACCCCAAGCTCAAACTCGGCCTGCCCGAAGTGACGCTGGGCCTGCTCCCGGGCGCCGGCGGGGTGATTCGCATGACCCGCTTGCTTGGCCTGCAGAATGCCCTGCCCTATCTGATCGAAGGCAAGCAGTTCTCTCCGGCCGACGGCGTCAAGCTGGGATTGATCCATCAGACCGTAGCCAGCGCTGATGAGCTGGTCGGCGCCGCCGAGCAGTGGATCGCCGACAACCCGAACTCGCGTCAGCCCTGGGATTCCAGCGGCTACCGGATGCCCGGCGGCTCGCCCAGCTCACCCAAGCTGGCGCCGATGCTGGTGGTCGCGCCGGCGATGCTCACCGCCAAGACCCAGCGTTGCTATCCGGCACCCGAAGCCATCCTCAGCACTGCGGTGGAAGGTGCGCAGGTGGATTTCGACACCGCAACGCGCATCGAATCACGCTATCTGACCGCGCTTGCCGCCGGTCAGGTGGCCAAGAATATGATCGGCACCTTCTGGCACCAGCTCAACGCGATCAAGCGCGGCGCCGGACGGCCGGACGGCATCGAGCCATCGCGCATTGCCAAGGTCGGCATCTTGGGCGCCGGGATGATGGGCGCCGGCATTGCCTGCGCCTGCGCGATGCGCGGCGTGGAGGTCGTGCTCAAGGACGTCGACCAGGCCGCCGCCGAGCGCGGCAAGGCCTACAGCGAGAAGGTGCTGGGCAAGCGGGTCTCGCGCGGCAAGATGAGCGCCGACAAGCGCGACGCCGCGCTAGCGCGGATCCAGCCTACCGCGAAGGCAAGCGATCTGGCCGGCTGCGAGCTGATCATCGAGGCGGTATTCGAAGATCAATCGCTGAAGGCCAAGGTCACCGCCGAGACCGAAAGCGTGATCGGCAGCGAGGCCATCTACGCCTCCAACACCTCCACCCTGCCGATCACCGGGCTGGCCAAGGCCTCGGTCCGACCCAATCAGTTCATCGGCCTGCACTTCTTCTCGCCGGCCGAAAAGATGCCGCTGGTGGAAATCATCTGCGGCGCGCAGACCGACCGGCAAACCCTCGCCCGTGCGTACGATTTCGTCCTGCAGATCGGCAAAACGCCGATCGTGGTCGGCGACAGCCGCGGCTTTTTCACCTCGCGCGTGTTCGGCACCTACACCATGGAAGGCATTGCCATGCTTGGTGAAGGCGTGGGCGCGGCGCGGGTGGAGAATATCGCCCTGCAGTCCGGCTATCCGGTCGGCCCGCTGGCGGTGATTGACGAGGTCACCCTGACCCTGCCGGCGAAGATCCGCGCGCAGACCGCCGCCGCGCTGGCCGCCGAAGGCAAGCCGGCTCCGGTGCACCCGGCCGATGCGGTGGTCGACGCCATGCTCGCCGCCGAGCGCCAAGGCAAATCCACCGGCGCCGGCTTCTACGACTACCCGGCCGACGCGCCCAAGCGCCTGTGGCCGGAGCTGGCCACCCGCTACCCGCCCGCCGACGAGCCGATCGACGATCAGGACGTGCGCGACCGCATGCTCTACATCCAGGCCATCGAGTCGGTGCGCTGCATGGACGAGGGCGTGCTCAAGGACGTCCGCGACGCCAACATCGGCTCCATCTTCGGCATCGGCTTCCCGGCCTGGAGCGGCGGCGTGCTGCAGTTCATCAATCAGACCGGGCTGAGCGCCTTTGTGGCCCGCGCCGATGAACTCACCGAACGCTATGGCGAGCGTTTTGCAGTGCCCGATTCACTGCGCCGGCGCGCCGCTGACGACACCCCCTTTGCCGACTGATCAAGGAACGATCGCCCGATGATTCCCCGCACCCTCTTCAACGAAGAACACGAAATGCTCCGCGACGCGGTGCGTCGCTTCCTGGCCGCCGAGGCCGAGCCCTACCACGCGCAGTGGGAGAAGGACGGCCAGACCGACCGCGCGCTGTGGAAGAAGGCCGGCGAACAGGGCTTTCTGTGCCCCACCCTGCCGCCCGAGTACGGCGGCGCCGGCGCCGATTTCCGCTATAACGTGGTGATCACCGAGGAGATCGCCAACCAGGGCCTGTCCGGCATCGGCTGGGGCCTGCACAGCGACATCGTCGTGCCCTACATCCAGCGCTACGGCAGCGAAGCGCAGAAGCAGCGCTGGCTACCGCGCTGCGTCAGCGGCGATCTGGTCACCGCCATCGCGATGACCGAGCCCGGCACCGGATCCGACCTGCAGGCCATCCGCAGCCAGGCGGTGCGCACCGATGACGGCTGGCGCTTGAACGGCTCCAAGACCTTCATCACCAACGGCCAGCACGCCAATCTGATCATCGTCGTGGCCAAGACCAGCGCCGGCAGCGGCGCCAAGGGCATCAGCCTGTTCGTGGTGGAGACCGACGAAGTCGAGGGTTTCGAGCGCGGCCGCAATCTGGACAAGATCGGCATGAAGGCGCAGGACACCTCCGAGCTGTTCTTCAACGACGTCGACCTGCCCGCTGACGCGCTGCTCGGCGAAGAGGGTCGCGGCTTCGTCTACCTGATGCAGGAGCTGCCGCAGGAACGTCTCAGCGTGGCGCTGAACGCCATCGCCAGCTGCGAAGCGGCGTTGGCCTGGACCCTCAAATACGTCAAGGAGCGCAAGGCATTCGGCAGCAACATCGGCACCTTCCAAAACACCCAGTTCGTGCTCGCCGATCTGGCCACCGAAGTCCAGGTGATGCGCGCCTTCCTCGACCGCTGCGTGGAACTGCATCTGGAAGAGAAGCTGGACGTCCCCACCGCGGCCATGGCCAAGCTCAAAGGCACCGACCTGCAGTTCCGGGTCATGGACGAATGCCTGCAGCTGCACGGCGGCTACGGCTACATGACCGAATACCCCATTGCCCGCGCTTTTGTGGATTCACGGGTGCAGCGCATCTACGCGGGGACCAACGAGATCATGAAGTTGATTATTGCCAGGGCGATGGGGCTCGGGTAGGCAACGGCGGGCACGGGATCTTTCGCAGGTGACGCGGCGCAGAGGCGGGTTGCTGCACCTCCGGGGACGGTTTTAGGTTTTACGTTTTAGGTTTTACGTAAGAGCAAAAGCAGAGCTTACAAATCGTGGCTTGTGCTCTTGCTTTTCAACGTAAAACGTAAAACGTAACAACGTAAAACCAGCCGACATTTTCGAGCGAAGCCAAAACACCCAAGGATCCGCATCTTCCACCCTCGCTCCTGAACGTAAAACGTAAAACGTAATCACGTAAAACCAGCCAATACTCTCGACCGAAGCCGAATCCCACGATGAATCCTGAACGCTTCCTATCCGACCTATCCCTCCTCGACTTCTCCCCCCTCTTCCCCGGCCCCTACGCGACCCATCTGCTGGCCGATCTGGGAGCGGATGTGCTGCGGGTGGAGTCGCCGGCGCGGAATGATTTGCTGCTGCATCTGCCGCCGCTGGTGGACGGGCAGTCGGCGGCGCATCGGAGCATCAATCGGAGCAAGGGCAGCGTCACCATTGATCTGAAGGACCCGGCTGGGATCGCCCAGGTGCATGAACTGCTGGCCGACCGGGACATCCTGGTCGAGAGCTTTCGGCCTGGGGTGATGGCGCGGCTGGGGCTGGACTACGCGACGCTCAAAGAACGCTACCCGCGGCTGATCTACCTGTCGCTGACCGGCTACGGCCAAAGCGGTCCGCTGGCCGATCGCGCCGGGCACGACATCAACTATCTGGCCCTGTCCGGGCTGGCCAGCTACAGCGGTCGCGCCGAGACCGGACCGGTGCTCTCCGGCGCGCAGGTCGCCGACTGCGTTGGCGCCCACCACGCCGCGCTGGGGCTGCTCGCCGCGGTCAACGCCCGCCGCAGCAGCGGGGTCGGCTGCCATCTGGACGTCGCCATCGCCGACTGCGCCTTCGCCACCAACGCCATGTTCGGCGCCAACGCCCTCGCCAGCGGCAAGGCCCCAGCGCCGGGCGGCGAGCCGCTCAACGGCGGCCACGTCTACGACTACTACCGCACCGCAGACGGCGGCCATCTGGCGGTGGGTGGTCTGGAGCCCAAGTTCGTCATCGCCTTCTTCACCGCGATCGGCCGCGAACACTGGCTGCCGCGGGTCGCCAGCAGCGATCCGGCACAGATCGCCGAACTCAAGCGCGACCTCGCCGAGCTGATTGCCGCGCAGCCGTTGGCACATTGGCAAGCGCTGTTCGAGCAGATAGACGCCTGCGCCGAGCCGGTGCTGGACCTGCTCCAGGCCGCCGAGCATCCGCAGTTCCGCCAGCGCGGCATGCTGCGCAGCGTGACTACCGAAGCCGGCACCGAGCTGGAGCAGATTGACCAGCCGATCAAGGTCTGCGAGTAAGTCAGCTGAAACACTCGTCATCCCGGCTGAAACAATTGTCATCCCGGCCTTGAGCCGGGATCCAGCGCAATTCGGGCATGCCGCAATGTCGCTGGACCCCGGCGTTCGCCGGGGTGACGGCAAGGGAGTAACGAGCACTACGGCCGCGCAGGCGGTGGCCAATCGGCACATGGGACTGGACCAATCGCGCAGGTAGCATCGCCGACACGCCAGCAATCCGAGAACGACCATGAACCCGCAATGGCAAGACGACGTCACCGACCCCAGCCGCCTGGTCCGCGCGATCTACGAATGCATTTCCGGCCCGGCCGGCGCGCCGCGCGACTGGGATCGCTTCCGCTACCTGCAGCATCCGCGAGCGCACAGCCTGCGCACCGTGGTCAATGACGACGGCAGCACCAGCGCAAAGATCTTCAGCGTCGAGGAATACATCGCCGACGTCAGCCCCTACTTCGCCGAGAACGATTTCTTCGAGGTCGAAACCGACCAGCGTCTGCAGCGCTTCGGCCAAGTTGCCCACATCTGGAGCCGCTACGACGCCCGCCCCTCGCCTGAGTCGCCGATCATCATCAAGCGCGGCGCCAACAGCATCCAGCTGTGCCTGGAGCACGACCGCTGGTGGGTGTTCAGCACGGTTTGGGACAACGAGCGTGACGGGCTGCAGTTCGATCTCTTCTAACTCGGCGGGCAATCGTATTCATTCGTCGATCTCCACCGCCGCCGCCTCCACCCACAGGTGGTTGCCGATCAGCTTGGAGCCCTTGATCACGAAGGTGTCGCCCGGCTTGGCCTGCCCAACCTTTTCGGCGTTGCGCCAGCCAAAAAAGCCGCGGCGGATATAGTCTTCACGCAGATTGAGGGGGACGTCGGCGCGAATCACATCGCCACTGGCCAACGCACCCTGCGCCAACTCATCGACGCGCTTCACCTTTTGTGCCTCCCAGTCACCGGCGGCATTGACGCTGCCGACGTGCAGATAGACGCTCGGCGTATCGGCCACCGATTTCAGCACCAGAGTGCGCCCCAGGTACTCGCGCGGAGCCGGATTGACGCTGGCCTGGATCAGATCGCGCTGCTCGATGCCCGCTTCCTGCAGCTCCGACGGAATGGTCGGCATCGGCGGATTCGGCGGCTTCACCGCCGGAGCGGCCGCTTCAATTTGCTGCAGTTGCTTATCGATCCGCCGCAGATCCAGCTCCTTTACCACCACCTGCGCTTGAGCGCTGCTGATCAGCGCCAGCCGCGGCATCTCAAAGCGCGCCGCGGCCACATCGTCCGCCGCATCGATCTCGCAGTTGGCATCGACGCGGACTATCGCCGTGCCATCGCCGTCCGGCGTATGGTTCACCTTGATCGTCGCCCCGGGCAGGAAATCGGCATAGCAAGTAGTGATCGTCCCCAGCACCTGCAGCGGCGTGTGGCTGGAGCGAAAGTCGATCTCATGCGCCCCCGGCAGTCGGCTCGGCGAGAGGATCCGCCAGGTGCCGTCCTGCGTAGAGTTGACGTAGTAGCGCACCGACCCGCGCACCGCGCTGACCATCAGATCACCCGCCGCGCTGCGTTCACCCCCTGACCCCACCTCCTCGACCACGCCGCCGATTTCATTCGGAATCAGCACATAGAACGTCGCGGTGATGACCACCAGCACGTAGATGCAGTTTCGAAACCACGTTGGTGAGTCGTTGAACAGCTTGACGATCTTCTCGTCCAGGACATTGATACCCATCTCGCACCTCCAGCAACCGGCCGCGGCCCCAGCCGCAACTCAGACGCGTGCAAGCTGTTGCTTACGGGCAGAGATCGCGCAGCCTGCACTCCTCTTGTTACCAAGTGTCACGACAAGGAGGATTCTCCCAGGCCATCAAGCCCGTGCCGCCGCGCCAGCGCAAATTGGGCTTGACGAGTCTCACCGCAACCGGCACCATGCGCGGCTCACCGTTTTCGTGGGGCGGTAGCTCAGCTGGGAGAGCGTCGCGTTCGCAATGCGAAGGTCGGGAGTTCGATCCTCCTCCGCTCCACCAAAGTTCAACGAAAAAGCCGGCCCTGGTGGCCGGCTTTTTTGTTTGGTCCCGGTAGCGCAATGTCGCTCAATTTGTGTTTTCGTAGGATGTACGTTCACGCAAAAGCGGAGCCCCAATGACCGGCGCAATCACCTTCCTTGGCGGCGTCGGCCTGTTCCTGCTGGGGATGCGGTTGATGAGCGACGGGTTGAAGATCGCCGCGGGGCCGTCGCTGCGCAGTTTGTTGATCGCGGCGACCGGTAGTCGGCTGCGGGCGACGGCTTCGGGGACGTTGGTGACGGCGTTGGTGCAATCGAGCAGCGCGGTGATCTTTGCGACGATTGGCTTCGTCAATGCGGGGCTGCTCAGCCTGGGTCAGGCGGTGGGGCTGATCCTGGGTGCCAATCTGGGAACTACGCTGACTTCGTGGATCGTGGCGCTGGTCGGGTTTTCGTTGGATCTGAAGCAGCTGGCGATGCCGGCGATTGCGCTTGGCATGGGGCTGTGGGTGATGGCCAGCGCGCGGCGCGCCGCGCTGGGGCAGGCGCTGGTGGGTTTTGGGGTGTTCTTTTTGGGTCTGGACACGCTGAAAGCGGCCTTTGACGGTCTGGGCGCGTCGGTGGATCTGGCCAGTCTGCGCGCCGACGGGCCTGCTGGGATTGCGATCTTCGCCGCGGTAGGTGTGCTGCTGACGGTGTTGATGCAGTCCTCCAGCGCGGCGCTGGCGATCACCCTGACCGCCGCGGCGCAGGGCGTGCTGCCGCTGTCGGCGGCGGCTGCGGTGGTGGTTGGCGCCAATATCGGCACCACTTCCACGGCGGTACTGGCGACCATCGGGGCGACGGCGGCGGCCAAGCGCACCGCGGCGGCGCATGTGGTCTTCAATCTGGTCGCCGGCGCGGTGGCCTTGTTGACCCTGCCCTGGCTGCTGGCGCTGTCGGAATCGATGGTGGTCGGCCTGGGTGGCAGTCAGCTGCCGGCTACGGTGCTGGCGGTGCTGCATACCCTGGTCAATCTGCTCGGCATTATTGCGATTTGGCCTTTGCTATCGCGATTGGTGAGCTGGCTGGAGGCGCATGTCGGCGCCGCCGAGCGCGCCGATGAGGCACGGCCGCAGCACATCGATCGACACGTGCTGGAAACGCCGAAGCTGGCCGTGGATGCGCTGTATCTGGAACTGCGCCGGATGGGCGGCATCGCTCAGCGGATGGCGCGGGCGGCGCTGAGCAGCGAAGGCGGCAAGGACGTCGATCTGGACGCCGACCGCGATGCGCTGGAGCGGCTGGGCACGGCGATTATGGAGTTCGTGCCGGGGATTTCGGCCGCTGGCGACACGGAGATCGAGGGCGCGCTGGCGCCGGCGGTACGCATCGCCCAGTACTACCGCGGTGTCGCCGAGCGCGCCGAGGAGGTGGCCCGAACGGCCAGCGAATCCAGACTCGACGCCGCAGTCGTTGCGGTGCTGATCGAGCCGCGTCTGGCTGCCGATCGGGTGCTGGATGCAACGGACCCGGCGCAGGCCGATGCTGTTGCGGCAGCCGAACTTGGCGAACTGCTGCAGTCCTTTGAGGAGGCCTATCAGCACGCCAAGAGCGAACTCCTGCGACTGGGCAGCCGTGGTCAACTCAGCGCCACTGCGCTGGTGCGGATCCTGGACCGCCTCAGCGGGCTGCGTCGGATCATCGACCAATCCGGCAAGGCGGCAAGACTGATGGTCGAGCATGCACCGGCGACAAACCCAAGCTGAGCAACAACGCTGACCCGACTACTTTCGGGTCCCATGGATCCGAAACACCTCGCGCCAGCTCTCTTCGTCTTTGGACCATTCCATCTTCCACTCGAAGCTGTCGGACTGCATATCGAAGAAGGTGATCCGGGTGTGGTAGCCCTGGGGATTGAGCTCGCTCCCACGCATCACGATGCTTTCGCCATCGGAGCTGGCGGTGAAGTTTTGCGGCTTCTTTGACATCGGCGTGAGCCAGGTCATGACCCACTGCTGGTCTTCGGGCTGATAGGTGCGCAAGTTGATTCCGCGCTGCCGCTTGCTCTCGTCTTCCACCGCTTCGCTCTTTGGCGGTGAGACCCAGTAGTCCTGAATCCCCCAGCCATCGAAAGACCAGTAGAAGTCCCAGTCGGCGTTCGGCCCCGGATCCCACGCAGAGCCATCGGGCCGCAGCGATTCGCTGGTGATAGCCCATTGACCGATCATGGAAGACCAGTGCGCGAGCTCCTGGGGCGCGCCTTCGGCCACGCCGTCTGACTGCACGTTGGCCGCCGCCGCGCTGAATGCGAGTCCGCATGCCGCCGCCGTGAGCAGGCACCATCTCAGTATTCTCATTGTCATTCCCCATGGCATCCAGATCGGGGAAAGAGACTAGTGCAGCGCGATGCTTGCAAGTCCCAAATCCTTGGCGTTGGTTTGGAGGATGGGCAATCCCGCAACGATTGGGCCGAACCATTGCTCAGCTCGCGACCACATCGTCCTCGACCAGCTGCCGATGCACGCGTATCGCCATTCGCCGCGGCATGATCACGCGCTCATCGGCCTCCAGGTAGGCGCGGGTGAAGGCAGCGCCGAAAAGCAGGATCAGCGAGGTGTAGTTCACCCACATCAGTAGCAGCACCAGCGACCCGGCGGCGCCGTAGGCTGACGATGCGGCGGAATTGGCCAGGTAAATGCCGATTACGCTGCGGCCCAGGGTGAACAGCAGCGCGGTGATCAGCGCGCCCAGCCAGACGTCGCGGAAGCTCAGCACGACATCGGGAAGGATGCGGAAGATGGCCGCAAACAGCAGCGTCGCCAGGCCGATGGACAGCCCCAGATCGGCGGCGATGAGCAGGCTTTCGCCCACCGGCAGCCACTCGTCGGCATAGGCCACCAGCGCCCGCACCACGATGCTCAGCAGCAGCGAAACCAGCATCACGAAGCCGATCACCAGCAGCATGGTCAGCGACATCAGCCGGGTCAGCAGCAGTTTGAGCAGCCCGCTGCGCGAGGGCTTGGCGATCACATCCCAGATTGCATTCAGCGCGGTCTGCATCTGCCCGAACACGGTGGTGGCACCGAGGATGATCAGGGCTACGCCCAGCACGGTCGGCCACAAGCCCTTGGAGTCGACCTGCGTACTCTGCACCGCGACCTGCACGAACTCGGCCGCCTGCGGACCAATGGTGCCCTCCAGCTCGGCCATGATCCGACCAGTGGCGGCATCTTCACCGAGCACCAGGCCGACTACCGCCACCGCCACGATGACCACGGGCGCTATGGAGAAGACGGTGAAAAAGGCCAGCGCCGCCGCGTAGACGAACGCCTGTGATTCCAACCAGATGGTGACGGCACGCTGGGTGATGGCGAACCAGGCGCGGAAGTAGGCCACCATCGCTATCGGACCGCCAGCGCTGACATTTGGTACTTACGATCCATGCTGCCCGTGCCCTGAAGTTGCTAACCTGTCTCGATCCAGTCTTACAGGTGTGACCATGAAAGCGCTGCAAATCCTGCTGATTTCCACCCTGCTGCTGATCGGCTACCGGATTGCCTATGCCGAAGAATCCAGCACCGTGCTGATCACGGGCGCCAATCGCGGCATCGGTCTGGAGTATGCGCGCGCCTACCGCGAGCTAGGCTATCAGGTCATCGGCACCGCACGTCGACCGGAACAGGCCAACGAGCTGCGTGAAGCGGGCGCACGGGTGGAACAGCTGGACGTTACCGATGCGGCCAGCGTGGCGGCCCTGGCCGAGCGGCTCGACGGGGTGGCCATCGACATTCTGATCAACAACGCCGGCATCTTCGACCGCGCCGATGTGAGCCTGGACAAGATCGATTTCGACACCATGGAGCGCACCTTCAGGGTCAATGCCTTTGGTCCGCTGCGGGTGACCCAGGCGCTGCTACCCAACCTGCGCGCCGGCAAGGACAAGCGCATCGTCAACATGTCCTCACAGATGGGCAGCATCGAGAACTCCAGCGGACGCTGGTACGCCTACCGGGCCAGCAAGACGGCGCTGAATCAGTTCACCAAGTCGCTGAGCGTGGAGCTGGCGCCGGAAGGCTTTGTCGTTGTCGCCCTGCATCCGGGCTGGGTGCGCACCGATATGGGTGGTGAAAATGCCACCTACAGCACCGACGAGTCCGTCGCTGGGCTGGTCAAGGTCATTGGCGAACTCGATTCCGAACGGAACGGGCGCTTTTTCGACTTCGAGGGCAAGA
The DNA here is from genome assembly GCA_030430155.1 of Gammaproteobacteria bacterium. Lineage (GTDB taxonomy): Bacteria > Pseudomonadota > Gammaproteobacteria > Xanthomonadales > SZUA-5 > SZUA-5. The sequence goes on from JAUIFV010000086.1 coordinate 14,773, forward strand.
CCATCCCCTGGTGATAGCCTCGATGCGCTTGGCTACGAGCCCTCGTTGGCGGCCTTGTGCGCCTCGACGGCGGCGTTGAAGCGGGCGGCGACCAGTTCCATCTCGTCAATCATCGCGTTGTGCTTACGGGCGCGGATCGCCTCTTGCTCGGCGGCGGAGTTGGGATTGTAGGGATCTTCCGGGACCAGTTCCTCTTCGCGCTTGAGGCAGGCCAAGTAAGCATCGCCGCCTTCCATGTATTTTTTGACGTCGCGCTGAATCTTCAGCAGTTCGTCCTTGCCGACGGCGTCGCCAGAAGGGATCACTATTGGCCAGGGGCGATTGCAATAGTCGCCGGTCTGGGCCTGGGCACTGGTCGCGCCAGCGATGCTCAGGGCCAACAGCAATGCGGCGGTAAGGGCTGAGTTGCTCATGGAAGTCCTCCGTATGCGACCACGGCATAGCGGCCGTGCGGGTTGCAAAGGATAGAACACCGGACCGCTGGCACGGAGGCTGGCCCGGCTTGGACCGATGAGCGCTTAAGACTTGGTTAAGCCATGCAACCATGCGTGACGGGGCGTTCCGCACCACGCAAAGGGGCCATGGAATAGTCAAAGCGCTTCGCAGCAGGCGGCCTGAACCAAGCCGAAAGTTCATCTACACCCTGGCTTTAAGTCATAATAAGCAGCTTATTTGCGCCCGCTGGCGCGCCCACCTCTACCGCTTTGGAGCCCTCCTATGCTTGACAGTTTCGGCACCCGCGCCACCCTGGACGTCGCCGGCAAGACCTATCACTACCGCAGTCTCAAGGTACTGGAGGAGAAGTATCGGGTCTCGCGGCTGCCCTACTCGCTGCGCGTACTGCTGGAGAATCTGCTCAGGCACGAGGACGGGGTAAACGTCACCAAGGCCGATATCGAAGCGGTGATGGCCTGGGATCCGAAGACCAAGAGCACCCACGAAATCGCCTTCATGCCCGCCCGCGTGGTGCTGCAGGACTTCACCGGCGTGCCCTGCGTGGTCGATCTGGCCGCGATGCGCGATGCCATGAAGAACCTGGGCGGCAACCCGCAGAAGATCAATCCGCTGATTCCGGTAGAGCTGGTCATCGATCACTCGGTGCAGGTGGACAGCTTCGGCAACGCCGGCGCGCTGGACCTGAACGCGGTGATCGAGTTCAACCGCAACAAGGAACGCTATGCCTTCCTGCGCTGGGGTCAGAACAGCCTGGACAACTTCAAGGTGGTGCCGCCGCGCACCGGCATCGTCCATCAGGTCAACCTGGAATACCTGGCTCGCACCGTCTTTTCGCGTGAGGTGGACGGTGAACTGCAGGCCTTCCCCGACACCCTGTTCGGCACCGATTCGCACACCACGATGGTCAACGGCATCGGCGTGCTCGGCTGGGGCGTGGGCGGTATCGAAGCCGAGGCGGCCATGCTTGGCCAGCCCAGCACCATGCTGATCCCGGAAGTCGTGGGCTTCCGCCTCTACGGCCGTCTGCCCGAGGGCGCCACCGCCACCGACCTGGTGCTCACCGTCACCCAGATGCTGCGTAAGCACGGCGTGGTGCAGAAGTTCGTCGAGTTCTTCGGCGAGGGCCTGCGCGGACTGCCGGTGGCCGATCGCGCCACCATTGCCAACATGGCCCCCGAATACGGCGCTACCTGCGGCTTTTTCCCCATCGACGAAGACACCCTGCGCTATCTGCGCCTGTCCGACCGCAGCGACGACCAGGTCGCGCTGGTCGAGGCCTACTCCAAGGCCCAGGGCACCTTCGACGACAACGATTCGCCCAACCCCGAGTACAGCGCGGTGCTGGAGCTGGATCTGGCCACGGTCAAGCCTTCCCTGGCCGGACCCAAGCGGCCGCAGGATCGGGTGCTGCTGGAAGACATGCAGGCCGATTATCGCAAGCATCTGGCGCCGATTGCCGAATCGCGCGCGGCCAAGGGCAAGGTCTCGCGTCCCGGCGTGGCGACCATGGAGCACGACGGCAGCAAGGTCGAGGTCAAGGACGGCGCAGTCGTTATCGCGGCGATCACCTCCTGCACCAACACCTCCAACCCGGCGGTGATGCTGGGTTCGGGTCTGGTCGCGCGCAACGCTGCGGCCAAGGGACTGAAGATCAAGCCCTGGGTGAAGACCTCGCTGGCGCCGGGCTCCCTGGTGGTCACCGACTACCTCAAGCGCGCCGGCCTGCTCGACGATTTGGAGGCGATGGGCTTCTATCTGGTCGGCTATGGCTGCACCACCTGCATCGGTAACTCCGGCCCTCTGCCCGAAGCGGTCAGCAAGGCCATCGCCGACGGCGACCTGGTCGCCACCTCGGTGCTCTCGGGCAACCGCAACTTCGAAGGTCGCGTGCATGCCGAAGTGAAAATGAACTATCTGGCCTCGCCGATGCTGGTGGTGGCCTATGCCCTGGCCGGCACCGTGGACATCGACCTGACCACCGACCCGCTGGGCACCGGCAGCGACGGCAAGCCGGTCTATCTGCGCGACATCTGGCCCACCAATCGCGAGATTGCCGAGACCATCCAGCGCAGCATCAGCGCCGAGCAATTCCGCGAGAGCTATGAAGGCGTGTTCCGCGGCGACGAGCGCTGGCAGTCGGTGGTTGCCGCCGACGGCGATCTGTACGAGTGGGACGCCGAATCCACCTACGTGCAGAATCCGCCCTACTTCGAAGGCATGAGCGCCGAAACCACGCCCACCAGCGACGTCAAGGGCGCCCGCGTGCTGGCCCTGCTGGGCGATTCCATCACCACCGACCACATCTCTCCGGCGGGCTCGTTCAAGACCGACACCCCGGCCGGTCAGTATCTGGTCGAGCACGGCGTGGAAGCCAAGGACTTCAACTCCTTCGGCTCACGGCGCGGCAATCACGAGGTGATGATGCGCGGCACCTTCGCCAACATTCGTTTGCGCAACCAGCTGGCGCCCGGTACCGAAGGCGGCTTCACCATGAATCTGCTCAGCGGCGAAGTCAGCAGCATCTACGACGCCTCCATGGAGTACCAGGCCGCAGGGATCCCGCTGGTGGTCATCGCCGGCAAGGAATACGGCACCGGCTCCTCGCGCGACTGGGCGGCCAAGGGCACCCTGCTGCTGGGCGTGAAGATCGTCATCGCCGAGAGCTTCGAGCGCATCCATCGCTCCAATCTGGTCGGCATGGGCGTCCTGCCGTGCTGCTTCAAGGACGGCCAGAATGCTGCCTCGCTGGGCCTCAACGGCAGCGAGACCTACAGCTTCGACGGCATCGGCGACGGCACCGGCAAGACCCTGAAGGTCACCGCCAGCGACGCCGACGGCAGCGTCAAGGAGTTCGAGGTGCGGGTGATGCTGGAAACGCCCAAGGAAGTCGAGTACTACCGCCACGGCGGCATCCTGCCCTACGTGCTACGCGAGCTGGCCAAGGCGCCCGATCCGGCAGCGGCGCAGGCGGCTTAAGGGCTGCCGATGTAACGCGACACCAAGAGCCGGCGCAACGCCGGCTCTTTTTTTGGGCGCGATCAGCTCGAAGCGCTCTTGCCTAAGGCACGACAGCGCTAACGTTCGTCGAACAGTGGCTACTTTCTATGGCAGAAGCGCGCTTGCTCGCGATGGATGATGGTTTCGCCGCAAGTTGTTGGTTCTGATCGCGTGCAAGCACGCTCCTACGGGTGCAAAGGCTGTCATCTGGTCGGGAATGAGCATCGCCCGTCATCCCGGCCTTGAGCCGGGATCCAGCGACTTCGCAGCGTGCAGCATGGCCACTGGACCCCGGCGTTCGCCGGGGTGACGGCAAGATAGCGAGCAAGCCGACTCGTCAGGCGTCGCGGCAGCTCACTCACCGAAGCAGCGGGCTAGATGTCGCGCCGCAACCCCGGCAAATAGAACAGCAACGTCAACGCCCGCACCACCACATAGACCACGAAGGCGCACCACAAGCCGTGCGCGCCCCACTGCGCCGTCAGCAGCCAGTCGCTGAGCAGAAAGACCGCTGTGGCGACGACAGCCGCGTTGCGCATATCGGCCGACCGCGTGGCTCCAATGAAGATCCCATCCAGCTGGAAGGCTGCAAAGGACAGCAGCACATAGAGCGCCGCCCAGGGCAGGAAGCGCAGGGCTTCGGCACGCACTGGCTCCAGATCGGTCAGCGCGCCGATCAAGATGCCGCCGGCTAGCAGCAAGCCCATGGCCAATGCTGCCGAGGTGCCCAGCGCCAATTCGCTGGATCGGCGCACCACCTGATCGAACACACCGCGCCGTCCGGCACCGATGGCCTTGCCCACCATCGACTCCACGGCGAAGGCATAGCCGTCGAGGAAATAGGCGCTGAAGGCGATGAACTGCATCAGCAGGTGGTTGGCGGCAAGGATGCGATCGCCGAACTGCGCACCCTGATTCGTGAACCAGGCGAAGGCGAACAGCAACGCCAGCGTGCGGATGAAGATGTCTCGATTGGTGCTCAGGGTTTGCAGCATGCGCGGCCAGTCGGCGATGCGCTGACGCGGCCAGAACGGGACCTGCAGATCATCCCGCTCGCGCTGCAGCAGTCCCAGTACCCAGTACAGCGCAAAACCCAGTGTGGTCCATTCGGCTAGCGCAGTGCCCATGGCAATGCCGTCCACGCCCCAGCCCAGGACCCCGGCAAAAAGCACATCGAGGGCAATATTCAACCCATTGAGCAGCAGCTGTACGCGCAGAAGCAGCCCGCTGCGCCCCAAGCCCACCAGCGTGCCCATCAGCGCGAAAGTCGCCAGCGCCGCCGGGGCACCCAGGATTCGCCAATAGAAGTAGCTCTCGGTGCCCCGCTCCACCTCGGCGCTGGCGGAGAACAGCCGCAAGGCGACGGTTACGATAGGCGTCTGCGCAAGGACCAGCATCAACGCCAGACCCGCGCCCAGGATCAGCGACCGGGCCAGCACCGCACGCACCTCGGCCCAGTCGCCCGCGCCGTCGGCCTGGGCAGTGAAGCCGGTCGTGCCCATGCGCAGGAAGCCAAAGCCCCAGTAGACGAAGTTGAACAGCAGCGCGCCCAGGGCAATCGCGCCCAGATCGGCGACGCTGCCGGTGTTACCGATCACTGCGGTGTCGGCCAGACCGAGCAGCGGCGTCGCCGCATTGGCCAGGATGATCGGCCAGGCGCGCTGCCAGATCTGATAGCGGCTGGTGTCGCTCAACGCGCGGCCCGCAGGGTCAGCAGTTCATACATCAGCGTGACGCAAATCCGCCTTACGCCGCTGCCGGGCCGGGCTCGCCTTCTGATCCGGTCTGCACACTGGGCTGGGGATCAACCGGCGTCGTTTCCAGCACCGGCGGGGTCAGCGAGAACAGCACCCAGCCGGCTTGAGTGTTCGGCGGATGGGCGCTGTCGAACAACCTGGCCTTGCCCTCGCTATCCAAGGCCATCAGGGTTACCGCCTCCGGGTGCTTTTCCTTGAACTGGGTGAAGCCGAAGGCCTCGGTCATCTTCGTCGAGCGCATTCGGTAGCCCTGCGCGATCAGCCCTTCCAGTTCACGCAGGCCGTACTTGTCGCCC
>JAUIFV010000087.1 GCA_030430155.1 Gammaproteobacteria bacterium
GGCATTTTCGTATCCCTCGCCGCTCGGCTACGGCGACGGTCCGGCTATCGCGCTGGACAGCGCCGAGAGGTTATGGCTGCTGCGCAATGAATTCAGCGCCTTTGGCGCGAGCGCAGTCTCCACCGAACTGCTGCAGCTCGACAGCGCCGGCAGCGTCGTCGCCAGCCAACCTTTGATTGCCGGCGAGGTGGCAACGGTGCTGGTCGTGGTGATCGCCGCCGAGCAGTCCCCCGTCGCCATCGGCTACCGGCGCCAGAACAACAACCGCGGTGACAGCGACGGCGCGGTTGTCGCTGCCGAGGCGATGAGTCCGATGATCTTTGCGTCCGGCTTCGACAACTGAGATTCGACGGTCCTGGCGCCAAGGGCCATGCTCGGCCGCTGCCGACGCCCTTTGGTAACACCAGACCGGTGGGTGATCCCAGCAACGCCTCGATGCGATCAGCAACGGCGCTAACTGCGCGACAATAGCGGTTGTACCGCAACCTCGCCTGCACCGCTGATGCCCGATCTGATTCGCCTACTTTGGACGCTGCGCTGGGCCAGCTTCTGCTTACAGCTGTTCGGCTTGTGGCTGGCGCTCAGCGTCTTCCACCTGGCCTTCGCACCACTGCCGTTGATCCTCGGCGCCGCTACGCTGTTGCTTTTCAACCTGTGGCTGAGCGTCGGCAAACGGCTGACGCCGATGGGTTCAGTGCAGAATCAGCGTCGCGCCTTCTTGCATCTGCTTTTCGACATCGTTCAGCTGACCTGGATGATCAGCTGGAGTGGCGGCGCGGTGAACCCCTTCACCTCGCTGCTGCTGGTGCCCATCGTGCTCGCTGCCCCCGCACTTTCGTTGCGCTGGATGGGCTGGACCGCCGCTGCGGCGATCGTCGGCTACGCGGTCGCCGTACTATCGGGTGCTTCCGCGCCTGTAGCAGGAATTGAGCAAAGCGGCCATGGCCGCCACGCCCAGCTGATCGACCTGCATCTTTGGGGCATGGCGGTCAATTTCGTGCTCAGCGCAGGTCTGCTCACCAGCGGCCTGATCTTCCTGCAGCGCCGACTGAGGACACGGGATCAGGAGCTGGCCAAGCTGCGCGTGAAAGCGGCCAGAGACGAGGGCATCCTCGGACTGGCCACGCACGCCGCGGCCATGGCGCACTCTTTGAACACGCCGCTGGCAACCCTGACCTTGGCCATCGACGAGCTGTGTCTGGGACTGCGCGGCGAGCAACAGCGTGAGGCCCAGACGGCGCTGGCCCTGGTCGACCAGTGCCGGGACCGGGTCCGTGAGCTGGTCCATCAGGCCGACCCGGCGAGACAGGCCACGGTGATGCTGGATCAGTTTGTTGCCCAAACCATTGATCGCTGGCAGCTGCTGAGACCAGAGATCGAACTGCGGACCCGTGTCAACCTGCCCGAAGGTCTGCGGCTGCGCGCTGATCCGGCGCTTGCCCACTTGCTCCAGGCCATGTTGGACAATGCCGCCGACGCCAGCCTGGCCAACCGCAGCAGCCAGGTCAGCCTGCGCAGCTGGGTGGAGCGGGATCTGTGGCACTGCGAGATCGAGGACGATGGCAATCAGCCCATCGGACGTCACGCGCTGGCTGGTCGTTTACAGCGCTCAACCAAAAGCGGCGGCATGGGCATCGGCCTGGCGCTGTCACACGCTACCGTTGAGCAATACGGCGGGCAACTGCGGCTACAGGCCAGATCGAATGGCGCCAGGGCCGTTTTTCAGTTGCCTGTGGCCAGACTGTCTCAGTCGACTACTGTTGGAGAGCGCTCATGAGCCGTCGAATCCTGCTCGTCGACGATGATCCGCGGTTCGTCGCCCAGCTCGATCGCTCACTGAGCCGGCGTGGTTTTGACGTGGAATGCGCCCTGGACGGCAGTAACGCCCTGCGCTTGGCTCGGCTGTTCCGGCCCGACGCGATCCTGCTCGACATGCGCCTGGGCAGCGACAGCGGACTGCACATCATCCCGCGCCTGCGCAAGCTTGCCGACCGTCCCAGGATCATCGTGTTGACTGGCTACGCCAGCATTGCCACTGCAGTTGAAGCAATCAAACGCGGTGCCAGCGACTATCTGCCCAAGCCGGCTCACCTGCAGGCCATACTCAATGCCATTGCGGGTACTCCCGAACGCACTGAGGCAGCGGGCGAAACATCCGCACCTCAGGCGATGGCCCCTTTAGCCAGCGTCGAGTGGGAGCACATCCAGCAGGCCTTGGCCGACAGCGACGGCAATATCTCTGCAGCGGCGCGCCGCCTGCAGATGCATCGCCGCACCCTGCAGCGCAAGCTGAGTAAGAAGCCCACGTTGAACTGATTGGATTCAGGGCACAGGATAGGAGCACGCAGACCGCGCCTGTGCATGGCCCGGAGTGCTGACCTCACGCCACGCGGTGCGACCGATTGTCGCAGTTGGGCCTAGTCGCCATTGCGGTCGATGAAACTTTGCGGCTTTCAACATTGGATAGCCGCATGAGTACCGCCGCCCTTACCACCGCGTTGGCCATCGCTCTGACCAGCGCCATTGCGCCCACGGTGGCCCTCGCCGACCACATCGATTCCGCCCCGGTGCGGGCTGACAGCCATGCGCCCATCGGGGTAATGGCCGATCACTACCATGGCCGCGGCGAATGGATGCTGTCCTATCGCTACATGCGCATGGATATGGAGGACAACCAGAGCGGTGGTCGAGACATCGACCCCGCAACCATCGCCACCAGCATCAGCAACCGCTTCTTCGGCATCCCCGGACAACCACCGACACTGCGCGTGGTGCCGCTGTCGATGAGCATGGACATGCACATGTTCGGGCTGATGTACGGCATCAATGATGCGCTGACCCTGGCGGTGATGACCAACTACATCGACAAGTCGATGGACCACGTAACTTTCCAGGGCGGCATGGGCAGCACCGAGCTCGGTCGCTTCCGCACCCAGTCCAGCGGTCTGGGCGATTCCAGCGTCAGTCTGCTCTGGCGCCTGCAGCAGAACGAGCACGGTCGGCTGCACGCCACCATCGGACTGTCGCTGCCTACCGGCTCGGTTGATGAAACCGACAGCGTGCTGACGCCGATGAATATGCGTCCCAGCCTGCGCCTGCCCTACCCCATGCAGCTGGGCAGCGGTAGCTACGATCCCATCATCGGTCTGACCTACGCCGGATTCGCCCAAGGCTGGAGCTGGGGCGTGCAGCAGCGCAGCGTTTTCCGCCTCAGCGACAACGACGAAGACTACCGGCTGGGCGACGAGCATCAGCTCACCGGCTGGATCGCGCGCAGCTGGAGCGACTCGATTAGCACCTCGCTGCGCCTGGCCTGGCGTGACCAGGGCCACATCGACGGCATCGACAGCCGCATCGTTGCCCCGGTGCAGACTGCCGACCCGGATCGCCAAGGCGGCAGCCGCACTGACCTGGGCCTGGGATTGAACTGGGCCGGACAGGCCGAACTGCGCGGCCATCGGGTCGGCGTCGAATGGCTGCTGCCCATCGATCAGGACCTCAACGGTCCGCAGCTGGAGGTGGATTGGCAGCTGGTGGCCGGCTACCAGTTCAGCTTCTAACCGTGACCTATGGGCTATTCACCTAACTCACTTAGGTGACAAACTGTCTTCACCTAAACAAGTTAGGCGAAGACAGTGGCTCACAACGTAGTACCTGGCACTTTGGAGCTGTTGGCGCTCAAGGCCATCTCGCTTGGCGCCGAGCACGGTTTTGGGGTGCTGCAGCGGATCCAGATGTGCTCCGGCGAGCTGCTGCGTGTCGAACAGGGGGCGCTCTACCCTGCCCTGCATCGGCTGGAAGCGCAGGGTCTGGTCAGCACCCGCTGGGGCGTTACCGAGAACCGGCGCAAGGCCAAGTACTACGAGCTCACCGCGGCCGGTGCTGAGCGCCTGCGCCAGGAGCACAGCCAGTGGCGCAGCCTGGTCGAGGCGATGGACAGGGTACTGGCTGCGCAGCCGCAGCAGGCGTCGCGATGATCCGGCGCTTGGGTGCCCAGCTGCGGCAGCTCGTCGCCATCCTGCGCGATCGCCGTAGCTTCGAGCGCGAAATCGATGCCGAGCTGGAATTCCACCTGCAGGCCCGCGCAGACCAGCTGCAGTCGACAACAGTGGATCGGGCTGAAGCGTTACGGCAAGCGCGCATCGAGCTGGGCATGCTAGAGCTGCACTGCGATCAGATCCGCCGCAGCCGGGGCCTGCATTGGCCGGACTGGATAAGCGCCGATCTGCGCCTGGCCTGGCGAAGTCTGCGCGCCACGCCGGTCTACACTCTGACCGCAGTGGTGGTACTGGCCGCGCCGCTGGCCATCGGGCTGCTGTTGCACGGATTGTATGCGGCCTACAGCGATCACTCGCCGCCCTTTGATCGCGTCGAGCGCTGGGTCCACCTGTATGGCGACAACATGGATGATCGGCAGCGTCCTCGATTCAGCGCCGCCCAGGCCAGGCTGCTCGTCGAGCATCCGCCGTCGGGCGTCGACGGGCTGTACAGCGCGCGATTGCTGACCCTGCCGCTGGCCACCGAGCGGGTGCTGCGCGGCATTGGCGTAGCGGTATCGTCGAACTACTTCGATCTCACTGGAATCCCGGCCGCACGCGGCCGCGTATACTCCGCCAATGAATCAGATCGTCGCGGAGTCGTACTCAGCCAAAGCGGCTGGACCCGGTTCTTCCAGCGCCGCGAGGACGTGCTCGGCCAACCGTTGAGCATTGCCGGACAGCCGTTCACGGTGATCGGCGTGGCAGGCCGCGACTTTCGCGGCAGCAATGAGATCGGCGCCCACTACTGGATGCTCAGCGCCGACCACCAGGCACTGTGGCCCGAAGACCAAGCGATCATGTCCACGACGGAGGTCGGTGGATTCCTAGCCTCCGTGGGCTCGACAGCGGCATTGACGCAGGCGCTCGGTCAGCGCGCTGAGGCGCTCAACAGGCTGCACCCGGACCAGCCCCGGCTAAGCGCCATAGGCGTCGAAAGCGCACGCGGCTTTCTGCGCGAGAGCGACCGACGCGAATTGCGCCTGGCGCTGGTGCCAATCGCGGCCCTGGTGCTGCTGATGCTGCTGATCGCCGCCGCCAACCTGACCAACCTGGTGCTGGCGCGCTTCAGCGCCCGCCGCCACGATATGGCGCTACGCGCGGCGCTGGGCGCCACTCGCGGCCGGCTCTTCGCGCAGCTGTTGACCGAATGCGCGCTGTTGGGCACGGCTGCCGCAACATTTGCCTGGATTGCGACGCTGGTGCTGCTGCGGCCACTGCATGAGCTGATCTTCAGTTTCATGGCCGAGCTGGGTTTCGATCCCATTCAGGTCCACGGCGGCGCCGCGTCGCTGCCGCTGGCGCTGACCATGGCGCTGCTGGCGACGGTGGCATTTGGCGCGCTGCCATCGTGGCTGGCGACGCGGATCTGGTCGCGCAGAGCACAAGCCGAACCGCAGGCCGGACTCAAAGGCGTCCCGCGCTCACGGCTGCGCGGCGCGCTGATGGTGGTGCAGCTGGCAGCCAGCGTATTCCTGGTCGTCGTCGCAGCGATGATTGGCGGCGTGGCCAGCCAGACCCAATCCACGCCACTCGGCTACGATCCCAACCTGTTGGTCAGCGTCGATAGCGGCACCAACCCGCAAGCGCTAAGGCAGGCCTTGCTGCGCTCACCGCATGTGCGCGAGATCGCCGCAACCTCCACACCGCCGCTGATGGGCGAGCCCCGTCGCCGGGAGGTGTTGGCGAACCAATCCAGCCACGGCCTGCAGCTGCGCCATGTCGATCTGCACTGGTTTGCAACGCTAGGCATGGCGCCGCTGCGCGGCCGCTTGTTCAACGCCGCCGACACCGATTCGCAATCCACCGTTGTGCTGTCGCGCAGCGCGGCGGAGCGACTGTGGCCGGGCGTGGATCCGCTGGGCAAGACCCTGGAGTTGACCGCAGCAAACGAATCAGTGCTGCCCAGACGGCTGACCGTGGTTGGCGTGGTTGCCGACATAGCCACCGGCTTTCTGATTCGCGGCGCCGAGCAGCCGATGCTCTACCTGCCGGCGAGGCTGGGAGACGCGGAGCTGCAGACGCTTCTGCTGAGCCTCAGCGACGCCTCGCCTTCGGTACTTGCCGAACTCTACGCCGTTGCCGTAGCAGTCGATCCGCTGGGTGACAGCCGTCCGCAGCGCCTCTCCGAAGCGCTGCGCGCGCAGCAGCTACCGCTGCGCATCGCCAGCTACGTGGGGGCAAGCCTGGGCTGGATCGCCTTGGCGATCAGCTGCCTGGGGCTGTACGGCCTGGTCAGCTTCGCGGTGGCACAACGCCGCCGTGAGATCGGCGTGCGTGTGGCGCTGGGCGCACGATCGATCAATGTGATCGTCGAAGTGATGCGCGCGGCGGTCCGGCATATCGCCCTGGGCATCGCCATCGGCCTGCCCGCCGCCTATGCGCTCACGGTCCTGATCAGCCACTTCACCGACCTGCTGCAACTGGTCGATCTGCAGGCATTCGTCCTCGCCCCGGCCCTGCTCGGCCTGATCGCCGCAGTCGCCGCCTGGCTACCTGCACGCCAAAGCGCACGGATCCCGCCCAGCGAAGCGCTGCGCGAGTAATCCGCCGCTCCCCAACTGGGCCCTGGGCCCTGTGCCCTGGGCCCTGGGCCCTGGGCCCTGGGCCCTGAGCTCAGAAACTCATGAAATAGCCGCCGTTCACCGGCACGTTGGCACCGGTGATGAAGCCGGCATCATCGGCAGCCAGGAACTCTACCGTGCGGGCGATTTCGGAGGGCTTGCCCAGCCGACCCACTGGAATCTGCGCAACGATCTGTTCGCGCACCTTCTCCGGCACCGCCATCACCAGCTGGGTCTGGCAGTAGCCGGGAGAGATGGAGTTGACGGTCACCCCTTTGCGCGCCACCTCGCGGGCCAGGGCCATGGTGAAGCCGTGCATGCCGGCCTTGGCCGCCGAGTAGTTGGTTTGTCCGAACTGGCCGGTCTGGCCGTTGACCGAGGAGATGTTGACGATGCGACCAAAGCCCCGCTCGCACATGCCATCGACCATCGGCCGGGTCAGGTTGTAGACGCCGTCCAGATTGACCCGCATGACGTCGGTCCAGTGGCTGGGCTCCATCTTGCGGAAACTGGCGTCGCGGGTAATGCCGGCGGCGTTGACCAGCACGTCGACGCGGCCAAAGCGCTCAATGATGCGCTGATGCAGTTCGTTGCAGCTGTCGGCACTGCTGACGTCGACCGGCTCAAACACGATCTGGCCGTTGAATTCGCCGACTTCGCTGCGAAAGGCTTCCAGTCGTTCCGGCCGAGAGGCCAGATCGGTGGCAATGACCTGCCGCCCGCTCTTGGCCAAGTGCCGACAGATCTCCGTCCCCAAACCGCCAATACCACCGCTGACCACCGCAACGCGCAGATCCATGCTGTCCCATCCCTGTAACGAAGGCGCGCGAGTCTACGCCGCAATGCTGCGGTGCGTCAAAAGACAGGGCCCAGGGAAAAGGGCCCAGGGCCCAGAAGGGCACGTACTTGCGGGTAACTCCGTGACCGAAGCTCTTCTGGGCCCTAAGCCCTGGGCCCTGGGCCCTTAGCTACGCTTCTCGTCGGATTCCTCGGTCGCTTCGGCCGCGCCCTTGCGCTTCCCGCCGCCTCGCCCGAACAACCCATCCTGCATCTGGTTCCACATCTCCAGATTGCGCTGGGTCAGGTCCTTCATCATGTTCCAGGGCGCCTGGCCGAGCAGTGACTGCAGCTGGCCGCGGAACTGATGCTGCTGTTCGTGGAAGAGCTGGATACTGCGCTCCAAATACTGGCCCATGAAGCCCTGCAGCGAGTCGCCGTAGAAGCGGATCAGCTGTTGCAGCACATTGGCCGAGAGCAGCGGCTCGCCGGCCTCTTCACGCTCGGAAATGATCTGCAGCAGCACGCTGCGGGTGATGTCCTGGCCGGTCTTGGCATCGTGCACTTCAAAGTTCTCGGCATCGATAACCAGCTGGCGGATATCTTCCAGGGTCACGTAGCTGGAAATCTCGGTGTCGTACAAACGCCGATTCGGGTACTTCTTGATAATTCGTGCGCGCGCCATCAGTCTGCAGTCAACTCCCTACCAGCCCCCAAGCTTTCACGAAAGCCCAAGCTTCTACCAACCCATGTAGTGACCGCCGTTGATGGCCAGATTGGCCCCGGTGATCCAGGCCGCTTTCTCGGCCGCCAAAAAGGCCACGGCATAGGCGATCTCATCGGGATCACCCAGCCGCCCCACCGGAATCTGGGCAACGATCTTGGCCCGCACTTCCTCCGGCACGGCCATCACCATGTCGGTGCCGACATAGCCCGGCGAAATGGTGTTGACGGTGATCCCGAACTTGGCATTCTCCTGCGCCAGGGAAATGGTGAAGCCGTGCATGCCGGCCTTGGCCGCGGCGTAGTTGGCCTGACCATATTGTCCCTTCTGGCCGTTGATCGAGGAGATCTGCAGCACCCGTCCCCACTTGCGGCCACGCATGCCGTCGATGACCTGCCGGGTCACGTTGTAGCAGCTGTCCAGGTTGGTGCGCATCACCTCCTGCCACTGCATCCCGCTCATCTTGTGGAAGGTGGTGTCGCGGGTGATACCGGCGTTGTTGACCAGGATCTCCACGCCGCCGAGGCTGTCTTCGACCTGCTTGACCATGTCCGCCGACGAGTCGAAATCGGAGACATCGCCCGGAACGATGGCCATGTCGAACCCGGCTGCCTTCTGCTCGGCCTGCCAGGCCTGGGCCTTTTCCTGGTTGCGATAGTTGGTGACGACGCGGTGGCCCTGATTGGCCAGTTCACGGCAGATCGCCGTACCGATGCCGCCCGTACCGCCAGTGACCAACGCCACTCGTGCAGTCATTTCACATACTCCTCCCAAAGTCTGCACGCATTCTACACGACGCAGTGCAGCAAAGACCGTCCGAACCGGTCACTCATTCGGCAATCTGGAGCACCCGAGGGATCGAGTCGGGATCGAACGCAGCGACCGCTGCGGCCAGCAGCGCCGACGGCGTTTGCCCCTCCACCTCCGGCTGACCGAGCAGGCGCAGCACTCGGTGCAGCTCGGTGCAGGCCTGATCCGGGCGCAGCGCTGGAGAAAAGCGCGACTTGCTCAGCTTCTGTCCGCTGGCGTCCACCAGTACCGGCAGGTGCGCATAGCGTGGCGTTGGCAGCGCCAGCAGTTGTTGCAGAGCGATTTGCCGCGGGGTGGAATCGAGCAGGTCGGCGCCGCGCACTACATCGGTGATTCCCTGCGCCGCGTCGTCAACCACCACCGCCAGCTGGTAGGCGTACAGACCGTCGCGGCGGCGCAGCACCACGTCACCCACCTCGCGCTGCAGGTCCTGCTCGAATCGGCCCTGAATCCGGTCATCCACGGCAATGTGCGCATCGCCAGCGCGCATCCGTACGGCGTGCTTGGTTCCTGGCGTCAGCGACCGCACGCAGGGCTCGTGATGCACGCCACTGCCCTGCAAATCCCGCCGACTGCAGGCGCAGGCGAATGCCTGATTCGCCGCCAACAGTTGCTCAAGCGCCTGTGCATAAACGGCGTGGCGGGAGGACTGCCAGACCACCTCGCCATCCCAGTCCAGTGCAAAGGCGCGCAGCGTGTCGATGATCAACTGTGCCGACCCCGGCTGCTCGCGCGGCGGGTCCAAATCTTCGATGCGCAACAGCCAACGTCCGCTCTGGCTGCGCGCCTGCAAGAAGCTGCCCACCGCGGCCAGCAGCGAGCCCCGATGCAGCGGGCCGGTGGGCGACGGGGCGAAGCGGCCGACCACCGATTCAGTCTTGATTTCGTCTCTACCGACCACAATCGATACTGCTCACAGGCTCAATCAGAACGAGGTTTTACCGCATGTTGCGCATCGGTTTGTTCCTTGGCACCAATCTGGCGGTCCTGCTGGTGCTCAGCATGGTCGCGCGACTGACCGGTCTGGACGTCTACGCAGCCCGCAGTGGCACTGATATGGGCTCGCTGCTGGTTTTTGCGGCGGTGATCGGCTTCACAGGCTCGTTCATCTCGCTGGCGATTTCGAAGTGGATCGCCAAACTCTCCACCTGCGCTCGGGGGATTGAGACCCCACGCAACGCGCAGGAAGCCTGGCTGGTCGATACGGTACGCCGGCAGGCCGAAGCCAGCGGCATCGGGATGCCCGAAGTCGCCATCTTTGATACTCCGGAAATGAATGCCTTCGCCACTGGCATGTCACGCAATAACGCGCTGGTGGCGGTGAGCACCGGACTGATGCGCGGCATGAGTCAGCACGAGGTGGAGGCGGTGCTCGCCCATGAGGTCAGCCACGTCGCCAACGGCGATATGGTGACCATGACCCTGCTGCAGGGCGTACTTAACACCTTCGTGATCTTCCTCTCACGGGTGCTGGGTCGAATCATCGATAGCGCGGTGTTCAAGAACGATCGCGGTCCCGGGATCGGCTACTGGATCACCGTCATCGTGCTGGAGATCGCGCTCGGCATCCTGGCCAGCATCATCGCCATGTGGTTCTCCCGATTGCGCGAGTTCCGCGCCGACGCAGGCGCGGCGCGTTTGGTCGGCAGCAGCAAGATGATCTCCGCGCTGCGCCGCCTGCAGGCCAACCACGGCCCGACCGAGATGCCGCAGGACGTTGCCGCTTTCGGCATCTCTGGCGGCGTGGCGCAGGGCATCAAGCAGCTGTTTGCCAGCCATCCGCCCCTTTCGGCGCGGATCGATGCGCTGCAGCGGGAGGGGTGATTCGAGCCATCACCGCGCGAAGCGTCCGATCACAGATCGGACCCCCCACAGCAGTATGCCTTTGCGACACGGCTAACTCAGCAGGAACACGCCAAACCACTGCTGGGAGTCGGTCCACAGCTGGTCGACCTCCCAGCCGCTGGCCCGGGCCAGGACCTTGAACTCGCCAACGCGGTACTTGTGCGAGTTTTCGCTGTGGATGGATTCGCCGTCGGCAAAATGGTACTTCTGGCCGGCAACGCTGACCGACTGCGCGCCTTGGCTGACCAAGTGCATCTCGATGCGGCCGTGGTCGTCATCCCAACGCGCCTGGTGCTCAAAGCGCTGCGGATCGAAGTCGGCACCCAGCTCGCAGTTGATCCGTTCCAGCAGGTTGCGATTGAACTCGGCAGTCACCCCTGCGGCGTCATCGTAGGCGGCAAGCAGCACGTCTACCGGTTTGCGCAGATCAACGCCGATCAGCAGCTTGCCGCCTTCGCCCAACTCGGCGCGGCGCAGGCGTAGAAACTCGCCCGCCTTGGCCGGCTCCAGGTTGCCGATGGTGGAGCCCGGAAAGAATCCCAGCTTGGCCAGCGCCTGGGCCTCTGCCGGGATCCGAATGGGCGCATTGAAATCGCCAATGATGGGCCGCACCTGGAGGCCCGGAAACTGCTTGTCCACGCCGTCAGCAGCGCCGCGCAGATACTCCGCCGACACGTCCATGGGCAGATAGAGATCCAGCTGAGGCAACGCGCGCAGCAATAGCCGCGTCTTCCGCGAGCTGCCACTGCCGTACTCGATCAATGCACGACGGTCGTCCAAGGCCATTCGCAATTGGTCAGTGATGCTCGCCAGCAACTCGATTTCCGTTCGAGTGGGGTAGTACTCCGGCTGCCGGGTGATCTGCTCGAACAGCTCGGAGCCACGCTGGTCATAGAACCACTTTGGCGAGATGGACTTCGGTCTGCGGCGCAGACCGGCAGTGACTTCGCGCAGGAACGGGCTATCCAAACCGGCGCTCTTGAGTACAGCGTTGCTCACGGCTCTCCTTTGGATTCATCGTCGCGCGGCGACGGCACGTCTCTGGCCAACCGCAAGCCGGCGAACTGCCAGCGCTGATGTGGGTAGTAGAAGTTGCGGTAGGTGATCCGACTGTGATCGACCGGGGTGGCGTGCGCGCCTCCGCGCAGCACGAACTGGTTGCACATGAATTTGCCATTGTACTCGCCCAGCGCACCCGCGCTGGCCTTGAACCCCGGGTACGCGCTGTAGGCGCTCGCCGTCCACTGCCACAGCGCTGTCATCAGCTGCTCCGCCCTTGCCGCCGTTTCGGGGGCGGCCGCGGCCCGCTCCCACTCCTGCTCGGTCGGCAAGCGCGCGCCGGCCCAGCGCGCATAGGCATCAGCCTCGTACCAGCTGATGTGTGCCACCGGGCGATCAGGATCCACGCCGCGCTCGCCGCTGAGGTCAAACACTCTCCAGTCGCCGTCGCCTTGGCGCCAGTACAACGGCGCCTGCCAGCGCTCCGATTGACTCAACGCCCAACCGTCGGCCATCCACCACTGCGGATCGGCGTAGCCACCGGCAGCCATGAAATCCAGCCAGTCGCCTTCAGTAACCAGCGCCGATGCGATCTCGAAAGCGGGCACCAGAACCCGGTGTCTCGGACCCTCATTGTCGAATGCGAAACCCTCGCCAGCATGGCCGATCTCGCCCTCGTAGCGATCCAACGACAGCCAGCGTGGTTGCCCGCTGCGGCGGGCCGGACCG
The DNA here is from genome assembly GCA_030430155.1 of Gammaproteobacteria bacterium. Lineage (GTDB taxonomy): Bacteria > Pseudomonadota > Gammaproteobacteria > Xanthomonadales > SZUA-5 > SZUA-5. Next base: position 12,486 of record JAUIFV010000087.1, read on the forward strand.
GCCCAATCCGCTCGGTAGCTCGGGGCGGTGGGATTGAGCGACAGCACATGCTGGATATCGCTCAGGATCAGCTCTTGATGCTGCTGTTCGTGGTTGATCCCCAACCGAGTTCGCCGAATCACCTCGGAGTCTGGCTTAGGCGCGCCCAGCAGCGCGGCCATGGCGCGATCAACATGGGCGCGATAGGCATGGATCTGCGCCAGCGATGGTCGGGTCAGCAACCCGCGCTGCGGCCGCGGGTGGCGACTCCCCACGGCCTCGTAGTAGGAGTTGAACAGATACCCGTAGTCGGCATCAAAAGGCGCGTAGTCGACAGACAAGGGCTGCAGGATGAACTGCTCGAAGAACCAGGTCGTGTGCGCCAGATGCCACTTAGTCGGGCTCACATCGGCCATCGACTGCACCTGTTGATCTTCGGCGCTCAGGCACTCCGCCAGGTAGCCGCTGTGGGCTCGGGTTTTGGCCCAGTCGGCAAGCAGCGTTTGCTGCGCCGATTGCGCGGTAGTCGGCGCTGGTTGCGGCGCCAATGCGCTCTCGAGCTTCGACATGAATGGTCCCTGCGTGGCTGCAATTCAGACCGGAGGTCGGCGGCATCGATGACACGGGACGGCTTTGATGGAGACTATGCCAGCGCCTGCTCGATGGCTTCGGTCAATGTCGTGTCGTCGGGATTGATTCGGGGCGAATAGCGCCCGAGCAGTCGTCCGTCGCGGGCAAACAGGAACTTCTCGAAGTTCCACTGGATCGGCCCAGGCTCATCGGTGTCGGGCCGGGTCAGCCAAGCATACAGCGGATGTTGCCCGTCGCCATTGACCTCGGTCTTGCGGGTCAGCGGAAATGTGACGCCGTAGTTGGTCATGCAGAACTCATAGATCTGCTCTTCGCTACCCGGTTCCTGACCGGCAAACTGGTTGCACGGTACGCCGAGTACGGTGAAACCACGATCAGCGTAGCGTCGCTGCAGCGCCTCCAGACCCACGTACTGCGGGGTCAGTCCGCATTTGCTGGCGACGTTGACCAGCAGCACCACCTGGCCGTCCAGGCTGGCCAACGGCAGCTCATCGCCGTCAATGGCGCGCATCTGAAAATCATGTAGACGTACTTCAGCCATTGTCGATACTCCTATCCCTGATTAACCCGTCGCCCGACGCAGCAGCCAGTGCTTGGCCAGCGGGCTGTTGGCAATCCATTCAAAGCCGCCGCGGCGAATCTGCGCCAGCGGTCCTTCGTTGATCGCAAACCAGCGTTCCAATCCATCGAAGGCGTGGGCTGCCAGCCAGTTCTCGCTGCGTTGGGGTCGCTCATAGCGGCGCAGCACAGCCGATGCGCCCAGATCCAGTTCGCCTAGTGCGGCCCAACTCAACACTTCGGTCAGCCGGCGCACATCGCGCAGGCCCAGATTCAGGCCCTGACCGGCCAGCGGGTGGACCTGATGGGCGGCATCGCCCAGCAGCAGCAGACGCGGGGCCTGATAGCGCCTGGCCAGCTGCATGTGCAGCGGAAATGCAGCGCGAGGGCTGCTGGCGAGGATTTCGCCCAGCATGCCGCTGCTGACCGACCCCAGCGCGCGGCAGAAGCCCGCATCATCCAGGCCCAGCAGCTGCTCGGCGTGGGCGCTGGCGGTCGACCAGACGATCGAGGAACGCCCGTCCACCAACGGCAGAAAGGCCAGCGGACCGCCGGGCAGGAAGCGCTGCCGAGCGAGCTGTTGATGGGGCTGGGCGGTGGTCACCGCGGCGACGATGGCGCGCTGTTGATAGTCGCGCTGCTCCACCCCGATTCCGGCTGCCACGCGCAGCGGCGAGCCAGCGCCATCGGCGGCGACGACCAGCTTGGCACGAACCCTATCGCCGTTGTCCAGGTGCAGTACCGCGTGATCTTCGCCGGCGGCCAATTCGCTGACCGCCGCGCCGTCATGGACCACGCCGCCGCGCTCCACCCAGGCCCGCGCCAACTTGTCGGCGAGCAGGCCCAGTTCGACGATCCAGGCCAGCGCCGGCTCACCGCTTTCGGCCGCATCAAAACAAAGCCGGGTAGCGCTGTCGGCCTCCTCTATGCACATTCCCAGGACCGGCTGCGCGCGGGCCTGCAAAATCGTATCCCAGACCTGCAAATGGCTCAGCAGCGCCACCGCATCTGGCGCCAGCGCGACCACGCGCAGATCGTAGCCGTCGGCGGCCGACCAGCTCTGCGGCCAGTCCCGGCTGACCACCGCGACCTCCAGGCCGGCCTGCTTCAGGCTCAGGGCCGCGGACAGGCCTGCTGGACCGGAGCCGACGATGGCCACATCGAGCTGGCGTGAGCTACTCCGCATCGGCTCTCAACCTCTCTGCGCAAACATCAGGCCGCTTCCGGCAGCAGCGGCAATACGGCCAAGCCCATCGCCCGCTGAACGATACCGCGCTGCAACGCCGGTAGCAGATCAGTGACGCCCAGTCCGATGCCGGCCAAGGGTCCTAGCGGCGAGCCACCGGGCCGCATCGCCAGGAGCTGACTGGTCCAGGCCAGGGTGCCCTCGCGGTCGGCCTGACGAGCCGATTGATAGGACTGCAGCACAGCCTCGGCGCCGGGATCGGCTGCTCCGGCGATATGCAGCGCCAGCGCCAGCGCGTCACGCAAACCCAGATTGAAGCCCTGTGCACCGATGGGGTGCAGGGTCTGCGCAGCATTGCCTACCAGCACCAGTCGCTCGGCGTGCAACCGCTCGGCAAAGATCAGCCGTAGCGGCCACAGACTGCGTCGACCCGGCCCGTGCAGTCGCCCCAGCCTATAGCCGAAGCGATCCTGATAGTGCTGCGCGAACGCGTCGTCACTATCGGCCATGCGCGCGGCGGCTGCGTCGCTGGCCTGAGTCCAGACCAGCCCCATGCGCCCATCCGGCCGCGGCAGCAGGGCCAACGGCCCGTCGCTGTCCAGGCGCTCGAATGCGCAGCCTTGAGCAGCCACGCCGGCGCGGATGGAGCAGGAAATCAGGCTTTGTCCGTAGTCGTGCTGACGCACCGGTATGCCGTTTTGGGTACGCAAGGGCGATTCGCTACCTTCGGCGGCAACCACCAGTGCGACCCGTCGCTCGCCGCCGTCGCTGAGGCTGACGACCCGCTCCTCGCCGACCGCTACGCTGCCCTTGACCTCGATCCCGGCACAGACTTCGATTCCGTCACGCCGCGCCACCTGCTCTGCGAGCGCCTGCAGCAGGCGCGGCGCGGGCACTACCGCACCGAAACGCTCGAAGCCGTGTTCGGCGGCATCCAGGCGCAGCTGTCCCGGCGCGCCGCGGCGAGAGATCTCCACTCGGCGTATAGGCCCGGCTTCGCTGCGCAATGCATTCCAAACGCCCAGCCGCTGCAGCGCCATGACGCTGCCCTCGGCCAACGCCAAATGACGGGTATCAGCCGATTCCGCTGCAGGCAGCGCACCGCTGCGCGCTTCGACCAGGCAAACGCGACAGCCGCGCTGAGCCAGCGCCAGCGCCAGCGTGTTGCCGACCAGACCGCCGCCGGCAATCAGAATCCTGGCGTAGTTTGAACTGCGCTCCTCGCTCATCCCCTGATGATAGCGGGGATGATCGTCCACAGGGCATGGACGCGCGCCGCTGCGCCGTGATTTCCAGTCGTCAGTCGATCAACCAGAGCTACTGAAACTGCTCGAATCCGTCGACCATGACATCATCATTGAATTCGACGAAGGGCGTGTCGCCCGGCGAATTGCCTGAGGACAGGCACCACTCATAGAGCCGACCAGTTTGCCCTGGCGCCATGTCCTGCACGGTCAGTTCCCAGTTCCCGGTGGCCGGCACGCCCTCGAAGATCGACATCGGCTGGCTGGGCGTCATCGGCCCGGTCATCGCCGGTCCCAGACCCTCGCACTGGTTCTCGTTGTTGATCGGCTCACCGTCGCGCAGCACCACGTCCACGTTGGCCTTGTTGCAGCCGTTGGCGGTCGCCGGGAAGCCGGGCCGGTCCATCACCACGGCGGTGCGGTCCAATCGACGCAATGTCACCTTCAGATCACCGGCGCGAGCGTGATCGATGCCCAGGGTCAAACGCAGATTCTCGGCCACGTTGCCGGCTATACCGACCGTACTGACCAGCGTGCCATTGTCCGGGATCGGTTGATCGACCAGGAAACACGCCTGCGCAGTAGTCGCGTTGACGATCAAGCGATTGGTCGTGCTGCAGCTGTTCACCGCTTGCGTCGTAAACATGTACTGGGTGCTGGGTTCCAGCGCAGTGTCGAAGCGGACTTCGTTCAGCGGCGTATTCAGCGCTTCGATAGCCGGCACCACGCCGTCGTCATCGAGCTCGACGCCAAAAGTCACGCCGGGAAAGTCGGTCCAGGCAAAGCGCGGATGCCAGCCGATATCGGTCTGATTGGCCTTGGGCGTGTAGGGTTGCAAGACCACGCCGATCAGCGACGGCGTGATATTGAACCTGGAAAGCACCGTCTTCGGCGAGGCTCCGCTACCGAAGTTCGGTGTTCCGGTAATTGGGATCGTGATAGGCCCAGCCGCGGTCGGATGAAAGTAGACGAAGAAATTGGCGGTATCCGGGAAGAAGCTGAAGGGCGAGATTGGCTGCGGAATAAAGCCGTTGTGAACGTAGTTCGACCCCTGCGGAGCAGAAAGCACAACATGGCCAGTGAATCCATCAAAGCTCGTCACTTTCACACTCACCGATACGGTGTTGTTTGCGCACGCACTCGCAACTGGCGGCAGCACCGTCAGATTAAAGGACTGAGACAGAGCGGGCCCTGCGCCGAGGGCCAATGAGGCCAGCACTGCCAGGTGCAAGCCCTTGCTGATCGATTGATGCACTGCCATGGCAACCTACCTTGCGGGACTCCGCAATCCATACCTCGTAACAAGCTTAGCCCATTTTTCGTAACTTTCGCAGATTCTAGATTCAAAATCTGGCGTAAGCCATTGAAAATTGCCCCTACCGCTCAATTCTCTCGCAAATCTGGACTGGACTCTGCGACCATTTTGGCGCTTTTGCGGCTTACCGGCGCTGAATTGCCGCTTATCAAGGCGTTCCCTCCCGATCAGCTCATAAGCTGACTGGCTCTTTCGGGTGACAACGGAGCCTGCCAATCGTCCATCAAGGCCAGCAGTAGGAGCTTTTCCAACTCCCGGGGAAATGCCTCTATCACCGCCCGCGGCTCGGCAATGCAGCGCTGATCGCTGATCAGGCCGAAGTAGATATGGCCGGCGTAGCTGAGGATGCTGATACCGATGCCGATGCTGCCAGTTTGCGGCACCCAGAACATCATCTCGCGGATCGCCTGCCCGCACAGATACAGGGTCTGCTGCGGTCCGGGTACGTTGGTCGCTACCGTGGTGGCCTTGCGGCTGAGCAGATCCAAGGCCGGGCCCTGCAGCGCTCCGGGGCCGATCCCCAAGGCACTGAGCAGGCCGTAGGAAACGATCGCCTGCCGCGAAGACTTCAGTTCGCGCATGCCCGCGCTGATCTTCTGCAGTCGGGCGACCGGATTCGATTCGCCGATGGGCAGGTCCAGAAAAACCAGACCGAACTGATTGCCAAGTTCCTTGGCATGCTCCAGCGGCCGCAGATTGACCGGCACCGTGGCGCGGATGCTCAATCCGTCGACCTCGTCGCCCTGGGCCAGCAGATAGTCTCGCAGGGCCCCGCAAGCGGCGGCCAGCAGGACGTCATTGACGGTGCACTGCAGTGCATGGCTGAGCGCCTTGACCTCGGCCAGGGACAGCGGCGCGCACCAGGCCACTCGCTTGCTCACCCCCAGAGGCTGCTTCAGCCGGGTCGGCGGATCATCGGACAGGGTCAGCGAATGCATCAGTTCGGCCATCACCGCACGGCTCTCGCGCGCGCTGGTCATGGACACGTCCATCAAATCATGCGCAGCGGCGAAGGGGTCGGCCACCATCTTGTGGATCTGCGCACCCATTTTTTCGCCCAGTGCGGAAATCTGGGCCATCCCCGCCTTGGCCGGGCTCAGCAGCCGCTCCAGCACGCCTTCGTGGCTGTGTCGCAAGCGCGAAGCGTGCGGATCGGCATGCTTCTTCGGGTGCGCCGTGGTATCGGTCAACGACAGCACAACCTGCACCATGGCCATGCCGTCGGCGTAGCAGTGATGCAAGCGTACGATGACGACGCTGCCACCGTCGTAGTCGTCGACCAGATGGAACTGCCACAGCGGCTTGGTGGCGTCCAAAGGCGTGCTGGCCAACTGCGAGACCAACTCCTCCAGTTCCGCCCTGCCCTTGGGTCTGGGCAGCGCCGAACGGCGCACGTGCCAATTGATATCGAAGTCGGGATCGGTTTCCCAAAAGGCCTGCGAGCCCAGATCCAGCGGCCGCTGGGTGAAGCGCCTGTAGGCCAACAGCCGCTCCGCCAGCATTTGCCGCAAAGAAGCCACGTCCAGCGTGCTCGCCAAGGCGATCACCCCGGTGATCATCATCAGATTGGTGGGGCGCTCCATCCGCAGCCAGGCGGTATCCACCTTGGCCATCGGTTCGCGATCAGCAGAATGCCTGGGTTCCTGCATGCGTCTGCTCCCAGTCCGAGCAGTCAAGGATGACACAAGGTAGCGCCGGGAGGCGCGATTAAAGCGGATGCAGGAAAGATTTGGTCGGGGCGGGGAGATTCGAACTCCCGACCCCCACAACCCCATTGTGGTGCGCTACCAGGCTGCGCTACGCCCCGACCGGAACCGGCAATTATGCTTGAGGTTGGTGAGGAAAGATAGATCTTTTTGAGGGCCCAGGGCAAAGGGCCCAGGGCCCAGTGAAGCGATTCCAGCGCTCTGAGCAGCTCTTGATCTTCTGGGCCCTGAGCCCTGAGCCCTGAGTCCTAAACAGCAACCTCACTACTCCCCTCAGCCAAACTCACCGCAGCCCCGAACTGCTCACGCAGCCGCTCAGCCAACGCGCTTCTGGCCCGGTCTTCGCCGTGCACCAGCCACACCGGCGGGCGATTCTTGAAGGCGCCGTACCAGCTGGCCAGGCCGTTTTGGTCGGCATGGGCGGAAAGTCCGCCGATGGTGTGGCGCTGGGCGGCCACGCGGATGCGCTCGCCCATCAGACTGACGTGGCTGGCGCCGTCGACCAGGGCGCGACCCATGGTGCCGTGGGCCTGATAGCCGCTGAACAGCAGGTGGCACTGCGGGCGCCACAGATTGTGCTTGAGGTGATGGCGGATGCGGCCGCCATTGCACATCCCCGAACCGGCAATGATGATCGCGCCGCGAGTGACATCGTTGAGCGCTCGGGACTCTTCCACCGAGCTGACCAGCTTCAGATTCTTCATCTTGAAGGGGTTGCCCGGCCCGTGCCAATCGGCCAACGCCTCCTCGTCGAAGAGCTGATGGTTCTCCCGGTAGACGCCGACCACCTCGGTCCAACCATCGCCGTCCGGCTCCGCATCGACCGGAAAGCTCGACCGAGCCATCGCCGCTCCACCACGGTAGGCGTCGGGGACGCGCGAGCGGTCGTTGGGAACGCTGCGGCCCTCTGCATCGAGAAAATCGCAGATGGTATCGCACACCGCGCCGGCGGCGACTAGCTCGCAATAGTCTTCCCGCGGCAGGAAGCCTTGGCTCAGGGAGGTGCCCTCCTGGCCGATGTCGCCGCAACTCACGACGGCGAGATCCATGCTCCGC
>JAUIFV010000275.1 GCA_030430155.1 Gammaproteobacteria bacterium
CTCGTCGCCGCTGGCGCGGTCCTTGTAGACCAGGCCGTTCACCTTGTTGCCGTCACCGGTAATCTCGGTGGTCTGGGCGTTCACCAGAATGTCTACGTTGGACATGGAGCGCAGCTTGTCCTGCAGCACCTGGTCAGCGCGCAGGGCGGTGTCGAATTCCACCAGCGTGACGTGGCCGACGATGCCGGCAAGGTCGATCGCGGCTTCGACGCCGGAGTTACCGCCGCCGATTACGGCCACGCGCTTGCCCTTGAACAGCGGACCGTCGCAGTGCGGGCAGTAGGCCACGCCCTGGTTGCGATAGCGGTCCTCGCCCGGCACGCCGAGCTGCCGCCAGCGCGCGCCGGTGGCCAGGATGATGCTGCGCGAGCGCAGTACCGCGCCGCTGGCCAGTTCGATCTCATGCAGGCCGCTATCGCTGTCGACGGCAGGCGTCAGCGTTTGGGCAACCTGCGCGGTGATTACTTCCACGGGATAGTCGCGAACGTGCTGCTCCATCGCGGCAACGAGCTTCGGACCCTCGGTGTGGCTCATGCCGATAAAGTTTTCGATGCCCAAGGTGTCGGCGACCTGGCCGCCGAATCGCTCGGCGACAAGGCCGGTGCGTATACCCTTGCGCGCCGCGTAGACGGCTGCGGCAGCGCCGGCCGGGCCGCCGCCGACGACCAGCACGTCATAGTCCTCGCGCTCGCTCAGAGCCTGCGCAGCGCGATCGCCGGCGCCGCTGTCCAGCTTGGTGAGGATCTCCTCGACGCTCATTCTTCCGGCGCCAAAGGGCTTGCCGTTCAGCCACACGCTGGGCACGGCCATGATCTCGCGCGTCTCAACCTCATTCTGGAAGGCGGCGCCGTCGATAGCGGTGTGCTGGATGGCCGGATTGACCGCGGCCAGCAGGTTCAAGGCCTGAACCACGTCCGGGCAGTTCTGACAGCTCAACGAGTAATAGGTCTCGAAGCTATAGCTGCCGGCGAGCTGCTGGATCTGCGCAATGAGACTTTCGTCGATTTTCGGCGGGTGGCCACCGATCTGTAGCAGCGCCAGAACCAGCGAGCTGAACTCATGCCCCAGCGGCACCCCGGCGAAGGCCACCACGTGCTCGCTGCCGCGACGCCGGATCTGAAACGAGCCAGCGCGCTCGGCATTGCCATCGTTGCGGTAATCGACCTGATCCGATAGCTCGGCGATCTCGCTCAGCAGCGCATCCAGGTCCTTGGAGGTCCTACCGTCATCAAGCGTCGCCACCAATTCGATGGGCATGCGCAGCTTGCTGAGATAGCCCTGCAGCTGAGTTTTGAGGTTGGCGTCGAGCATAGTCATCTTCCTAGCCTGCACTATTCATAAACCTTCTACTGCGGCTTCCGCAGGCGCGCTGTGGCGCGGCTTGCTCCCTCCGATCGACTCAACGTACTGCAAGTACGCCCTCATCGATCTCCGGTCCGCGATCCGCACCACACCACGCCTGCGAAACCCTCGCTACGAACGTTCATGAATAATGCAGGCTAGATGCGAGCGGCCTTTTCTGGGCCCTGAGCCCTAAGCCCTGGGCCCTTCTCCAGCGCTTATCGCCCGCGCGGGAAACGACCAGTACAGCCGTCGCCCGCACGGAACGAAAGCCAAAACCTAGATCTTCCCAACCAGATCCAGCGACGGGGCGATGGTCTCGGCGCCTTCCTGCCACTTGGCCGGGCACACCTGGCCGGGATTGGCAGCCACGTACTGCGCGGCGCGCAGCTTGCGCAGGGTCTCGGACATGTCGCGGGCGATGGCGTTGTCGTGCACTTCCAGGGTCTTGATCACGCCCTCGGGATTGATCACGAAGGTGCCGCGCAGGGCCAGACCTTCATCTTCGATATGTACGCCGAAGGCGCGGGTCAGCTGATGGGTGGGATCACCGATCAGCGGGAAACGGGCCTTGCCGACGGCCGGCGAGGTCTCGTGCCACACCTTGTGCGCGAAATGGGTGTCGGTGGTGACGATGTAGATCTCGGCGCCCGCCTTTTGGAACTCGGCGTAGAGATCGGCGGCATCTTCGACTTCGGTGGGGCAGTTAAAGGTGAAGGCGGCCGGCATGAACACCATCACCGACCACTTGCCCTTCAGGTCGCTTTCGGTGATTTCCACAAACTTGCCGTTGTGGAAGGCGTTGACCTTGAAGGACTGCACGGGGGAGTTGATCAGGCAGGGGTGTACCAGGGACATAACAGCGCTCCTTGCGTTGGTGATTTCGGAGCGCAGGCTAAATCAATTGATGCAGCGCAGCAAAGTGAGTTTTCCAATCGCTTCCATAGACATGATCTATGAATTGAGCAATTTCATCGTCACTGGATATGGGTCTGATGCAAGGCTTCGAAGCTCGCCTGCAGCTTGGCGTAGCGGGATAGCGATTCGGCGAACTCGGGCTGATCGGAGAGTAGCGTGCCGGGAACGGCGAAGTAGTCCAGGCGGATGGCCTGCTCGACCAGACGGTACTGCCAGGAGTCGCGGTCCTCGCGCAGCACCTCGACAAAGCGGGCGCTGAGCAGCTGTTCGTAGCGATCGATGCGGTCGGCCAACTTGCTCCGGAGCCGCTGCAGCGTCGCCTGCTGGCTGTCTTCCTCGTCGGTCACGATGGCATTGGCAAAGCGCGATTCCAGCGCGGTGATCTCCGTTCGCAGCTTGGCCTGATCGAATCGGGCCTGTGCATCGACGCCGCTGGCGTTGTCGAACCGACGGTGGAAGCGTTCGGCGCTGGCGGCCAGCATGTCCATGGCGGCCTGATTGATGCGCGACTCCGCGGGTGTGTCGTAGTCCCATTTGGCCGCCGGCAAAGAGGCGCTGTAAAGCAGCAAGCCGGCGCTCAACAGCGAGGCGAGGGTGGTTTGATTCATCGGTTCTGCTCCAGGTGACGTTTGGCGGCGTTGAGGTGCACCATTGCGCTGGCGCCGCCGCCTCGTAGACGGCGCTCAGCCTCGGTCAGCAGTGCCCGCAGCGGCGCCGGCAGGCGCTCGCGGTAAATCCACAGCGGAATGATGATCATCGTCAGCAGAATCAGCAGCTTGAACAGCGCGCCGAGTATGGAGCCGCCGGATTCGCTGCGCTCCAGCAGCGCCTGGGCGCGGGACAGCTCCGCGGCCACCGCCGCGTCGGCATCGGCCTGAAAACGCGCCACTTCCGCCGCAGTCGCCGCCTCGGTTTGCGCGCTGGAGATCGCAGCCGCCGCGGCGCGCTCGCGTTCAGCGGCGTCGCGCTGGGCGGCGTAGTCGGGTCGGACCACGCTGGGCTCGGTGGCCGAACCCAGATCGGCGGCGGCGATGCTCGGTCGGGAGTAGCTGAGCAGGTCGGGGTAGTCGGATCCGCCGACATGGGTCCGGTACAAGGCCAACAGGCGAGGATGAATGTCATCGTGGTAGGGCGTGCTGCCCTCGAAAACGGCGAAGGGCAGGGCCAGATAGCCCCATTCCACCGCTTCCTTGATCGCCCGCACCTGGTTGGCGTAGTCGCGCTGATCCAACTCGTCGCTGGAGTCGCGCCGCCGCGCCATCTCCTGCTCCATGCTTCCGAGAATCTCGCTCAGCTTGGGGTAGTAGTCCTGCAGCGCGCTGACCAACTCGGCATAGTTCTGCCGATAGCGATCCTCGTACTCG
>JAUIFV010000088.1 GCA_030430155.1 Gammaproteobacteria bacterium
CTGAGCTACAAGCTGGGCGAGCTGGAAATCCGCAAGCTGCGTACCCAGGCCGAAACCGAGCTCGGCGCCAACTTCGACCTGAAGGCCTTCCACTCGGTGATCTTGAGCCAGGGCTCGGTGACGCTGCCGGTGCTGCAGCAGGCGGTGGCGGGGTATTTGGCCGACCAGCAAAGGGCACTGGAAGAAGGGGCCCAGGGCTCAGGACCCAGGGCCCAGTAGTGCGCGCTTGGACGTAGTGTGCTAACGCCCCAGCCCCCAGCGTCCGACCAGCTCACGCTCGGTCTCAGTCATCCCGGTCATGTTTCCCGGCGGCATGATCTTAAGCACGCTGACCTGCTGGTAGATGCGCATTCGCTGCGCTTCCACCTGGGCTGCAGTCTCCAGCACCAGTCCGGCTGGCGCACTGGGCAACAGGGTCGGTTGGGCGGCGTGGCAGGCATTGCAGTGGGTGTGCAGGATGGGCAGCACGTTGTCGGTAGTGGGCTCGGGCTGCAGCGCGGCGCTGATCGTCGGGTCTACCGGATCTGCTGAGGCCGGCGCTGGCGCGGCGGGCGCCGGCTGTGGTCTGGGGGCCATCAGCGCAAAGGCCGCCAGCAGCGCCGCTGCGCCGGCACCGAGCAGCCACCAGGCCCGACCGCCGCTGTGCCAGAGCACGAAGAACTGCCGGATCAAGGCCCCGGCGGCCATGAAGGCAAGCAGCACCAGCCAGTTGTGCTGGTGGGCGTAGGCGCTGGCGTAATGGATGCTGAGCATCGCAAACACCACCGGCAGGGTGAAGTAGGTGTTGTGCACCGAGCGCTGCTTGCCGCGCAGGCCGGGCAGCGGATCGGGCTGTTCGCCGCGGGCCAGGGCGGCGACCATCTTCTTCTGCCCGGGAATGATCACGAAAAAAACGTTGGCGCTCATGATCGTGGCCAGACTGGCGCCGACCAAAAGGAAGGCGGCGCGACCGGCGAACAGCTCGGTGGCAATCCAGCTCAGCAGCGCCACCAGCAGGCTGACCAGCACCCCGAGCAGCGCATCGCGCAGACCCACGAGCCGACACAGCAGGTCGTAGATCAACCAGCTGCAGATCAGCAGCACCAAGGCCCAACCCACCGCCTCGCTGCCGTCCATCGCACGCACCGCCGGATCGACCAGGTAGACCTGCGGCGAGGCCAGATAGAGCGCGCTGAGCAGGGCAAAGCCGCTCAGCCAGGTGGTGTAGGACTTCCACTTCGACCAATGCAGATCGTCCGGCATCTGCGCAGGCGCCACGGCGTACTTCTGCTTGTGATAGAAGCCGCCGCCGTGCACCGACCACAGTTCGCCAAACACCCCCGGCGCGGCCTTCTTGCCCGGTTTGAGGGCTCGATCGAGCATCACGAAGTAGAACGACTCGCCGATCCAGGCGATCGCCGCCACCACGTGCAGCCAGCGCAGCAGAAAGGTGATCGCCTCATGCCAGTAGCCACTCATCGCCCGTCCGCCCGTCGCTGCACCCCTGGGCCCTTTGCCCCCCGATCGAGTCGGGGGCAGGCTCTGGGCCCTGAGCCCTGCTTTTCCGACTTAGCTGCCACGGTAGGTGCTGTAGCCATACGGCGAAACCAGCAGCGGCACGTGGTAGTGCGCATCGGCATCGGCAATGCCGAAGCGCAGCACCACCGTGTCGAGGAAGGCGGGATCAGGCAGATCCACACCGCGCTGGCGATAATAGTCGCCGATAGCGAACTGCAGCTCATAGACGCCGACTGCCATTGCCGATGCTTCAAGCAACGGTTCGTCGCAGCGCCCGTCGGTGTTGCTGCGCAGGCTGTTCAGGCGTTCACGTCCGGCTTCGCTGCAGCGATACAGCTCGATGGCGATGTTCGCGCCCGGCGATCCGGCTGCGGTATCCAGGATATGCGTGGTGAGTCGGCCCATGATGACATTGAGTATCGGCACAGCCCGTGATGGTACCGACTACGGCGCCGCTGTCACTCGCACCTGCGCAAGAATCTGATAGCCGGGAGCGGAGCAACTGCGGATCATCGTAGATCTGTTGCAGTCTCGGGGTCGACAACGATGCATTCGCAGTGGACGGAACGATCGGGTTCGGGTCGCGCAAACGGTACTGTGATCCTATGCGTGCTGGCCATTGTCGGGCTAACCCTGCTGCAGCCCGGGTGGGCGCAACCGGTTCCCGAACTGGTACGCAGCTACGGCGGTGGCGGGCGTTTGGGCTGGGCGGTCGCCGATATGCCGGATATCAACGGCGACGGCGTGCGGGATTTTGTCGCCGGAGCCAACGGCGGGCGCCGGGTCTTTGCGTTCAGCGCCGCGCAGGATGAACCGCTCTGGGTGGCCTCATCGGATCTGCCCAACTTCGGCTGGGCGCTGGCCGACGCCGGTGATCTGGACGGCGACGGGACTGCCGACGTGGTGGTGGGTGCGCCGACGGCCGGCGGCCGAGGCGAGGTCCGGGTGCTGTCGGGGCTGGATGGGTCGGTTCTGCTGGACGTCAGCGGACCGGAGGGATCGAGTCGATTCGGCAACGCGGTGAGCAGTCTGGAGGATCTCAATGGTGACGGCGTAGGCGAGTTGCTGGTCGGGGCTTCGGGTGCAGCCGGTTCCATTCACGTCGTGTCCGGCAGCGACGGAGCGATCCTGCGTTCAACTGCCGGCGCCTCGGGCACCCCGGCGGCGGAACTGGGCGCCGGGATATCCGTGCTGCAGGACATCAACGGTGACGGTTTTGCCGACTATGTTGCTGGGGCGCCGGGTGAGAACGGCGGCCGCGCGCACGTCTACTCCGGCATTGACGGCGCGCTGCTCTACAGCCTGGCGCCGCAGCAGGGCGGCGGTCGCTTTGGCGAGTTCTTTGTTGCCGATGCCGGCGACGTCAACGGCGATGGCACCACCGATGTCTACGTCGGCGCCTACAATGAAAGCAACGGCAACGGCGCAGCCTACGTCTATTCCGGAGTCAACGGTCAGCGCATCCACCGCATCGCCGGAACCCCGGGTGAGGGTCTGGGTCCGGGACGCGGCGCTGGCGATGTCAACGGCGACGGACGCGCCGACATCGTGGTCGGCGCCTACACCTACAGCGGCGGCGGCGTCAATCAGGGCGGCCGGGTCGGGGTATTCAGCGGTGCCGATCTGAGCTTCTTGATGCGCGTCAACGGCAGCCGGGCGACCGGCCAGTTCGGCTTCGATGCGGTCGGGGTGGGTGATGTCACTGGTGACGGTCGACTGGACTTCATTGTTGCCAGCTCGCCGGTCAGCCGGGTGGACCTTTACGCCGGTGTAGTCGATCGGCCGCTGCTGCCCGGCAACGCGCAGCTGAACTACAGCAACACCTACTGGATTCCCGCCGAGGCGGGTTGGGGTCTGAACGTGCTGCACCAAGGTGATCTGGTTTACGCCACCTGGTACAGCTACGCGCCTGATGACGGCCAGGTGATGTTTCTGACCGTGGAGGCGCCGCTGCAACCCGACGGTAGCTTCGCCGGACCGGCGTTCCGGGTCAGCGGCACGCCGTTTGCGCAGATCAACGGCAGTCAGGCGTTCACCGCGGCGACCAATGTGGGCAACGCGCAGCTGCGCTTTGACGTTGAAGGTCGATTGAGTCTGGACTACCAGCTGTTCGGGGTCAGCCAGAGCAAGCAGCTGGAGCCATTCATCTTCGACCCGGCCGTGCCTACCTGCTACGGCAGCGGTGTTGACCGACGGCAGGCCGACAACTACTCCGATTTGTGGTGGAACCCTCGCGAGGCCGGTTGGGGACTGACGCTGGCTCATCAGGGAGAGGTGATCTTTGCGCTTTGGTACACCTATGGCGAGGGTGGGCGGGACCAGTGGTACTCCGCTTCGCGCCTGGTCCGGCAAGCCGACGGCAGCTACGTGGGCGCACTGCAGCAGCCGGATAGCGGCGTGCCGCTGCCGGACATCGCCGGCCCAGCCACCAGCTTTCCTATCATCGAGGTCGGCAGCGCCAGCCTGCGCTTCTCCGATGGTCAGAACGGCATCTTCCGCTACAGCGTCGGCGGCATAGAGCAGGTCAAACGGATTCAGCGCTTCGTGGTGGTGGCAGGCAACCAGATCAAGCCGACCTGCGTCGGACCATAGGCTAGCGGGCTGTTGTGGGTCAGCGCTGGGCGCTGACACTCCTGGTGGTCACTGGGCACGGCAGCGCAAAGCCTCCGGGAGAAGCGTCCGATCACAGATCGGACCCACCGCATGCAGAGCGTTGACCTACTGGCGCACTTTGTCCGAAGCCGCCGCGTTATCGAGTTGCCGCCATCGCCCCGGCGCCAGTTCGCCCAGCTGGTGCGGACCGATG
Organism: Gammaproteobacteria bacterium; assembly: GCA_030430155.1. Lineage (GTDB taxonomy): Bacteria > Pseudomonadota > Gammaproteobacteria > Xanthomonadales > SZUA-5 > SZUA-5. The sequence goes on from JAUIFV010000088.1 coordinate 4,304, forward strand.
GCGATGCGGATCAGGCGCAGCGTGGGCAGGCCGACTGACGCAGTCATCCGTCGCACCTGGCGATTGCGGCCTTCGCGCAGGGTCAGCTGGATCCACGCGGTGGGAATGCTCTTGCGCTCGCGGATCGGCGGATCACGAGGCCACAGCCATTCCGGGTCGCCGCCGATCAGCTGCGCCTCGGCCGGGCGTGTGGGTCCGTCGTTGAGTGTGACACCCAAGCGCAACGCCCGTAGCGCTTGCTCATCGGGACTGCCTTCAACCTGGGCCAGGTAGGTCTTCGCCCAGGCGTGGCGCGGATCGGTGATCTGCGCCGCTAGCGCGCCGTCGTTGGTAAGCAGGAGCAGGCCTTCGGAGTCGGCGTCCAAACGCCCGGCAGCGTAGACATCGGGAATGTTGATGTAGTCGGCGAGGGTCTTTCGGGGCTGACCCTGGGTGTCGCCGCTGCGATCGGTGAACTGGCAGAGCACGGCGAAAGGTTTGTTGAAGGCGATCAGGACGGGGCTGACTGCGGCTGCCTTGCGCGGACGGGGACGGGCTCGCTTACGCACGAGCTAGCTCGCATATTTCATGAGTGTTCGTTGCGAGGGCGTCGGAGAGCTGCTGTGGTGCGGTCCGCGGACTGGAGATCGATGAAGGCGTACTTGAACAGTCCGTCGAGTCGATCGTAGGGAGCAGATCGCGCCACAGCACATCGAAGGCGGCCGCAGTAGAAGACTCAAGAAACATGGGGGCTAGGCTGCCGAGCCAGTCGCGCAGCCAGCCGGCGAGGCCTTTGAACTAGCCGGCATCGGCGGCCTCCAATGCTTCGCTGGCCTCCAGCCACACGGCTTCAGCGGCTTCCAGCTGCTTGCGGCGTTCACCCTGTTCACCGACCAACTCGCTGAGACGGGTTTTGGCATCGGCCTGGTACAGATCGGGATCGGCAAGCTGGTTGGCGATCTCAGTCAGGCGCGCGCTGTGCGCGTTGATCTCCCGCTCGGCCTTCTTCAGCGCATCGCGAATCGGCTTCAGCTGGGCACGCTGGTCGGCAGCGGCACGGCGTAGTTCCTTACTGGAACCGCCGCGCGCAGCGCCTTCGACTTTGCCGGCCTGCTCGACCGTGCCGGCCGGCCCACGCTCGCTGCTGGCCAGCCACTTGGCGTAATCATCCAGATCACCTGCATAGGGCTGTACCTGGCCTTGGGCGACCCGCCAAAGGGTATCGCAGGTGGCGTCGACCAGATGGCGGTCATGGGAAACCAGCACTAGTGCGCCGGGGTAGTCCTGCAGGGCCAGTTCCAGGGCCTGGCGCATGTCCAGATCGAGATGATTGGTGGGCTCATCAAGCAGCAGCAGATTGGGCTTTTCGTAGACCACCATAGCCAACGCCAGACGCGCCTTTTCGCCGCCGGAGAAGGGTGCGACGGCCTCGAAGACGCGGTCGCCGCGAAAATTGAAGCCACCCAGGAAGCTGCGCAGTGCGGCTTCGCCGGCGCGTGGATCCAATCGTGCCAGGTGATCCAGCGGTGAAGCCTGAGCGTCGAGCTGCTCGAGCTGGTGCTGGGCAAAGTAACCGATGCGCAAATCGGTGTGGCGCAGCACTTCGCCCTGCAGCGGCTGCAATCGCCCGGCCAGCAGACGCACGAAGGTCGATTTGCCTGCGCCGTTGGCGCCGAGCAGGCCGATGCGGTCGCCGGGCTCCAGATTGAGCTTGAGCTGGCCAAGCACGGTGCGCTGGCTGCCGTCGCCCAGGGTGTAGCCGGCGGCGGCCTGATCCAGCTTGATCAACGGCGAGGGCAGCTTGGCCGGCGCTGGAAAGCTGAAGCTGAACTCGCTGTCGGCCATCGCCGGCGCGAGCACGCTGATGCGCTCGATCATCTTCACCCGCGCCTGGGCCTGTTTGGCCTTGGAGGCCTTGGCCTTGAAGCGATCGACGAAGCTCTGCAGATGCGCGATCTGGCGGCGCTGCTGTTCGGCCATTGCGCTCTGCTGGGCCATGCGCTCTGCACGCAGCCGCTCGAACTGGCTGTAGTTGCCGCTGTACAGCGTTGCCGTACCCTGGGCCAGATGGAGGGTGTGATCGGTCACCGCGTCCAAAAACTCGCGATCATGGGAGATGATCAGCAGAGTGCCGGCGTAGGCGCGCAGCCAGTCCTGCAGCCACAGCACTGCGTCGATGTCGAGGTGATTGGTAGGTTCGTCGAGCAGCAGCAGATCGGAGCGCTGCATCAGCGCGCGGGCCAGGTTCAGGCGCATACGCCAGCCGCCAGAGAAGCTGTTTACCGGTCGCTGCAGATCGTCCTGGGCAAAGGCCAGGCCGCGCAGCAGCCGCGCGGCCCGGGCGTTCGCCGCGTAGCCGCCGATGGCGTGCAGCCCCTCGTGGGCCTGTGCCAGGGCGTGCGCATCGTGGTCGTGCTCGGCGCGCTCGGCCTGGTTCTGCAGACGACGCAGCTCGGCGTCGCCGTCGAGCACATAGTCGAGCACCGCGCGATCGGTGTTCGGACTTTCCTGGGCGACCGTGGCGATGTCCAGGCCCTTGGGCAGTGAGACCTCGCCGCTATCGGTGCTCAGTTCGCCCAAGATCAGCCCGAACAGGCTGGATTTACCGGTCCCATTGCGCCCGACCACGCCTACGCGCCAGCCGGCGTTGATGGTGGCGGAGAAGTTTTCCAACAGCAGCCGCGGTCCGCGGCGCAAAGCAAGGTCGGTGAAGTTGAGCATGGGTGCAGGACGCGACGGCAGCTGCGGAGTTTAGCCGGATGCTGCTTCTAACGCGCCCCCACTGCGAAGTGGGGAGCACCCGCGCGGTAATGCGGGCTATGCTCCGACGCGTGAGTCTGGTCCCTGGGCCCTATGCCCCCCGATCGAGTCGGGGGCAAGCCCAGGGCCCTGATCTGTTCCCTACAACCCGCCAAAGACCACTCGCTTGACCCCGGCCTGGTGGGCAGTCGCCACCAGCTCGGTCAATCGGGTATAGGGCACTTGGTCGTCAGCCTGCAGTATGAAGGTGGCCTGCTCATCTGCAGCCATGCGCCCGTGCTCACGCAGGGCGAGCACGATGCCCTGCAAATCGGTGAGCTGGTCGTCCAGGTAGTACTGACTGGTGCCGCCGACCGCGCCGAGATGGAGATGAACTTCCAGGGCCGGCTTGCTGGCCTTGGAGCTGGGCTGAGGCAGGGTGACATCGGCGCGATGGGCCAGCACCGGCGCGGTGATCATGAAGATGATCAGCAGCACCAGCATCACGTCGACCAATGGAGTGGTGTTGATATCGGCCGTAGGCGAAGGATGTTGCGCGGCGTAGCTGATGGACACGGGCGATCCTCGATAGGCGCGGCGTCGTACCGCATCTCGAGCTTGCGCCCGTACCGATGAACCAGGGCTGTTTGCCTTCCCAACCCGTCTCCAGCCCGGATATTTCATGAACGTTCGTAGCGAGGGCGTCGTAGAGCCGTTGTGGTGCGGTCCGCTTCACTGGGGTCGATGAAGGCAATCGCGCCACAACGGCTCTCCGGCGGCCGCTAGTAGAGTCCTGAAACTACGGGCTAGTGGCTATGCTGCTGCGGACGCCGCCCGCTCCTAAGGGAATGGCGCGGGGGCGCCCTCGCGACAAAGAGGTATGAGCAATGTGGGCGAGCTGCGGGCGACCGCGGCAGTCACGATAAAAAAAGCCCGCCGATGGGCGGGCTTTGGGTGGCGATTTGCGTAGTTGCGCGGCAGCTACTGCTGCATGATTTGATCACCCGGTTTGAACAGCTCGGCAAAGCCCAGCTTCTCCACCTTGTTGCGACGGGCGCCGGCCATGATCTCGGTCATCAGCTGGTAGGGCACGGTGTCGTCCGCCTCGATCTTGAACTCGGCCTGATCGTCTTCGGGCTTTTTGCCTTCTTCGCGGAAGGCAATCATCAAGCCCTGCATGTCGGTGATCTGGTCATTGAGATAGATCTGAGTAATGCCGCCAGTGTCGACGATCCGGAGCTGAAAGGGATCGCTCTTGTTTTCGGTCGGATTGGGGTTGGGCTGCGGCAGCTTGATACCGATCTTATGCGACAGCAGTGGCGCCGTGATCATGAAAATGATCAACAGCACCAGCATCACATCCACCAGCGGGGTGGTGTTGATATCGGTCTTGGGGGTCGCGTGCGAGGTGCCCGAACCTGAACTAAATGCCATCTTTGCTGATCCTTTGCTCTACGCCTAGCGGCCCGGGGCGGTGACGAAGCCGACTTTCTGGATGCCGGCCAGCTTGGCCGACGCCAGCACTTCGCGTACCTGCTTGTACTGCAAGGTCTTGTCGGCGCGTATCTTGAATTCTGGCTGCGGTTTCTTCACTGCTTCCAGCTTCAGGCGGTTGACCATGCCATCAAACTGCACCGGATCTTCCTCCCAGAACAGCTGACTGGTGCCGTTGCCGCGGTCCTGTATGGACAGGGTGATGGCTTTGACTTCGGCCCCGCTATCGGGCTCGTTGGCTGCCTCGGGCAGCACCACCGGGATCTTGTTGGCCATCAAAGGGGCGGTGATCATGAAGATGATCAGCAGCACCAACATCACGTCCACCAGCGGGGTGGTGTTGATGTCGGTCATTGGCCCGCCTTCGTTACCACCAGTACTCATACCCATGGTTGTTCTCCTTAGCTCTTGTGCGTGCCGAACTGCTGCGTCTTCGGCCTGTCGCCTGTGGCGAAGTAGTCGAGCAGATCGTGAGCAAAGTTGTCGTTGAGCGCCATGATCTCGCCGTTGTAGCGTACGAACATGTTGTAGGCGAGCACCGCAGGAATAGCCACGCCCAAGCCTATACAGGTCATGATCAGCGCCTCGCCGACCGGACCGGCGACCACGTCCAGGGTCGCTTCGCCAGAGGCACTGATGCCGATCAGCGCGTGGTAGATACCCCACACGGTGCCGAACAGGCCGACGAAGGGCGCGGTCGAACCGACCGACGCTAGCAGCGTCAGTCCCTGCTCCAAGCGACCCGATTCGCGCGCCACCGATTGACGCAGGCTGCGATCGATGAACTCGTGACGGTTGAGCGCCTCGGCCATGCGGTTGCCTTCATCGGCGTGATGCGCTGCCGCCTCGGCCGCTTCCAGGCCAATCTTAGACAGCGGCTCGTAGTCGGGTTCTTCTTCGAGACGGGCGATGGCTTTGGCCGGCGCCTTGGAATCCCAGAAGTCCTTGAGCAAGCGCTTCGCCCGACGCCGGATGGACCACAGCTTGAAGGCGTTGTGGAAGATGTAGAACCAGGTCAGGATCGACATGATCGCCATCGTGAAAAGCACGGTCATGCCGATGTAGTCGATGTGCTGAACCATATGGGCGAAGCCCATCTTGCTCAGCGCCAACGAGTCGGTATCGCCAATCAGATCGTCCAGCGAGACCATCGGCGCGTCGCCGCCCAGGTCGATCAGGGTAGTGCCGACCGGGTGGTCCGTTGTCGTCGCCGCTGGGGTCAGGGGATCGACCGCAGCAGCGTCAGTGGCCGCCGGGGTTTGTGCTTCATCTTGCATCATGTGGACTCCAGGCGATCAGCCGCGCAGCGAGAATTTGACGGGTACCAACACCCAGGTTTCGGCAACCACGCCGCCACGCATACCGGGGTTGAACTTCCAGCGCTTGGCGGCGGAGATCGCCGAGCGGTCGAAGTCGCGATAGCCACTGGTCTTCTCGATCTCGACCTTCAGTGGCTGTCCATCGACGCCAACCAGCACCTTCAGCATTACCTCGCCTTCGATGCCGCGACGCAGCATCTTCTGCGGATAGCGCGGCGGGCGGGCGCGGTTGAAGCTGACGTCTTCCGAGCCCCCGACGTCACGCGGGATGTTGTCACTGGGCGGCGCCGGCGGCGCTGGCGGACGAATCGCCTCGCCCGGACCGTCGGTCATGATCACCGGGGCCTGCGGCGGTGGCGGCTCCGGCGGCGGCGGTTCCGGCTTCGGATCCGGACGCTTCTCGATCTTCGGCTTGATGATCTTCGGCGGCTCCGGCGGCGGCGGCGGCGGCGGTGGCGGCGGCGGCGGCGGCGGTGGCGGCTCCAGGATCACCACGTCGACCGTCGGCGTGTTGTCCTTCTTCTCTATTTCCGGAGGCGCAATGGGCAGCAACAGCAATCCGAAGATCGCGATGTGCGCCGTCACCGTCATTGCGATGGCGGTAACCCGCCGCCAGTTCAGTTTGTTGGGAGCATCGGAGGCCATAGTTTCGCCCGCTTATCTACAGTTCGCGTATTTCCGAGGGCGAAGCTATGCCAATTGCACTGCACATTGGCTTCCACCCTCCCCGGTGAAGAGGCGGCACGTTACACCAAGCTGTTTCTTGGCGACAAGCCACCGCTATCGTTTGTTCCTATCTTGCACCCATCAGGCGCAGCGTATTTTGCGCATTGCTCTGTGATTCTGGGAATTCGGTTGCCTTGCGACAGGCCGCAATCGCAGCGGAAACCCGATCCAGATCGTTCTCGACTATGCACAACAGATACCACGCATTGCCTTCGGCCTTCAGCCCGCCCTTCTCAATCGACGAAGTCAGAGCCGCCTTGGCCTGCTCGAAGCGCTCCATGTCCAGCAGCGCCTGACCTTTCTGGAACTCCGGCTGGCCGGCGGTGGGCTCCAGCGCGATCGCCTTGTCGAAGGCGGCAACGGCCTCGGCCGGCTTTTCCTGCACCGCGTAGGCTTCGCCCAGGAAGATGTAATTCTCTGCGCTCTGCTCCAGCGCGCCAGCGGCCATACCCTCTTCTATTACCTGGGCGGCCAACTCGGGCTTCTCGTCTTCGAAGTACAGCTGGTAGAGCTGAGTCCACTGCAGGGTGCGGTCGAACCAGCCGTTGGCCTTACCTTCCTCGAGCACCTGGCGCGCGCCGTCGTAGTCGTCCTTTTCCAGGTAGGCCGAGACTTCCAGATTCATGAACTGATAGCGCAGATCGGGATCGTCGATGTTGGCCAGCTTCTGCTCCTTGGCGAAAGCCGCAGCGTCATCGTAGCGCTCCAGTTCGTACAGACTGCCCGCCTTCATCTGCCCCCAGGAGACCTGCGCCGGCTCGCCGGTGGCGAAGGCGCGGTCGATGTACTCCACCGCACGCTCATATTGATCGAGGTTGTAGTAGTTCTGCGCCTGCATCGCCCAGTAATTGCCCGGTACGCTTTCGGCATCCAGGGTCCAGCGATCGAACCACTCGATGGCCTTTTCGTACTCGTCATTCTGCGCGTACAGCTGTGAAAGGATCAGCATGGACTGGAAGTGCTCGGCGTTGCTCAGCGCGTCGGCCGCGATGACGCCCTCGAGCAGGCTGATCGCCCGATCGTAGTCGTCCTGGTCCGAAGCAATCTGGGCGCGAAACTGGTTGATCTTGGCCTTCTCATAGGCGTTGACCTTCTTTTGCGCTTCCAACTCGGCCAGGGTGGCAATGGCGAGGTCGAACTGACCGCTGTTCAGCTCGTTCATCGCCTTGACCATCAATTCCTGGTTCTTCTCCGAGCTCAGCCCCGCTTCCTTGGGGTCGACTCGGCCGGTTTTGCTGACGTTCTCCTCGTCCTTGGCTTGCGCCGGTTGCATCGTCACCACCGCGACGCTGAACAGCATGAGCAACAGCAACCACCACTTCGATCCGGCCATACTTCCCTCCGTATTGTTGGCTGGCGACACAGCAGGCCCACTCCGCCCCCGCGCCGTCATTCCGATCTTAACGTGTCTGAATCGAGGCCAGAGACCTCGCCACTTTCCAGTCTAGTCCAGGGCCATCGGTCGGGGGTTAAGCCGAACCGACGATTCCCTACAACGGGCCAGAGCCCGCAAAGGGGTTGCAGGCTATTTCTTGTTGCCCTTGACCAACGGCAAACCGTCGGCGATCCAACTGGCCAATCCGCCCTTGAGCACATGGACCTGGGTGTAGCCGGCCTTGACCAATCGACCTGCCACGGCTGGCGCGGCCATGCCGTTCTTGCAATACAGCGCCACCGGCTTGTCCTTGAGCTTTTCCATCTCCTTGCTGCCTGGATCGATCTGCGAAGGCGAGATCTGCTTGGCGCTGGCGATATGGCCCTGGCCGTAGTCGGCTATCGCACCCAGATCGAATACGCTGACCGCCTCATCGTTGATCATCCGCACCAACTGACCCGGACTGATTTCCTTGAAGCCGCGGAATCGCTGGCTGATCTCCCAGACGATCCAGGCCACCAGCAGACCGACAAAGGCGGCGGCGAGGATCGGGTGGTTACCGGCAAATTCGATCAATCGCTGCATGCTGCACCGGGGCGGTGGCGAAAGGGGCGCGGATTATGCGCGAGGTGGCGTGCAAAGGCCAAATCAGCCTTTGACCTTCAGGGTGATTGCCTGATCGGCATACTGTCCCAGCTGGCCGCGTACCTGCTCGACTTCGCGCGCGCTGCGCAGCGGACCCACACGCACCCGGTACCAGTCCTTGCCGTTGATGGTCACCGGCTGGATCTGCGCCTGCACGCCCATCAGCGCCACCTGCGCCTTCAGCGCTTCGGCGTCGGCCTGATTGCCGAAACTGCCGAGCTGTACCAACAGCGGTCCCTCCTCGGCTGGCGCGTCGGCCGGGGTCTGGCTTTGCTGTTGGATCTGCGTATCCGGGATCACCACCTCCATCTCCGGCAGCACCGAGTAGAACTCATAGTGCGGTTTGCTGGGCGCTTTGCTGCCGCCCATATCGGCCAGCGCATCTTCGCTGGCTGCCGCCGGCTGGGCCTGCGCGTTGGGGCGCGGTCCGGACTGCGGCCAGCCTTCGCGCAAGATCCAGGCCAGCGAGAAGGCCAATCCGATCAGTATGCCGGTAAACAGCCACACCCAGGCCGGCATGCTGGGTTTGTTCTGGGCGCCGCGTACGGCCTGCCTGCGTCTAGCTTTTGCCATTACATGGACTCCGGAGCGCGCACGCCGAGCAGCCCCATGCCGTTGGCCAGCACCTGTTTGGTGGCCAGCAGCAGGCTGAGGCGGGCGTGGCGCAAATCATCATCGTTGCACAGGATGCGCTGCTCGGAGCCATCGTAGTAGGCGTGCAGCGATTGGGCCAGATCGCGCAGATAATTGGCGATCTGATGCGGCGCGCGGCTACAGGCGGCCTGTTCGACCGCTTCGGGATAGCGCATCAGCACGTTCATCAGCTCCAGTTCCGCCTCATGCACCAACCGGTTACGTGCTGCATCGCCGGCAGAGCGGTTGTGCACCAGGTGCCGCTCGGCCAGTTCACGGAACACCGCGGCGATCCGTGCGTGTGCGTATTGCACGTAATGCACAGGGTTGTCCTTGGACTGCGTCTTGGCCAGATCCAGATCGAAATCCAGATGCTGATCGTTACTGCGCATCACGTAGTAGTAGCGGCAGGCGTCGGCGCCGACTTCCGCTCGCAGTTCGCGCAGCGAGACGTATTCGCCCTTACGGGTGGACATGGCCACCTTGTCCTCGCCCCGATACAGCACTGCGAACTGCACCAGCAGTATCTCGATACGTTCCGGCGCCAGTCCCAAACCCCTGGCCGCGGCCTGCAGGCGTGCCACATAGCCGTGATGATCGGCGCCGAAAACGTAGATGGCGCGTTCGAAGCCGCGTTCGAATTTGTCCCATAGGTAGGCAATATCGGAGGCGAAGTAGGTCGCCCGGCCGCTGCTGCGAATGATCACCCGGTCCTTTTCATCGCCCAGTTCGCTGGCCTTGAACCAAAGCGCCCCATCGTCGCTGCTGTAGATGTGCCCACCGGCGCGCAGCTTGTCTATGGCCGCCTGAATGCGCCCGGCGTTGGTCAGCGAGCGCTCCGAGTACCAGGTGTCGAAGTGCACACCAAAGGCGTCCAAATCATCGCGGATATCGGCCAGCATGGCATTCAAGCCGGCGTCAAAGAGCATGCCGAAGTCGTCATCGCCAAGCAGCGCCTTGCAGCGCGCGACCAGTGCGTCGATGTGCGCTTCGGCGTCACCCTGTACGCCGTCGGCGGGCAGATCGGCACTGATCTCAGGAGCCGGACGGCGCAGCCGGTCGCCCTGCACCTGACGCAGATCGCGGGCAACGCTATAGACGTATTCACCCTGATAGCCCAACTCGGGGAAGGGCACATTGGTACCGGTGAGTTCGAGATAGCGCAGCCAAACGCTGGCGGCCAGAATATCCATCTGCCGGCCGTTGTCGTTGACGTAATACTCGCGGTGCACGCGCTTGCCCTGCGCCTGCAGCAGGGCCGCCAAACTGTCGCCAAAGGCGGCGCCGCGGCCGTGACCAACGTGCAGCGGACCGGTGGGATTGGCCGATACGAACTCGACGGTGATCCGCTCACCCTCCTCGTCGTCGACGCGTCCGTAGTCATCGCGGCTTTCCAGCACCCGTCGCACCACCGTGTGCAGACAGCTGCGACTCAAGTGGAAGTTGATGAATCCCGGTCCAGCCACCTCGACCTTGGCCACGTGGCGTGATTCAGGCAGCCCATCAGCAAGCGCCTGAGCGATGTCCAACGCCGAACGCCCCAGCGGCGCTGACAGCAGCAGCGCCGCGTTGGAGCAGAATTCGCCATGTTCCTTGGTCCGGGTACGCTCGACTTCGCAGGCAAAATCATCCGGCACCGCCCAGCGACGTTCACGACGCAGGTCCATCAGCGATTGCTGCAGAAGTTCGGAAAGATGGGTCTTCATCTCTGTATACCGACTCTGTGCAGGACTAGGTGTGCTCTACGGGAGCAGATTGCGGCGGCCGGATGTACAGCGCCACAGCAGCGGGTAATGGACATGGATCTGCGGACCTGATTGCCTTTGAGTCGCCGCGCCAGCCCGGACCCGACGCGGTGATGCGATGGAGCCGGAATGCCGGGGCTGCGGATTGTAAGGCGCGCGAGGCGCAGGACCTAGCCCGCGTTGATCAGCCACGCGACCAAGGATCGAATGTATCGCCGCTGCTGTGCTGTGGAGTGCTTTGCCGGCAGTTGGTAGTGCAAGTGCCTGTTTGCACTAACAACGGCCGAGTTGCGCTCCCCAGATCAGCAACTTAGGTGGATTTTTTGAAGTGTTTTGACAGCACATTGGCGAAGCACTTTGTGACTCAAGGAGCTTTGCCAGTTGTCCACAATCAGTGTGGAAAACCCTGTGGATAAGTTTCCGACGCCACCCCGCAAGCCCCGCCGTTGCAACAAAAGCGTCAACTTGGCGAATTCTTGATCAGCTCAATCAAAGCCATACAAATCAGATAGTTAAGCGACCAAGATGACGCTTTCGCGACGCTCTGGCGGAACTCTCCGGCGGGCATCGGTCGCGGCTCTGAAGCTGTGCATATTGCGTCGCAGCATGCAGCGCAGATGCTGCACGAAACCGTCAAAAAACTGTCATCTATGCGGCCTAGACTGCCCTGGCTTGCCTGACCCCCCGGGATTTCTGCTATGCGTCTAGTCCGTTTCGGGCCGCCCTTGCTGGCTGCCGCACTCGCTTGCCAACTGACCCTGCCCGCCAGCCTGCACGCCGCCGAGGACGTCGATCCGCTCGCGCAGCGTTTGATCACGCTGCGCGCGGAGGTGGAGCAGCTCAACAGCGAGCTGGTGATCGCCCGCGAGGAGAACCGCACCACTCTGGCCGGCCTGAGCACTCAGAAGGCCGACATGGAGGCCACCCTGAATCGTCAGCAGCTGGCGGTGGAGCAGGTCCGAGACGATCTGACCCAGCGCCAGGAAGCCGCAGCAGCGGCCGGCGTTGCCGGCGAGACCCTGCGCCCCATCCTGCTCGCCGCCACCGACCGCCTGGCGGCAGCGATCGGCCAGGGACTGCCTTTCAAGCGTGATGAGCGCTTGAACAACCTGCAGGAACTGCGCGACCAGATCGAGTCCGGAAAAATCGCCGAGGCGCGCGCCGCCAACCGGCTGTGGGCCTTCATCGAAGACGAGTTCAGGATCACCAAGGACAACGCCATACAGCGCCAGACCATTGAGCTGGACGGCGAACGGATGCTCGCCGACGTGGCCAGGATCGGCACCGTGATGCTGCTGTTCCGCACCGACGACGGACGCCTGGGAACGGTGCGCAAGGACGGCATGGAGTGGCGCTACCTAGTCGCCACCGATGAGGACGACAGCAAGCGCATCGCGGCCCTGTTCGATGCGTTAGGCAAGCAGATCCGCCAGGGCTTTTTTGAGTTGCCCAATGCGCTGATCGCCGGAGGTGCGCAATGAGCCGCTTGTGCGCCAGCCGGCACGCCCTCGCTGCCAGCCTGCTGCTCAGCTGCGCGCTGGCCAGCCCCTACAGCATCGCCCAGGAAGCCGCCGAGCAGGCGCCCGCAGCCGCGGCACCGGCAGCGCCCGCGCCAGCGCCGAAGACGGTCAGCGTCGAAGACGCCTATCGCAAGGAATTTGCATTCCTCACCGCCCAGAAACGCGAGCTCAGCGAACAGCTGGCCGCCGTCAAGGCCTCCGGAGAGCGCGCCCGCAACCAGCTCGCCAACGAGGTTGCGGCATTGCAGGCACGAGTGATTACTGCCGAGAACAACGCCGAACGTCTCGCTGATGAGTTGAACGTCGCCGATCAGGCGGCATTGAGCAATCAAGAGAACAGCGATCTGCTGGACGCCACCTTCTCCCAGGCGCAGATCACCCTGGAAGGCTACGGGGTGGAGTTGAACAAGGACCCGGTCTACGCCGAGGGCGACGACGCGATCAAGCTGGAGCAGCTGCTGCGCGCCGGTGAACAGCGCCTGGCGGCCAGCAGCAGCGTGCGCAAGTCACCCGGCAAGTTCTATCTCAACGACGGCAGCGAGGTGGACGGCGAACTGGTGCAGGTCGGCAATATCGCCACCTTCGGCATCAGCGCCCAGGGCAGCGGTGCGCTGGCCCCGGCCGGCGGCGGCACTTTCAAGCTGTGGCGCGACGAGTCGGCCGAAACCGCCCAGGCGCTGGCCAGCGGCAGCCCCATCGACACCCTGCGTATCTTCCTCTACGAAAACGCCAACACCGCGGTCAGCGAACCGGAGGTGAAGACCGCCGCTGGCGAGGTGGCCAAGGGCGGTTTGATCGGCTACGTCATTGTCAGCCTGGGCGTGGTCGCGCTGCTGCTGATCATTCTGCGCGCGGTGTTCCTGTCCGGCGCCGGCTCCTCGATCGGCAAGATCACCGAAGCGGTGGAGCCGCTGCTGCGCCAGCGTCGGGTCGACGACGCGATTACCGCGACCAAGCGTTTCAAGGGCTCGGCGGCGCGCGTGGTCACTTCGGCGCTGCGCAACCTGGATCGCGACCGCGAGCATCTGGAGGACATCGTCTCCGAGAGCATCCTGCACGAAAACACCCGCCTGAATCGCTTCGGCGCAATGATCCTGATGATCGCCGGCGTGGCGCCGCTGCTGGGGCTGCTGGGTACGGTCACCGGCATGATCCAGACCTTCGATGTGATCACCGAATTCGGCACCTCCGACCCCAAGCTGCTCGCCGGCGGTATCGCCACCGCGCTGGTCACCACCGAGCTGGGCCTGATCGTGGCCATTCCTTCGCTACTGTTTGGCAACCTGCTCGGCGGCTGGGCTGAGCGGCTCAAGGACGACATGGAGAAGGCCGCGCTGAGCGTGATCAACATGTACAAGGACCAGCCGAAGCTGGCCAGCGCCGCCTAGACGCACGGTCAACGACAGTCATGGGCGCTCGCGAAAACCCCTTTGCCTCGCTGGAGTTCTATCTCTCCTCCGGCGGCTTTGTGATGCCGGTACTGCTGCTGATCACGGTAGTGCTGTGGTTCGGCATCGGCTACCGCTGGGTGCTGCTTGAACGCGGCACGCAGAAGAGCGTGCGGGTGCTGCTGGGCGGGGTGGAGCGCGGCAAGAAGCTACCCAAGCGCGGCATTGTTCCCAGTGCATTGAGGCTGGGTCTGGAGATGCGCAAGCGCTTCGGCGAGGGTCTGCGCGAGCGGCTGGACCTGGCCTTCTACGACTACGAGTCCGACATCAAGCGCTATTCCAAGGTGGTTTCCACGCTGGTCGGGGTGGCCCCGCTGCTGGGCCTGCTGGGCACCGTGATCGGCATGATCACCACCTTCGAGTCGCTCGGTGACATGACCCTGTTCAGCCAGTCAGGCGGCATCGCCGGCGGAATCAGCACCGCGCTGTTCACCACCCAGATGGGCCTGATCGTGGCCGTTCCAGGGGTGATCGCGCGCAGCATTCTGGACCGCAGACAGCGCCAGATCCACATCGATCTGGCCCAGATCAAAGATTTGCTTTGCGCCGAGACCGGCGACGAAGCGGGAGCGAGTAAAGCATGAGTATCGGCAGACGCGACAAGGAATCCAACGACGGCGCCGTCGATCTCACCCCGATGATCGACATGACCTTCATCCTGCTGATCTTCTTCATGGTCAGCACCACCTTCGTCAAGGACATGAAGATCGACATCAACCGGCCGGGCGCGAGCACCCAGCAGGTGGCCTCGACCAAGGCGGTGCGGGTGTATATCGACAAGCAGGGCGAGGTCTATCTGGACGGCGAGCCGGTGCGCATCTGGACTCTGCAGAGCCGGGTCCGAGACCAGCTGCGCGCGGCCACCAACAAATCGGTGCTGGTGGTGACTGACGAGCAGGTGCCCTCCGGGCGTCTGGTGGAAGTGGTCGATCAGGCCCGTTTGGCCGGCGCCGAAGACGTCGGCGTGGCCACTTCCGTCGAAGCGGGCGAGGGCTAGGCCAGTGGCCGAGCGCAAACGCATACTCGGCGGACTGGCTGCTTCGGCCTGCGGCACGGCGATGGTGCTGGCGCTGCTGGTGTACATGAATCGCCAGGCCGGCGGGCCGGACGAGAACGACGGCAAATCCGGCACGGTGATCACCGCCGAGCGCAAGGAGAAGCCGCCACCGCAGCAGCCGGTACGCAAACCGCCGCCGCCCAAGCCGCGCCCCCAGCGCGCCCCGGCGCCGCCGTCGGTGGGTCTGTCTTCGGTGCTCTCCGGGCTGGATTTCGGCCTGCCGCAGTATGACGCCGAAGATCTGTCGGCGCTGAATGATTCGCTGCTGGGCGACGGCAAGGATGTGGTGATGACCGACGACTCGGTCGACGTGGCGCCGCGCCCCAGCCTGCAAACCCCGATGGCCTACCCGGTCCGCGCCAAGGCCCAGGGCATCACCGGCTACGTGATCTTGTCGCTGCTGATCAGCCCCACCGGACAGATCGAGAAGGTCAAGGTGCTGGAGTCGCAGCCGCAGGGCGTCTTCGACGAAACCGCCACCCTGGGGGTGAAGAACTGGAAGTTCGAGCCGGCCACCTACAAGGGCGAGGCGGTGCGGGTGTGGGCGAAGCAGAAGGTCAGCTTTAACCTGTCATGATTGAGCAGACTGAAAATGGGAAGCGCACTGGCGGATCAGGGCTCAGGGCCCAGGGCTCAGGGCCCAGGAATCCGCTGGGCCGTGGCTACCCAACTGGGCCCTGGGCCCTAGCAGCTTGTTGAAATTTGGGTGCAGTCGCTCGATGCAAGTCGGGCAAATGGCGTCTCGGAGCGCTGTTGGGGCTTGT
>JAUIFV010000276.1 GCA_030430155.1 Gammaproteobacteria bacterium
GCGGACCCGGTAGCCGTCGCCGCTCATCGCGACTTGCGGCGCAAGTTCGGCGGCAGGCAGCAGGCCTGGGTGCTCAAATTCGGCAGCTGACATGGTTGACGCCAGCGAAAGCGTCACACCGACAATAAAGGATCGAGCAAGGGAACGGAGTGGCATGGACTGGGTCACTGAACAAAGCACGGATATGCTAGATCCAGTAAAGCTGCTGGATGCTGAAGGGACGCCGCTGGCAAAAGCCCGCGCGGCAATAGTATTACCCAGAAGGAGTCGGCTAGCCTCTGCACGTGCTGACTCGACTCCGCTACCTTTCGCGACGTCACCCGATCCTGCTCGTCGGCTTGCTGGCCGCGGCTTTTCTGCTGCGACCGGCACTCGTTTTCGCCAGCGAGTTGCACATGATCGACCATGCCGAGGCCCTTGGCGCCGCCGCTGCCGAGCATCACCATCAGCTGGATCATCGGCAGGCGCTGGGACAAGCCCTGCTGGAAGGAGCGCTGCACGCGGCGCATTGCTGCGGCCAACTCAGTGCGCTGACCGTCAACTATCCGACGGCCGTGTGCTGTTTGAAGGGCTTGGCCCCGGCTCCAGGCGTCGCTCCGGTTCTGGCAGTGCTGCCATCAAAGCCCGATCTGCGACCACCGATCGTGACTGTGCGAAGCCTTCGGGTCAGTCACTACCGCTGCTGAATTAGCTGTCGCGCCGACCCAGCCTGCCGATCTGGCTGTATTGCGCCGCCGAGCAGGCCACCTGCTGGGCACTTGGCGCGGGCAGCGACGGCAACGCCAGAGCGATGCACCGCATCGATTCTGGTGATCTCGTCAGCGCTCGGACTGACCGATGCCGCAACCCCTCCGGTTGCATCCAATGTTCGCATCGGGAGAAGCATATGAAAGCCGAAACCGCGCTGATTACCGCGGCCCTGTTCCTTGCCATCAGTACGGCCCTATCCGCCGCGCCTGCCACGCAGCCACTGAGCCTGGAGGCCGCCTATGCCCGGGTCATCGAACGGCACCCTGCCCTGGCAACCCTGCAATTGGAGCTGCAGGCGCTCATCGCAGCGCGGGACCAGGCCGCACAATCGCCGCCGCTGGCCTTGTCGACCGACCTGGAGAACGCCTTCGGCAGTGGCGACAGCGCGGCGCTGCGGTCGGCCGAACTAACCGTCTCGCTCGCCTCGGCCATCGAAGCGACGGGCAAGCGCCAGGCGCGACTGGCGTTGGCCGAAGCGGAAATGGACCAGCACGCCGCCCGTGCCGAAGTCGAGCGACTGCAACTGCTGGCCGAGGTGGCCAAGCGCTACCTGGATGTGCTGGCAGCGCTGACCGCTGAGCGGATTGCGGGTCGCGGCCTCGACCAGGCAAGGACGGTATTGGACGCCATTTCAGTGCGTGTGGACGCCGGCGCTGAGAGCGAGGCGGCTCAGCTTGCCGCGCGCGCGGACCTGGTGCGCGTCGAAGGCGCGACCCTGCAAAGGCAGCAGGAAGTGCTCAATGCGCGCCGCCGATTGGCCGCACTCTGGGGCGACCCCCTGGCCGAGTTTGATTTGCCTCAAGTTCGCCTGGGTCTCCCGCCCACGCTACCCGACCTGGATCAGTTGCGCGCTGCGCTGAAGGGCAACCCGGGTTTGCAAGCCTACGCCCAGCGCGAAGCGCTGAGCCGAGCGCAGCTGGCGGTGGCGAATAGCGCTAAGAAACCGGATATCGAATGGCAGCTGGGGCTGCGCCGACTGCAGGCCGAGGACGACTGGGCTCTGGTCGGCGGGCTGAGCATTCCGCTCGGCACAAAGGCACGCGCCGAACCGGTTACTCGGCGAGCCGGCCTCGAGTTGGAGGCCGTGGCCAGCGCGCAAGGCGATCATCGCCGTGAGCTGGAGATTGCCCTGGTCGAACGCTTTGGCGAGATGGAGGCGGCCCACGCCGAGTACCGGCATATTGCGCAACGCCTGCTGCCGGTACTGGAACGGGCCATTGAGCAGGCCCAGAAAGCCTATCTGGCAGGCGTCGCCACGCTGCCGGAATGGCGCCGTCTGCAGCTGCAGCGGATGCAAGTGGAACAGGAGCAGCTGGACGCGCTGGTGCGCGTGCAGCGTGCGCTGATTGATATGCAGCAGCTGACTGGAAATGCCCTGGTTGTCGAGCTGGCTGCAGCGGGGGGAAGGCCATGAGTATGCTGATCAACTGGACATGTGGAGTCGCCCTGGCGCTGTTCCTGGTGGGCTGTGGCAATAGTGACCTCGGCCATGCAGAGCACAACGATCACGGGCATGGGCATGGGCATGATCACGATGAATCAGGGCACGCTGAGGCGCAGGACCACACCCGTATCGCTGCGGCCGTTGCGCTGCAATCGGGAATCCGGGTGCAGGCCGCCGGCCCCGGACTGATCCGCGACGCGCATGAGGTGCAGGGGCTGTTGACCCCCATCGAGGGGCGCCACGCGCGGCTCTCAGCCCGCTATCCCGGACCCATTCGCAGCGTCACCGTCGGTGTCGGCGATACCGTTCGCAAGGGCCAGACCCTGGCAACCATCGAAAGCAACGTCAGCATGGCGCCCTACTCCCTGATCTCGCCGATCGCCGGGGTGGTGCTGGATCGTCGCGCCAGCGTCGGTGAAATGGCCGCGGGGCAGATCCTTTTCGAGGTCGCCGACCTCGACGCGCTATGGTTGGATCTGCATCTGTTCGGCGCCGATGCCGGACACATCACCCAGGGTCTGCCGGTGCTGGTCACCCGACTCAGCGACGGCGCCATTGCCGAGACTACGCTGGAGCGCATCCTGCCGGTGACCGCAACCGCCAGCCAAAGCACCGTAGCCCGTGCCGTGCTGGTCAACACCGACCGCCAGTGGCGGCCAGGCGCCGCGGTGCGGGCGCTGGTGACCGTGGCTGAACGGCAGGTGCCGCTGCGGGTGCCACTGTCCGCACTGCAGCGTCTGGACGATCGTGAGGTGGCGTTTGTCCAGGACGGCGAGCAATACCACGCTCGGCCGCTGCGGCTGGGCCAGCGCGACGCGACTCATGCGGAAGTACTCGACGGATTGCGCGCTGGGGATCTGGTAGTGGTCGAGCAGAGCTATCTGATCAAGGCGGACATCGAGAAGGCGGGAGCCTCCCATGACCACTGAGCCGCCTGCAGGGCTACTCGAGCGGATCATTGGCTGGTCCATTCGTCAGCGCGGGCTGATGCTGGTCATCACACTGGGGCTGATCGCGCTGGGCCTATGGAGCTTCCAGCGGCTGCCCATCGACGCCACGCCGGACATCACCAATGTGCAGGTACAGATCAACACCGAGGCGCCGGGCTACACCCCGCTGGAGGCAGAGCAGCGCATTACCTTCCCGATAGAAACGGCGCTGGCCGGGCTGCCGCGGCTGGACTACACCCGCTCGCTGTCCCGCTACGGGCTGTCGCAGGTCACTGTGGTCTTCGAGGACGGTACCGACATCTACTTCGCCCGCCAGCAGGTGGCAGAACGCCTGCAGCTGTTGCGTAGTCAGCTGCCGCCGGGCGTGGAGCCGGCGATGGGGCCGATCGCCACCGGTCTGGGCGAGATC
>JAUIFV010000089.1 GCA_030430155.1 Gammaproteobacteria bacterium
TTTGCGCCACGCAAGCGGCCCTTCCACACCATCATTCCCGCCTTCATCACCAAGGACGGCAAGCCGTGGATCAGCTTCGGACTGATGGGTGGGGCGATGCAGCCGCAGGGCCATGCGCAGATCGTCATCAACATGATCGATTTCGGCATGGGTCTGCAGGAGGCCGGCGATGCGCCGCGCATCCACCACAACGGCTCCACCGAGCCGGCCGGGCAGAACGAGGCGATGACCGACGGCGGCCGGCTCAATCTGGAAAGCGGTTTCCCCTACGCCACCGTGCGCGAGCTGATGCGGCGCGGCCACAAGGTGGAGTCGGCATTGGGCCCCTTCGGCGGCTACCAAGCGATCATGCGCGATCCAGCAAGCGGCGTTTACTATGGCGCCAGCGAATCGCGCAAAGACGGTCAGGCCGCCGGTTACTGACCGGCCGCTCGCTGTTGCTTTAACCAATCCGAGGAATACGCTTTGTTTCTGTCCCGTGTGGTCAGCGTGATCGGCGCCATTGTGATGACGGTGCTGCTTTACTACGCCACCCTGCCCAATCTGTTCACCGACCGCGGCGTCCCCACCGGACCGCTGCAGGGTCGTAGCGCGCCGCCTTTCGATGCCGACCGGGAATGGTTCTGGCTGAACACCGAACCGCTGCGCTGGTCCGATTTGCGCGGCGAAGTGGTACTGCTCAGCGTTTTTAACTATGACTGCGCCAACTGCATCCGCTCGCTGCCCTGGCTGCAGTCGCTGCAGCGCCGCTACGGCGAGCGTGGCTTCAGGATCATTGGCGTGCACACCCCGCAGATTGAGGAACAGCGCAAGCGCGAGGCCATCATCGGCGGCGTGGCCAAGCTGAATATCGACTTTCCGGTATTGATCGACAACCAGTTCCACTACTGGCGGGCGCTGGAAAATCACTACTGGCCCAGCTTCTATCTGGTCGACCGCAACGGCAAGCTGAGTCAGCGCTTCGTCGGCGAAACGCACATCGGCGATGAGGGCGATGCCCTGATAGGCGCTGCCATCGAGAAGCTGCTGCAATGATCTGGACCTGAGCCGCCGGCCATGACAGCTGCGGCCGGCGCAGTTAAGCTCGCACCCCGCAAATCCACACCAAGCATGCGCATGAATCAGTCTTTGTCCCCACTTCGCGTCCTCGGCGCCGTTCTGGCCTGCCTGTACTGCGCCATCGGCACAGCACAGGTCGTCGCCCCTAACAACCGCGCCCGTCTGGCACCCATTGCCGACGCCGCAGTTAGCGGGATCAAGCCCATTGCCTTGGGCGAGACGAGGGTGGATTTCAGCGGGCTCAACCCGTCTGAGCGCGCCGAACTGCTGCGCTTGCTGGCCGCCGCGCCGAACGAGGTCCGACTGCAGGCCTGGAACGGAGAGACCGCCAGCGCGGACAGCGCCGAACTGCAGATCGATCAAGATCGGGTGCGCATCGATGCCAGCAGCACCGATGGCATCTGGTGGTTTGAGTATGTCAACAACGGACGCAGTGCGGTGCGCGCACGCTGGCAGCTGTCCCGCCTGCCCTTCCCACAGGACATGAACGACTGGCGTACGCCGCCTGGTCTGGTTGCCCAAGGCGAAGTTCCCAACGTACTCCGTGGCAATCAGGCAAACCGCTTCAAACTGCAAGTCGGCTATTTCTTCGCTGGCGTGGATGCGCGCCGTTTGGACATCCAGAATTCGCCCGGGCAGACCGTCACCAGCATGCTGCATAGCCAATTCCCGACCGGACGGCTGTACCTGCGAGTGCTGGCACTGGGACGTAGCTCCACGCCGGTGGCGTGGCCCTCCAACAGCGTGGTGATCGAAGTTGCAGCGGGAGCGACGCAACCCGGCGAGGCCGCTGGCATGGCGCAGGTCCTCCCTGCAGCCACACTGCAGCCGGCGCGGGTAGCAGAGCTAGACCACCAATGCCATTTCACAGCCACCCGCGACTTCGAACTTCCCGCTCCGGCGGCGCCAGGGCAGATCGACCCGGGACCTGCACAGACGATCAAGGCTGGGCAATCGGTGAACGCCTGCCTACCCGCGCCACAGGGTCTGCTGGGCAATTTCGAGGCATTTCAGGGTTCGGCCGCGTTCGTCGATGCATTGATCAACAACTGGGACGGCGACCGCTACAAGCACGCCCGTGACGCCGCCTATGAAGTCGTATTCCGCAATTTTGGTGGCCCCGAAGGTGGCTGTAATTCGCATTGCCGCCAAGCGCTGGGTCTGGCCCTGGACCGGGGTGCGGCTGTGGTCGGCATTCCAGCCGGCAGTAGCCGCACCGATCCCACGGCAGATGCCGCCGCCGAGTATCTGCGCCTGCTGATGCGAGATGCGCTGCGCATCAGCGACTTGCCCGCGGTTGTCCATGAGCAGGCTTCAACTCGGGCGATCAACGAGTTTCGCGCCGCCATGCAGGCGGTCAGCCACGCCGCGCCGCCGCCATTCGAGCCCGATCCGTCGCGCTTGGGCAGCCCTGCGCGGCTCACGCTGATACTGCAGGCCGGCGAGACGGAAAGCGCCCCTGGTCAGCTGCAGATCCGCGAAACCAGCCGACAGGCGCGTGTAGCGGACGTCCTGCTTGCGGTGCCGGCAATACCCGCGGGACAACAGCTCAGCGTGCCGGTTCGGCTGCATTCCAGTGAGATTCCCGAACACCAGCAGTTGACCACGATCGCCCCCATCGACCAGCTCACCGCCGGGATAGGCGATGCCACGGAGCTGATGCAGCGCGTCGAGGAACAACTGCGCGATCGCGGCAAGCAGCACAAACAGTTGGAGAAACGGCAAGTGCGCGGCAACTACGAGTTCGAACTGGCCTGGCGCAGCGCCGAAGGTGAGTTGGTGCAGGCGCTGCGGCTGCGCTGCAAGGCCAGCAGCGGCGAGTGCAGGGCGCGTTAGCGCGCTGCCCGATCAGCTCTTGACCGGTTTCAGGGTCGCCACTTTGCGACGGCCTGTGGTCGTTGCCGTTTTAGTCTGACCGGCCTTACCCGCACTGGCGTTGCTCGCGCTGGCCTTGCTTGCACTGGCCTTGCTCGCACTGGCCTTGCTCGCACTGGCCTTGCTCGCACTGGCCTTGCTCGCACTGGCCTTGCTCGCACTGGCCTTGCTCGCACTGGCCTTGCTCGCACTGGCCTTGCTCGCACTGGCCTTGCTCGTGCTGGCCTTGCTCGTGCTGGCCTTGCTCGCGCTCGCCTTGCTCGCACTGGCCTTGCTCGCACTGGCCTTGCTCGCACTGGCCTTGCTCGCACTGGCCTTGCTCGCACTGGCCTTGCTCGCACTGGCCTTGCTCGTGCTGGCCTTGCTCGTGCTGGCCTTGCTCGTGCTGGCCTTGCTCGCGCTCGCCTTGCTCGCACTGGCCGTAGTCGCACGGGCCTTGCTCGCAACTGCCTTGCCGGCGCCGGCCTTGCCTCGCCTGCCTTTGGTTGCCCCCGATTCGGTGGATTTGGCCCGAACCTTCGCCGCTGCCGCGCTCTTCGCCTTGACCGCGACGCTGCCGGCGTTACGAAGTCGCTTTAGTCGAGTGACCTTCTTCGGCTTCGGCGGCGCGGACTCGGCAGCCGCCAACGCCTGCTCCAGTTCCTCCAGCGCTTCGCCCGTGTAGGTCGCGATGCGCTGCATGTGCGGCAGCGTGTCGCGGCAACCGGTGAAGCCGAAAGCCAGCTTGCCGCCATAGCTTTGACAGGTGATGTTGAGGGCCTGGCCGTGGGAAACCAGCGACACCGGATAGGTGGCCTCCATCTTCGCGCCGCGGAAATACAGCTCCTGCTCGGGCCCCGGCACGTTGGAAATGGTGATGTTGAACATCGGCCGGGTGCGACCGCCCACGCCCGCAACCAGACTGACCATGTAAGGCGCCATCAGCAGCATGGTGTACTGCATCATCGCCTGCCGCGGCAGACTCTGCACGTGCTCCTTGGCTAGCCTGGTAGAGGCGGTGATCGCGCGCAGCCGCTCAAGCGGGTCCTCGACGTCGGTGGCCAGGGTTCCGATGATGAAGGTGATGGCGTTGCCGGTCCCCTCATCGTCCTTGGGCCGTACCGAGACAGGAATGCCGGTAGTCAGCGGCTTGGCAGGCAGGGCGTCGAGTTCGAGCAGAAAGCGGCGCAGCGCGCCGCCACAAATAGCCAATACGACGTCGTTGAGCGTGGCACCAGCAGTTTGCGCAACGGCGCGCAAGCGATCGATCCGATAAATCTGGGTGGCGAAACGCCGCTGACCCTTGATCCGCCCGTTGAAGATCGAATTGGGCGTGTCGAAGGGCACCTTCATCTTTTCCTTCTTGCTCGCCAGCCCACCGAGCATGGTGCCGAAGGCGCGAACGACACCGGGTACGCTGGTGATCTGCTCACGAACCAGACTCCAGGCTTCTGCTGCGGCATGGGCCGTGGTTGGCAGCACGCTGGGCGCATCCTTGGCGGACGATTTCTTCTTCAGCTTCTTCGGTTTACTCGCGTTGCCGGCACCGATGGACCAGAAGGCCGGCAGCTTGAAGCTTTCCTTGGCGTCGGTGGACATCGAACGCACCAGCATCTTCATCCCACTGATGCCGTCGATCAGCGAGTGGTGCATCTTGGTGTAGAAGGCGAAGCGGCGATTCTCCAGGCCCTCGATCAGCGAACACTCCCAGGGCGGCCGATTCAGATCCAGCGGTTGCGAGTGCAGTCTGGCAATCAGCTGCCCGAGCTCACGCTCGCCGCCGGGTTGTGGCAGCGCGGCGTGCCGGACGTGGTGTTCCAGATCGATCTCGTCGGTTTCTTCCCACGCCGGCAGCACGCCACGGATACTCACCGAGCGCAGCTTCTGATTCCACGGCGGTGCAAAATCGCGGGTAGCACGAAACTCGGCCATCAGCTCCAGGAAAAAATCCTCCGGCGCATTGTCGGGCAGCTGAAAAATGATCAACCCACCGACATGCATCGGCGTTTCCCGCGACTCCACCAGCAGCCACGAGGCGTCAAGCGGATTGAGTGCCTTGCTCATACAGATTCCAAGCTAGTCCGGCCGGCGTTCAGCATAGCCTGATCGGGATGGAGAGCAAGGGCTGGGTGTCAAGGGCAAAGGGCCCAGGGCTCAGGGCCCAGGGCCCAGGCAGAAACGCTCCGGACCCGGCTCTTCTGGGCCCTGGGCCCTTTGCCCTGGGCCCTCCGCAACTTCGCTTGCCGTATCCTTGGACCTCCACCGCTAATCCGGAGCGACGATTTGCTCAGAGCATCCACAGCCATCACCGCCGGAACGGCCCTGCTGTGCGCATGGACGCAGGCGCTGGCGCTGTCGACCCCGATGGTTGACGGGCGCTGTTCGGAATATGCCGAGCTGGGCGCAGCGACGCAGACCCTGGACCACCAGGTGCAGTTCTGGCTGTATCAGGACGACGACTATCTATGGCTGTGTCTGGCCCTGCCGGAGTTGAGCTTCGGCACCCTGGATCTGGCCCTTGATGCGCCGCGTCTGGACGGCCCACGGGCGCTGCACGTGTCGGCGCAGCTGGGCGAATGGCCCTTGGCCAGCCCGGAGCAGGCACCGCAAAGCCCGGATAGCCCGCTGTGGTGGCAGATCCGCGGCTGGACCGCCAACCCTTTGCGGCTGAATGGCAACGAGCAAACCGAGGATGGGCCCAAGCCGCGATTCCTGCCTGCCGAAGCGCGCGAGCTGCAGTTCTCCAAGGCCCGCTTTGGTCGTGGCGACTGGCGTATCCGCTTTGACTTGAATGCAATCAAGGGCAGCGACGGGCTGTGGCACACGGTGCAATACCCAGCGGCTGAGGGCGACGAGCGGCCATGGGCCACGATCAGTACGCTGCGGCCGCCGGGGAACTGACTGGATAGGGCCCAGGAAGGCTGCCCTCCAGACCCCCCCTATTCCGGGGCCTCCACGCCCCAGCCGGGTTCGTGGTCTATGGCCATGTCGGCGTAGTTGCCGGCCACCGACTGGAAGTTGTCATCTTGGAAGCCGACGGCATCGCGCAGGATGCGCAGCGCGTGCCGATAGTTGGCACCGGCAGCGCGGTAGTTGCCCTGTGACTCGTTGGCCATGGCGATGACGTTGAAGGACAGTCCGCGGACTTTGGCGGCCTCGGCGGCGCCGCCCGAACTCAGCTCAATCGCCTGTTTGGCCAGCGCAATGGCCTGCTCGTAATCGCTGAGCCTATAGCGGTTGATGGCCCAATCCTTCAGCGAAGTCGCGGTCAGCGCATCGCCCTGCGCCTGACGGATCCGTGCCGCCTCGGCCAGCGGCTCGTCGGCGCCCACGTAATCCTTGGCGTTGGTCAGGTGGTTGCCCAGCTGGGCCAGGGTTACCGCAAGCTCCAGGCTGTCGGCGCCCAGCGCCACACGCTCCAGCTGCGCGCACTTGCGATAGGCGCTTTCGGCATCGTCGCTGTTACCAAGGTCGGCCAGCACGTGGCCGAGGTTGTACCAGATCGCCGCGGCATCGCTGCTGTCGCCGCTGCCGCCGCGTTGGTGCAGATCCAGGCCGCGCTGATAGACCTTACGCGCTTGAGCGAGCTGGTCGGCCTCGTAAAGCGAGCGCCCCAGCTGATTGTGCAGATCGGCGCGGGTACTCAGGTCCACCTGGGCATCGCGGGCGGAGGTGATCGCCTGCCGGTACAAGCGCTCGGCAACCGCCCATTTCTCCTCGGCGAAGGCGCTATCGGCGCGTTCTTTATGGGTTTCCCAGGACACTTCGGCGGCCGGCTGCGCGGCCACTGCCAGATGACCGGCGAAGAGCATCGCAATCAATGTGGACATGGGCGTGGACTCCTATACGTATAGCGACGCTTCGCCCTCCGGGCGGTGCTTGAAGCGCTGATGCAACCAAAGATACTGATCCGGTGCCGCGCGCACCATGTCCTCGATCATGGCGTTGACCCGGGTAGTGTCGGCGAGCACGTCGTCGCTGGGGAAGCCGCTCAGCGGCGGAGTAATTTCAATCACATAGCTGCCATCGGCCAGGCGCCGATGGAAAAAGCCCACCACGGCGGCCTTGGACAAACGGGCCAGCTGATGCGTGGCAGTCAGCGTTGCCGCCGACACCCCGAAAAATGGCGCGAAAACCTGTTCGCCGCGCTTGTAGTCCTGATCGGGCGCGTACCAAACGACACCGCCGCCGCGCAGATAGCGCACCGTCTGGCGCAGCTCGTCACGTCTGAACATGGCCGCCGCATAGCGCAATCGCGCGCGCAGAATGCCCCATTCGAAGGTTGGATCCTTGTGCTCGCGATACATCCCGGCGATCGCGACCTTGCGGGTCAGCAATCGACCGCACAGCTCCAGATGGCTGAAGTGGGCGCCGACCAGAATCACCCCGCGGCCGGCCTGGGCTGCCGCCTGCAGGTGCTCCAGTCCGCGGAAGCTCACCGGGACCCTATCGATGGCGCGATGACTGCCCATCCAGGCCAGCGCGAACTCAATCAGCATCTGGCCGGTGTTGTGACCCTGGCGTCTACAAAGCTTGTCGCGCAGCTGTGGATCCATGTCGGGGAAGCACAGCTGCAGATTGCGAGCGGCGATACGCCGCCGGGACCCGGCCAGCGACCACAGCAGCGGCCCGAGGCCGCGACCGAGCAGACGCAGGGCCGGCAGCGGCAGCCGGGCCAGCAGCCACAGCAGCCCCAGTCCGAGCCAGCTGGGCCAGCAGGCCGGGTGCCACAGCGGCCGGTCGACGGTTTTCACTCGCCAGTTCCTGCGCTTGGCCTGCTCGCTCATGAGCCCACGCTCACCGCCAACTCGGGATGATCCAGGTCACCGCCGTTGATCAATCTCTCGGCCAGGGCGACAGTACGCGCCACCGCACCGCGCTCGCGCTCGACCACGTTGGCCCCGGCCTCACCCATGGCCCGCAAGCGCTGCGGGTCGCCGAGGATGCGCGCGACTTCGCTGCCCATGCGCACGCCGTCCACCGCGCGCTCGGCGGCCCCGGCGGCGAGCAGGTTTTCGGTGATCTCGGCGAAGTTGAAGGTGTAGGGGCCGACCAGCACCGGCCGGCCCAGCGCGGCCGGTTCGAGCACGTTGTGGCCGCCAATGGCGTCCAGGCTGCCGCCGACGAAGGCGACATCGGCGGCGGCGTAGAACTTCAGCAGCTCGCCCAGGGTGTCGATCACAAAGACCTGGCTGTCCGGCGCCGACAGCCCGTCCTCACTGCGCACGCTGGTGCGAAAGCCGTAGGCACGGCACAGGGTGATCACCGCCTTGAAGCGCTCTGGATGGCGCGGCGCAATCAGCAGCAGCGCGTCGGGGAAGCGACCGAGCACCCGCGCGTGGGCCTGCAGGGTGGGCACCTCCTCGCTTTCGTGGGTGCTGGCGGCGATCCACACCGGTCGTGCATCACCCCAGGCCTGGCGTAGCTCGACCCCCACCTCAGCCAGCGAGCGCGGCACGGCCAGATCGTATTTGATGTTGCCGAGCACCCGGATCTG
The DNA here is from genome assembly GCA_030430155.1 of Gammaproteobacteria bacterium. Taxonomy (GTDB): domain Bacteria; phylum Pseudomonadota; class Gammaproteobacteria; order Xanthomonadales; family SZUA-5; genus SZUA-5. The sequence goes on from JAUIFV010000089.1 coordinate 8,411, forward strand.
CTCGCGCAGCGCGCCCAGGCGCACGAAGCGGTCGGCGTCGGCCTCGGACTGGGCGGCGATCAGAGTACAGCAGCGTGCCGCACGACCGGCCAGGCGCCGCACCGGCCCATAGCCGCGCAGGCTGCGCTCGGACAGCCGCGCATTGGCGATCATGATCGGCACCCCGCGCTCGCGACAGATGAAATACAGATTCGGCCAGATCTCGGTTTCCATCACCAGCGCCATGCGCGGCTTGACCCGGCCCAGAAAACGGCGCACCGAACCGGGCAGGTCGTAAGGCAGATAGACGTGGAAGACGCGGTCGCCGAAGGCCGCCTTGACCCGCTGCGAGCCGGTCGGGGTGATCGTGGTCACCACGAATTGTTCCTCGGGATAGCGCGCCATCAGCGCCTCGATCAGCGGCACCGCCGCATTGACCTCGCCCACCGAGACGGCGTGGATCCAGATCGAGGAGCTGAATTCGGGATGCTCGAAGAAACCGAAGCGCTCGCGCCAACGGCCGAAATAACCCCGATTGCGCAACCCCCGCCAGGTCAGGCGATAGATCACAACCGGGGTCAGCAGATAGCTGACCAGGGTGTAAAGCGCGCGTTCGAGAAACAGCATGGCCCAGCCTCGGGGTGGCTGGGAAGTATAGCTGGACGGCAAGGGCCCAGGGCCCAGTGATTAGGGCCCAGAGTGCGGCTACTGGGCCCTGTGCCCTATACCCTGTGCCCTGCTGCTATTGCAGCAACGCATTGATCTCCTGCAGATCTCCCACCTCGATAGTCCCGGTGGACTGCTTCAAACGCAGGCGGTTCAGGACCAGGTTGTGGCGGGCCTGGGAATGGTCGCGTTGGGCTTGGAACAGCACCTGCTGGGAAATCAGCACGTCGACGATGGTGCGGGTACCCACCTCAAAGCCGGCTTCGGTGGCTTCCAGGGCGCTACGCGCGGACACCAGCGCCTGCTGGCGGGCCTGCACTTCGCTTAGTCCGGCAATCACCGCGCGATAGGCGTTACGGGTGGCGCGGGTCACGGCGCGGCGTTCGGCCTCGACGTTGTCCTGCGCCGCCTCGCGATCGTAGATCGCCTGACGCACCCCGGACTGGGTCGCGCCACCAGAGAAAATGGGCACATTCAGAGTCACACCAATTACGGTGCGCTCATCTTCGGAATCGGCCAGCCCGGGAACTCCGGCGAAGGTACGGTCGCCGGTAGTGTCGTTGTCGGAGTAGGTCACGAATGCGCTCAAGGTCGGCAGATGGCCCGCTTTGGCGGTTTCCACCGCGTGGCCCGCGCCCTCGAGCTGATACTCGCGCGAGCGCAGGGTCGGGCTCAGGCTGATGGCCTGATCGACCCACTCATCCGGCAACGCCGGCTGCGGCGGATCCAGCGGCAAGTCATCGCGCAAACGCTTCAAATCACCAACCGGCTGACCGGTGATTTCCTCCAGAGCCTGCAGCGCATCGTCGACGGCGTTCTGCGCCAGAATCGCACTGGCTCGGGATTGGTCGGCACGCGCACGCGCCTCGTGCACGTCGGTGATCGCCGACAGCCCCACCTCGAAGCGCTGCTCGGCTTGGTCGAGCTGACGCCGCACCGCCTTTTCCTCGGCTTCGGCGAAGGCCAATCCGTCCTGGGCGGTGAGTACCGCGAAATAGGCGTCGGTGGTGCGGAACAGCAGCGAATCAAAAGCCGCATCATAGTCCGCCTCGGCACGCGCGGTGTTGGCCCTGGCGCCACGCAGTTGGGTGTAGTTGCTGCGATCGTAGATGGTCTGGTCCAGACGCAGGCGCAGATCACGGCTGTCGGCGTCGGAAGTTGAAGGCGTGGATTCGAAGTCCAAAGTGCTCTGCAGCGACTCGGAATCGGTGTTGCTCCAGCTGTAGCTGCCGGTGATCTGCGGCAGCAGTCGTGCGCGCGCCTGCACCGTGCCTTCGGCGACCGAGTAGCGGCTGGCCTCAGCCGCCTGCAGGGTCGGATCGCTGGCGTGCGCCAGTTCAAAAACGTCGATCAGATCGGCCGACCATGCGACCGGCGCGCCAAGGGCCAGCGCCAGGGACAAAGCAGTACGCAGGGATCGCATGAGGGCTCCTTAATTCTTTGCTCAGTTGCTTATGGGTTGCATTACAAATCAAAGCGCGGCGTGGGTGCGGCGCCGTCCAGGTAATCAATGACGGTCTCAAACAGGCTTTGCTGGACGAACTGCTCCTCGCCCATGCGGGTGATCACGATCGCTTCCATGATCGGGTCCAAGCCGTGGACCACGAACAGCCGACCACCGGGGGCCAGCCAATCACGGAAGTGTTCAGGTACGCGGGTCACCGCGCCGGTCACCGCGATCACATCAAAGGCCACCTGGGGTTGGAACTCGCTCAGCGCATCGGCCTGCTCGACCTGCACGTTGCGGATCCCCGCCTGCTCCAGCCGGTCCCGCGCGCTCTCGGCCAGCTCCGGGCGCAGCTCGACCGTGGTCACCATCCGTCCCAGCTTGGCCAAACACGCCGCGAAGTAGCCGCTGCCGGTGCCGATCTCCAGCACTTCGTCATCGGGATTGATCTCCAGGGCCTGCAGGATGCGCCCCTCGACCACCGGCTTGAGCATGCTTTGGCCTTCGGCTATCGGCACCGCCAGGTCTGCGTAGGCCAGCTTGCGATAGCGCACCGGGACGAAGTCCTCGCGCTTGATGGTGCCAATCACATCCAGCACGCGCCCGTCGAGGACTTCCCATGTTCGAACCTGCTGCTCGACCATATTGAAGCGCGCTTTTTCGAAATTCAGCACATTGGCCATGCTCGGGACCCAGTAAACGTTGCAAAGAGCCGGTAAGCGTAGGCACTCCGGCTCTTCGGGACAAGACACAGGATCGCCAAGCAGCCCCCCGCGCAGGGAGTGCCGATGGTCACTGGGGCAGAAATTGCTGTTGGCTGCGATTCAGGGTACGAGCGCCCGCATGCCATGCGGGCGAGTTCCAGTAGCCAGTTCCAGTAGCCAGGAAAGAGCGATAGCCCTGCCCTAGCTGGACGTGGGGATGCGCAGGACTTCGCCGACTTTGACTACGTCGCCGCGTTTGGCGTTGGCCTGGCGCAGTGATTCCAGCGACACGCGGTGCTGCTCGGCGATGGCGCTCAAGGTTTCACCGCTGGAAACGATGTGCGAGCGCGGCTGGGCGTGGGCGGCGATCCAGGTCCCCGGTGGCGGGCGCGAGTGGAAGTAGTCGCGCACGCCTTCCATGATCGCATTGGCCAGGGCCCGTTGGTGCTTGGGATCCTTCAGCCGCTTCTCTTCGGTGGGGTTGGAGATGAATGCGGTCTCCACCAGCATCGACGGCACATCGGGGGAGCGCAGCACGTAGAAATTGGCGCGCTCAACCTGCGCCTTGTGGGTCTTGCCCAGACGCTTGAGCGCCGCATGCACGCGGCCGGCAGCCTCGGCGCTGGCCTCCATGGTCGCGCCCTGGGACAGATCCAGCAGCACCGCGGCGAGCGTGTCGTCGCGACTATCCAGATTCACTCCGCCGACCAAATCAGAGCGGTTCTCGCGCTCGGCCAGCCAACTCGCGGCCTCGTTGCTGGCGGTGGTCGGGGACAGAACGAACACCGACGAGCCGCTGACGGTGCGCTTGTGAAAGGCATCGGCGTGGATGGAAATGAAGATGTCGGCCTTGGCTTCGCGCGCTTTCATAAAGCGACGGCGATGGGCGATGTAGTAGTCGCCGTCACGAATCAGCAGCGCTTCCATGCCGGGCTCGGCGTTGACTTCCTTGGCCAGCGCGCGGGCGATGGCCAGGACCACGTCCTTCTCATAGGTACCTGCCGCACCGATCGCGCCCGGATCCTCACCGCCGTGACCGGCATCGATGGCAACGATCACTTTGCGCCCTGGACCCGACTGAGCAGGTCGCGTGGCGCGCAGCACCGGCGCGGCCGGCGCGTTGTTCTGCGGATACAGGTCCACCACCAAGCGATGGCCGTAGTCCTCCGCCGGGGCCAGCATGAAGCTCTTGGCGCGGGTCGGCTCGGCCAGATCGAACACCAACCGCAGCTGCCCATCACCGGGACGGCCGCTGCGCATGCCCTTGACCACACCGGTTCCGTCCGGGAGTTGGACGTCCTTCAAATCGCCGCCGGAAATATCCAGCACCAGGCGGTCCGGACCCTCCAGGGAGAACAGCCGATACTTGGCTTCGGCGCTGACGTCAAAGACCGCGCGGGTGTACTCCGGGCCCGCCCATACGCGCACCCCACGCACCTCCACCGCAGCGGCATGAGCCATCTGCGCCAGCGCAATCAGCAGGGTGAGGACTACGCGCATCATCGACCTTGGTACTTCCCCGGCAGCTTATTGAACGCCAACTTGACGCACAAATCAAGGATTTGGGCTTTTGAATCTGATACTTAGGTCAGAAACCTAAACAGATTTCGAGTCTCGCCAGCGCGCTCCACAAAGATTCACCGCGGCGCAAGCGCTTTCAGCGCAGCGGTCCCACGACCACTCAGCGCGGTCAGCTGGTAGCGTCGACCCGGTTCGGCGTAATCCAGTTCCAGCTTCAGATCCACTGCCGGCAGATGCCCCTGCGCGCGCTGCGGCCACTCCACCAGCAACCAATCACCATTCGAATCGAAATCGTGCAATCCCAGCCAGTCGGCTTCCTCGGCGCTGCCCAATCGATACAGATCCAAGTGCCAGACCAGGCCGGTTTCGAGCGGGTACTGCTCGACCAGCGTGTAGGTCGGGCTGCGCACCGGCCCGGAATGGCCCAGAGCGCGTAGCAGCGCGCGGGCGAAGCTCGTTTTGCCCGCACCCAGCGGGCCGCTGAGGGCAATCGCCAGCGGACTGGTCACTGCCCGCGCCAGCGCTGCGGCGAACTCGCCCAGGGCCGATTCGTCAGGCCAGATCCCGGCCAGCTTCACCGATTGAGCACTCGGCGCAGTAGCTTCAGCAGGTCGCCGGCGAGCATCCCACGCTCGCCATCGCGGGCAGCAAGGTCTCCGGCAAGCGCGTGCGCCAAGACCGCCGCTCGTGCGGCGCTGTAGGCGTCCAGATGCTGCGCCATCAGCGCCGCGCAAACCCCGGCCAGCACGTCCCCGGAGCCACCGGTAGCCATGCCGGGATTGCCATAGGGACATACCGAAGGAACCGAGCCTTCCGCATTCGCCGATGCGGCATCGTTCGGCGGCGCGCAGATCAGACTGCCGGCCCCCTTTAGCACGCTGACCGCGCTGTAGGCCCGCGCCAGTCCGCGCACCGCGGCATAGCGATCGGCCTGCACCTCGGCGGTGCTGATCCCCAGCAGCCGCCCGGCTTCGGCCGGATGTGGGGTCAGTATGCTGCCGGGAGTGAGCGCTCGTGGTGCCGCCGCCAGCAGATTCAGGCCGTCGGCATCGAGCACCAGCGGCTTGGCGCAGGCCAAGGCCAGATCCAGGCAGCGCTGTGACCAATCGCCGCGGCCCAGTCCCGGCCCCACCACCACCACATCGGCCGCCTCGGCCAGCGCCTGCAGCCGATCGGGATGATCACTGCCGCGCACCATCAGCTCCGGCCGCCCGGCCAGCAGCGGCGCAACGTGGGCGGGACGGGTGATCACGCTGACCAGTCCGGCGCCGCTGCGCGCGGCCGCTTCGGCCGCCAGACGCACCGCGCCGCCATAGCCTTCGTCGCCGCCGATCACCAGCACCCGGCCGAAGTTGCCCTTGTGCGCGTCGCGAGCCCGCTTACCCAACCAGCGATCCAGATCGGCTTCGGTAAGCAGCTCAGCCACCGCCATCTCGCTGCGCAACAGCGGCTCGGGTAGGGCCAGATCTTCCAGTATCACCTGCCCGGTCAAGGCCGGCGCCTGCCCGGTGTGCAGGCCGCGCTTGTCGACGATGAAGGTCACCGTGGCGTCTGCCTGCAGCGCGACTCCCGGTGCAGCGCCGCTATCGGCATTCAATCCCGACGGCACGTCCAGCGCCAGCACTGGCGTCGGCCGTGCGTTCAGCGCCGCAACTGCCTCGGCTGCCGCTCCGTCCAGCGCCCGGGTCAGACCGATGCCGAACAGCGCATCCACGTAGAGATCAGCTTCGGGCAGCGCGCCCAGCGGTGCCACCGTGCCGCGGCCCTGCTGCCACTGCTGACAGGCGGTTGCGGCGTCGCCGGATTGCGGTAGTCGCCCGCCCAACGCCAACACGCAGACTTGGCGTCGGGCCCGGGCCAGCGCGCTGGCCACCACATAGCCATCGCCGCCGTTGTTGCCGGGACCGACGAGCACGCAGATCCGCTCGGCCAGCGGATAGCGCTGCAGCACCTGACGCGCCGCCGCCTCGCCGGCACGGCGCATCAGCTCAAAGCCGGCGATGCCGAACTGCTCGATGGCGCGCTGGTCCAGGGCACGCGCCTGGGCCACGCTGTACAGCGCTCGCGTAGCTTTGCTCATGGCCGCAGTATAGTGCGCGGCAATGAACGCCACGCAGTTCGATGCCGACTTCAGCTGGGCCGATCTCAAGCGCGCTCTGCACGCTCGCGCCGCCGAACTCGGCTTTGCCGCGCTCGGGGTCAGCGGCATCGATCTGAGCGCCGACGAGCAGCGGCTGCAGCAGTGGCTGGACGCTGGCATGCACGGCGAGATGGACTACATGGCCCGCCACGGCAGCAAGCGCAGCCGGCCGGCCGAACTGGTCCCCGGCACGCTTCGGGTGATTGCAGTGCGCATGGATTACTGGCCCGCTGCGAGCATGCCACCCCTGGCCCTGCTGGCGCAGTCCGAACAGGCCTACATCGCCCGCTATGCGCTGGGCCGTGACTATCACAAGGTGCTGCGCCAACGCCTGCAGCGGCTGGCGGAGTGGCTCAGCGATCAGGTCGGCGAGTATCGCTACCGGGTCTTCACCGACAGCGCCCCGGTGCTGGAAAAACCCATCGCCCGCGACGCCGGTTTGGGCTGGATAGGCAAGCACACCAACCTGATCCACAGTAAGCGCGGCTCGTGGTTCTTTCTCGGCGAGATCTATATCGACCTGCCGCTACCGGTCGACGAGGCCAGCGGTGACAGCCACTGCGGCAGCTGCAGACGCTGCATCGACGCCTGCCCCACTCAGGCCATCGTCGCCCCCTACCAGCTCGATGCGCGGCGCTGCATCAGCTATCTGACCATTGAACTGCACGGCGCCATTCCAGTGGAATTCCGACCGCTGATCGGCAACCGGATCTTCGGCTGCGACGACTGCCAGCTGGTATGTCCTTGGAACAAGTTTGCCCAGCGCACGGAAGTCCCAGACTTCCAGCCGCGGGATGGGCTCGACGGCATTGGCCTGATCGAACTGTTCGGTTGGGAAGAGGCCGAGTTCTTGCGCCGCACCGAAGGCAGCGCGATCCGCCGACTCGGCCACGCCCGCTGGCTGCGCAACATCGCCGTGGCGATGGGCAATGCCGGTCCCAGCGCAGCGATCGATGAGGCCCTGCGCGCGCGGCTGGACCATCCAGACGCGATGGTGGTCGAACATGTGCGGTGGGCGCTGGATCGGCGCAACGGTGTAGGTCAACAAGCGCCCGCGCACGTTCCCAGCGCCTTGGATTTGCCACGCGTGCCAACGCCGATTTAGTGGTCGCACCAGGAGCATCGCTTGCAGGCAAGCTCCTACAAAAGAACGGCTGCGCCACGGCATTCGGATCCTGGGCCCTGTGCCCTGTGCCCTACACTTTGCCCTGAGCCGTCGCATCAGGAGCATCGCTTGCAGGCAAGCTCCTACAAAAGAGTGGCTGCGCCACGGCGTTCCGGCCCTGGGCCCTGTGCCCTGTGCCCTGTGCCCTGTGCCCTTGCATCAGGAGCATCGCTTGCAGGCAACCCCTACGAAAGAGCGGCTGCGCTTCGACGTTCGGCCGCTGGGCCCTGAGCCCTGAGCCCTGTGCCCTCAAGACCTGCAATCCCGCGCACAGCGTCGGCCCACCTGCACCTCCGGAGCGCGGTTCCTACTGACCCATCCCCCGAATCCGCCGTATCAACGCATTGGTCGAAGGATCAAACTCCAACACCTGATCCGGATCACCCAACGCCCGCTCGACACCGCCGGCGATCTGCTTGCCCAGCTCCACGCCCCACTGATCGAAGGGGTTGTTGCCGTAGATGCGGCTCTGCACAAAGACCTTGTGTTCGTAGAAGGCCAGCAGCGCGCCCAGGCTGTGCGGGTCCAGGCGCTCGATCAGCAACGTGGTGCTGGGTCGTTCGCCCGGACACAACCGCGCCGCCGCCAGCGCCGCCTCGTCGCCGCTGTGTTCGGAGCCGCGCAGCAACGCTGCGGCCTGGGCCAGCATGTTGGCCAACAGCACCCGGTGGTGCTCGGTGCGCTGGTGGCCGGGCGCAATGCAGCCAAGGAAATCCACCGGCACCACATCCACGCCCTGGTGCAGCGATTGGAAATAGGCGTGCTGGCCGGCGGTACCAGTGCCGCCCCAGATTACCGCCGCGGCGGGATGCGGCAGCGGCTGACCATGGTCGTCGACAGCCTTGCCATTGGACTCCATTTCCAGCTGTTGCAGAAAGGCCGGCAGCAGCCGCAGCCGTTCGTCGTAAGCGACCACTGCGCGGGTCGGATAGGCCCACAGGACCCGGTCCATGCACTGCACCAGTGCGGCCAGCACCGGCAGGCAGCGCAGCAGCGGCGCTTCCAGACAGTGCTGATCCATCGCCGCCGCGCCGGCCAGCAGCGCCTGGAAGGCATCACGACCGATGCCGGCTGCGGCGACCAGGCCAACGCTGGACCACAGCGAGTAGCGGCCGCCAACGCTCTCATCGAAGGCCACGACGCGCCCTATACCGAAGGCCTCGGCGGCTGAGGGGTTGGCGCTGCAGCCAACGAAATGACGATGCAGCTGCGCCTCGGCGATGCCCTGCTCGCGTAGCCACTGTTTGGCGCTGAGCGCATTGAGCATGGTTTCGCGAGTGGTGAAGGTCTTAGAGGAGACCACAAACAGGGTGCGTTCGGCCTGCGCGCCGCGCAGCGCAGTGTCCAACGCGTGTCCGTCGACATTGGCGACAAAACCCAACTCCGGCGCGCTGCGATCGGCCAGCGCATCGGCCACCAGGCGCGGGCCCAGGTCGGAGCCACCGATACCGATGTTGATCACCCGATCGGCATCGACCAGACCCAAACGCGAGCCGGAATGTTCATACAGCGCCTGAGCCAGCTCGAGCATGGTTTCGCGCTGCGCCAACACATTGTCATACGGCGCCTGCAGGCTGGGATGCGGCAGGCGCTGCGCGCGCAGCAGCGAGTGCAGCGCGGCGCGGTCTTCGCTGCGATTAAGTCGCGCGCCCATCTGCAGGTCGTGCAGCTGACGGCGCAGCTGAAGGCGATCGAGCTGTGCAGCGCTCAGGCCAAGCAACTCGGCGTCGATACGGCACTTGCTCAGATCCATGTGCAGGCCGCCAAACCGAAAGCCGTAACGCTCGCAGCGCGCGGCGTCATCGCTGAGCTGGCGCAAGCCCGGCAGTTGGGATTCGGCGTAATCGCGGAGCGCTTGCCAGTTGAAACGGGGTGTAGGTGAAGCTCGTTCGGTCATGGTGATCAATGCAGCATGCAACCAGGCAACGATGGTAACCGCGCATCGTGCCCCTAGGACTCGATCACCTCATTACCCTGTTGTGCATACGTTTGCGATCGCAGGCGAAAAAAAACCCCCACCATTCGGCGGGGGTCAAGTCGGAGTGACGATTACCTCAAAACGCGCCCTGCGTACCTGAAGGGGCTTCCGCTTGTTGCAAACTCCTCCAGGTGGTTGCAAACATACCACAGTGATTAAGCACTAGCCAGCACGTCAGGCACTTTTGTTGCTCCCGGTCAGCTAGCGATAACGTCCTTTCCACGAATTGCCGACAAGTTGTCGATCAGCCGCGCTTTCCCCAGTCGCGCCGCCACCAATACGCGCAAGTCCTTGTCTTCAGGGCCTACCAAGGCAAGATCCAGGGCGCGGCGAACCGCAAAGTAATCCGGTTTGAAGCCCAATTCGGCGAGTTGATGGTAGCCGCGCTCTTCGATCTCGGGAATCGGCAGCCCCTGTTGTATTTCTGCAACAGCTCGACGCAGCGCCTGAATCACCCCAAGCGCCCGCTCGCGCTCGACATCGCTCAGGTACTGATTGCGCGAACTCAACGCCAGCCCTTCCTCGCTGCGCCCGGTGGGCGCGCCAATGATCTGCAACGGAAAGGCAAAGGCCTGCACCAGTGCGCGTATCACCAACAACTGCTGATAGTCCTTCTCGCCAAACACGGCCACGTCCGGCTCGACGAAGTGGAAGAGGCGCGCGCAGACCTGCGCCACTCCGGCGAAATGCCCTGGTCTGAAAGCCCCACACAGCGAGGTACCCAGATGGCCCAGATCAACGCTGGCGCGCGGTCCGTGCTGTTCCGGCGGATACACGTCGGCATCTTCAGGTGCAAACAGCAGATGGCAACCCTGCTCGCGAAGGCCGCGCTGATCGGCCTCCAAGGTGCGCGGATAGTTGCCGTAGTCCTCACCCAGCGCGAACTGGGTAGGATTGACATAGATGCTGGCAACCACTCGATCGGCATTGGCCTTGGCGGTTTCGATCAACGAATAGTGTCCGGCATGCAGGTTGCCCATGGTTGGAACAAAGGCGATCCGGCGCCCTTCACAGCGCCACTGTCGAATCACCTCGCGCAGCGCGGCCACACTGGAAACGGTTTGCATCGCGACCTTTGAATTGGCACGGAGCCGTTCAAGGTAAAGTGTGCGGCCCTTTGCAAACAAGCCCCGGAGCCGGCGATGAGTCTACGGAGATGGTTGCTGCGACTCGGTCTGGGCACGGCCGCGTTAGCCGGCCTACTCGTGCTGGGCGGCTGGCTGCTGTTTCGGCTGTTAAA
>JAUIFV010000090.1 GCA_030430155.1 Gammaproteobacteria bacterium
CTGCGTTGGACGTCTTGCCCAGAGCGCCCACTATGACCTGCGACGCCCGCCTTACTGGCGAACTTCTCAGGTGCCGTCGCGGCCACGTGCATTGTTCAGGGAGTCCCTAGCGCCGGATCACCAGCACCGCGGTGCCGGCCAGCAGCAGGATCAGCAGCAGCAGACCCAGCCGATGCAGCGCCGGCACTGCGATGGCCACGAACCCAACCACCAGCTCTGCGGTGTTGTTGAGCAGGTTGGGATCGACGCTCACCGTGCTGACGCTGGCGCTGGCCAGCAGATCACCGGGCGCCACCACGGCGACGGTGATCACGCAGCTGGTGCTGGCGCCGCTGGCCAGCGTGGCCACGCTCCAGCTGACCATGTTGCCGTTGACCACGGCACCGCAGCTGCTGGAAACGAAGCTCACCTTGCCCGACAGATTGAGGGTGAAGTCCAGGCCCGCCGCGGTGCCCGGACCGGCATTGCTGCCGGTCACGGTGTAGCGGAAGGTGGTCCCCACCGCCAACGCCCCGGCATCGGAGCTCAGTGCGATCGCCACATCGGCCGGCTGCGCGCCGGTGATGGTGGAGGTGGCGCTGTTGTTGGCCGGGGTCGGGTCGGCGGTCGCGCTGCTCAGGCTGGCGGTGTTGCTGATGGTGCCCAGCGTAGCCACGGTGACGTTGATAGTGCAGCTGGCGTTGCCGCCCGGCGCCAGCGTGCCGATGTTCCAGGTCAGCGTCGGCGCCGCGAAGCTGGCCCCGCAGCTGTTGGAGACATAGTTCAGCGTCGCCGGCAGGCTATCGGTCACCACGACGCTGCTGGCCGTTGACGGTCCGGCGCTGTTGACGGTGAGCAGATAGCTGAAGCTGTCGCCGATCAGGGTCGGATTCGGCACGCCCTGGGCCACCTTGGTGATAGCCAGGTCGGCGCTGGCGCTGAGCGCGTCGCTGTCGGTGGCGGTGTTGTTGGCCGGCGTCGGGTCGCTCAACCCGCCCGGCGGGGTCACCGTGGCGGTGTTGCTCAGGGTGCCGGTGGCCGCCGGGTCGATGGCACAGCTGGCGCTGAAGGTGACGCTGGCGCTGGCCGGCAGATTGACCATGGCGTTGATATTGCCGCTGCCGCTGGCCGGGCAGGTACCGCCGCCGGCTCCGACACAGGTCCAGCTCACCGTGCTGCAGGCGGCCGGGAAGTTGTCGACCACGGTCGCGCCGGTGGCCGTGTTCGGGCCGGCGTTGCTGGCGACGATGCTGTACACGGTGGTGGTGCCGGCCACCGAGGTGGTCACGCCATTGCTCTTGGTGATCGACAGATCAAAGGGCGGCGCCACGCTGTCGGTGTCGGTGGCGCTGTTGTTGCCCGGGGTGGGATCAGTGATGCCCGCGGCCGCGGCGACAGTCGCCGTATTGCTGATTGAGCCCATCGCGGCGATGTCCACGGTGCAGGTGGCGCTGTAGGTGGCGCTACCGCCCACCGGCAGGTTGGCCACGCTGTTCAAGTTGCCCATCACCGGTCCGGCCGGGCAGGTCCCACCGCCGGCACCCACGCAGCTGGTGCTGCAGTTGGTCAGCGCCGCCGGGAAGTTGTCGGTGATCATCGAACCCGGCGCCGCCGAGGGACCGGCATTGCTGGCGACGATGGTGTAGGTGGTCGATGCGCCCGCACCCACCACATTGACGCCGTTGCTCTTGGTGATGCCCAGGTTGGCCTGCGGGGTCAGGTTGGTCATCGAGGTGGCGCTGTTGTTGCCCGCGCCCGGATCACTGAAGCTGTTGCTGATCGTGGCGGTGTTGGACAGCGTGCCGGTGGCCGTGGAGGCGATGGTGCAGGTGGCGTTGAAGGTCGCCGTGCCGCCCACCGGCAGATTGACCGTGGCATTGATGTTGCCGGTGCCGCTGGCCGGACAGCTGCCGCCACCGGCGCCGCTGCAGGTCCAGGTGCAGCCGCTTAGCGTGCCGGCGAAGGTGTCAGCCACGGTCGCCATCGGCGCCGCATCGGGGCCGGCGTTGCTGGCGATCATCTGGAAGGCGATGGTCGAACCCGGCACGGCGTTGGCCGGCGCGGTCTTGCTGATCGCCAGATCGGCGACCAGAGGACGGCAGGCGGTGACGCTAACGTCGTCGATGGCGACGCCAGCGAACTGAACGGAGCTATCCGAGGCCAGCCGGAAGGCCAACTCCATGTTGCTGCCGGCCAGCGCATCGACCCGCGCAAGGCGCTGGCCCCAACCGGCCGACTCGTTGATGGTGGTCGAAGGATTGCCAATCGTATCGGTCATCGTCGCGTCCTCCCACTCGAAGACGGCAACGGGATTGGCGCCGCCGGCCTCACGCGCCTCGACCCGGTAGGTGTCGAAGCTGGCCGACTCCATCTGATAGCGCTGCGACCATTGGATCAGCACCGGCGGCTGCAGGCCGCTCAGATCGATGGCCGGGGACAGCAGCTCCTGGTTGCTGGAGGCGTTGTAGCTGTTGTCCAGATCGGTGGCAAAGCAGCTGCTGCCGCTGTTGCAGGTGGTGATCGGGGCGAAGCTGGGCAGGCCGATCTCCCATTCATCGGCGGTGCCGCTGCTGGTGAAGCCGGCATCGCCGCTCTCGAAGTCGGTGCTGAAGGCCACCTGCGCGGTGGTGCCTGCCGGGCACATCGGCGGCGGCGGCGGTTCACAGATGGTGATCGCCCAGCCGGTCAGGGTGCCGCCGTCGCCGGTAGCGTCGTCACGGATGTCCAGGGTCCAGGTGCCGCCAGCGTCTTCGCCGTCGAACCAGCTGAGCCGGTAGGCCAGCTCCGGCTGGAACTGCACGCCGTTGAGGAAGGTGTACAGGCCCTGCGGGATAGCCGCTTCGTCGTCAATAATCAGGTTGACATCGCCGGCGCCGGCCGGGCCGACATCGGTGAACAAACCGTTGTCATTGCCCGCTGGGGAACGCAGATGCACGTCCAGATCGGTGACAAAGGCGTGATTGAGCTGAATGCTGACGTCGATGTCGGCGATACGCGGATTGCCGGGCACGGTGATGGTCGAGCTGACCAGCCCCGGTCCAGTAGGAATGGTCTGCGGCACATCACTACTGGTGTGGGTCGTGCAGACGCCCGGCGGCACCGGTCGCGGAAAGACCACCACGGACATCCGGTAGGTGCCGAAGGTGGTACCGCCGGTCGGCAGGTTGACCCGAATCGAATAGGAGCCGCTGGTCGGCACGGTCATCACGAAGGCCTCGCTGTCCGGTCCAGTACCGCCGGCGTCGTTGGCGGTCAGAATGGTTCCCGGGGCCGGGCCGAAGGTGCCCAGACCCAGCTGACCGTTCCATTCGACGTTGTCGCGCTCAGGATCCAGGTCCAGGCTGGCAAAAACGGTGTCGCCAGCATTCAGGGTCAGAGAATAGAAATCCACGTCGGTAGTCGACGAGGTGCTGCCGCTGACATGGCCGCTGGCCGGCAGCGCCTGACCAGGGAAGGTGTCATTGGGCTCGCTTTCGGCCACCGGGGCGCCCGCGGCGCGACGCAGCAGCAGCCGATAGGGGCGCAGCTGGCTGGTCGCCGAGAAATGGTTGACGCGAACGAAGTAGGTGCCGTTGGCCGGGATCGCCAGGCCGGCAATCGAAGAGGACAGTCCGCCGAAGACGCCGTTGTCGTCGTCGAACTCCAGTTCGGTCATCCCGTCGGTGTCGAGGATGCGCAGCTGGCTGTCGGTTGAGGCATTCGCAGAGGCGCTGGTAATCACCGCCGCATAGATCAGATCACCGGCACTGGCGCTGAAGCTGTAGAAGTCCTGATCGCCGTTGGGGAAGATGGTGCCTTCGATCAGCGCGCTGCCGTTGGCGGCGATCGTCAACGGATTGGCCTGACCGAAAGTGCCGTTGGGCTCCATCTCGCGCGGGGTCAGCGGATCGGTGCTGAAGTCGGGCAACGCCGGCAACCCAGCCGAGCTCGCTCGGCCCTCCGTTGCCTCTTTGATATTGGCGTCGTTGATCACCACTTCCCGCGGCGCGGCAACCTGCGCGCCGACCACACCCGACCATGCGCACACTACAAGTGCACCCATCCAAACTGACGCCCGCATCGCTTTGATCCCCGTCAAATGGGCCGGTCGAATGCCGGCCACAGAGAAGCGCATGCTAGCGCTAGCTTTGACGCTGGAATAGTGGCTTGGCGGGGGATTTTCGCCCGCTTGTGAGAATTTTCGTGTTGCCGGGCGATTCTGCAGGTTTTAGCGCCCCAACCGCCGTCGCGCGGGCCATACGAGATGCTGGTTTGACTATCTTCACGGCCGCAAAGGCACTGGATCCCGGCGCTAGGCCGGGATGACGATTCGGGGTTTGCGGCGACCCGGCAACGTCACCCGCGATGACGCGTAGTGAGTCACGGCAACCGCCAACATCGCCCAGGATGACCCCGGAAACGCACCACCCCGTCACCCCGGGGGTCCAGTGCCTTTGCCGGTTCGCCAGACCAAGCACGCCAGATGCCCTGGATCCCGGCGCTAGGCCGAGATGACGCGCCGAGGGTGACGGCGGTCCGTTTAGACTACTCACACACCCCAGGCGGCTAGCGCCGGCAGTCTATCCACGAGCCGGCGCAGCCAGCCACCACCTCACCCTACTCCGACCGGGAGCGGATGCAATGAACCCGCTGGCTGCGCAAGTCTTCGTTACATGGGGACGGACTGTAAGCACAGCCGCATCACACCAATCACTACTTACTCACGGCCCCCGGGCCTAGCATTACAGCCCTTACACATCTGCGGAGTCTGATCATGAAATTGCCCGTGGCCCTCGCCCTGAGCCTGTTCGCCGGCCTCGCCCACGCCGAAACCACGCCCTACACCTTCGACACCGTGCACTCCAAGATCATCTTCAAGGCCAAGCATCTGGGCTTTTCCTGGAGCTATGGCGAGTTCACCGACTTCTCCGGCAGCTTCGATTTCGACAGCGCCGACTGGGCCAACTCCAAGGTCGAGGTGACCATACCGGTGGACTCGCTGGAGATGGGCGATGCGACCTGGAATGAGCACCTGCGCGCGCCCAACTACTTCAATCTGGCCGAGCACAGCGAGATGCGCTTTGTCTCCACCAAGGTGGAAAAAAGCAGCGACAGCGAAGGCAAGCTGCACGGCGATCTGACCGTGCTCGGGGTGACCAAGCCGGTGGTGCTGGACGTGGTCCTCAATCAGCAGGGCCCGCACCCCTTCAGCAAGAAGCCGCGGGTCGGGTTCTCCGCCAGCGGGGTGCTCTCGCGCTCCGAGTTCGGCATGACCCAGCTGGTGCCGATCGTCGGTGACGAGGTGCACCTGATCATCGAGATCGAGGCCGGCGGCGAGTAGCCGGGCGTTATCATCGGCAGATGCACATTCGCTGAGTAACCCGTGGGCTCTGCCGATCTGCCGCCAGTCTCCCTGCTCAGGGCGTTCGACGCCGCCGGTCGTCACGGCAGCTTCAAGGCCGCCGCCGCCTTTCTCAACGTCACCCCGTCAACGATCAGCCACCAGATTGCCGACCTGGAGCGCTATCTGGGCGTGCAGCTGTT
Source organism: Gammaproteobacteria bacterium (assembly GCA_030430155.1). Lineage (GTDB taxonomy): Bacteria > Pseudomonadota > Gammaproteobacteria > Xanthomonadales > SZUA-5 > SZUA-5. The sequence continues at coordinate 5,503 of JAUIFV010000090.1, forward strand.
TGCGCGCAGCCCTGGAGCAGTGCGCTTGACCAGCGCCGGTGCCGAGTTGCTGCAAGACGTGTCGGCCGCGTTCAGCAAGCTCCGCGAAGCGACCGGACGGATACGTCAGGGCGGTCAGCCGGTGAATATCCGGATCAGCGCCAATCCCTTTCTGGCCGCAGAAGTGCTGGTGCCGTTGATCCCGGCTTTCGATGAGGCCTTTCCCGGTCAATCCATCGATATCTCCGCCACCGAGACGCTGCAGGATCCGCGCGATGGCGAGGTCGATTTCTGCGTACGGTTCGGCGATGGTCAGTGGCCCGGCCTGGACGTGGAGGCGCTGTATCCGGTCAGTGCCATCGCCGTGGTCGCGCCGCAGGCAGCCGCCCTACCGCCACGTATCGATTATCCCTTTCGCGGCCAAAGCGCCTGGCAGGGCTGGAAGATGCGCGGCGGCGGCAGCGTGCCCACCAGCGACTCGGTGCGCCGATTCAGCGATTTTGCCGCCGCCATGCGCGCCGCCGAACAGGGCGTGGGCGTGGCGCTCGCGGTCTGGCCGGTGGTCGAACCGCTGATTGCCGCCAAGCGGCTTGAGCGTCTGCCGGTGGCGCCGGTGCCGTTGGGTCATCTGTATCTGCTGTCCCGTCAGCTCAGTCCGGCGCAGAGCCAGCTGCGCGCGGTGCGCGATTGGCTCACCGGCGTGCTGCGTCAGGCAGCTGAGCATCCAGTCGATTCAGGCTGATCCAGGCGGCGACCAGCGCTACAGCGATCAGCGCATGTCTGGCCAGCGTGGCTGCCGAGCCGCCAGCTTCCCAGACCAGGTAGAAGTCGCCCAGCGGCATCACCACCGCGATCAGCGCCATCGCCCCCAAGACCCGATAGCGACGGGTGATCAGCAGATATCCGGCGAAGCAGCCCAGAAACAGCGCGCGCAGGGCGTAGACCACTACCCAGGGCTCACCGTCCGCAGCGGACAGCGGCAGACCCATGTAGACGCTGTAGTCCTGCGCGCCGAAGGCCACCCGCAGCACGTTGCCGAACTGCGACAGCGCCAGCGCCACGGCCAACCAGAATCCCACGCTACGCCACGGCAAAGGGTTTTGACGGTTCATCTGCTACTTCGTGATGATGCGAAGGAACGAATCTGCTCGAGCGCCAGCACGGGCGCCTCAAGCTCCGGGAAGTGGCCGGCTTCGCGCAAACTCACCAGCTGGTGATGCGGGGCAAAGCTCGCCGCGCCGCCAGGATCGGAGCGACGATGACTGGCGTCGGCCCGGCCCCACAGGATCAGCGCGTCCTGGCTGGCCGGCTTGAGCAGGTCGTGATGATCGCTCAGGAAATCCTGAAAGCCGGATGCCAGGCAGAAGCAGCCACCGTGATCGAAGTTGTCCAATGTGGTCTGAGTGAAGGCGTTCAGGCGCGACTGATCACCCAGCGCCGCCTGATACCAATCCCGCGCCCGCCGCCGGCGCAGCGCCGCCAGGGCGAGCTGACCGAGCAGCGGTCGCCGCAGCACACCCTGCCGATCGCGTCCGCGCAGCCAGGTCTGGCCGTCCTCCCAGGACGGAGTCTGCGCGAAGATGAGCCGGCTGACCAGATCGGGACGCGCGTTGGCGATGGCCACCGCGACGTATCCGGCAACGCAGGGCATCGCCAAAACGTGTGGCCCGTCGGGCAGCTGCTCCAAGAACCGGGTCACGCTGGCGGCCGCCCGCGGCAGCGAGAAGCGAAAGCGGATCCGCGGCAGCGAGCAGCCAAAGCCGGGGATCTCGAACACGGTGAGGCGAAAGTGGCGCGAAGTGCGCCATGAACTCGTCGTACAGCTCCAGCGGCACCGGCGGGTCGGTGGCCAGCACCAGCGACGGACCCGCGCGACCCGCCCTTCGATAGCGGACGATGGCGTCGCCTACGTCGAAAAAGCCAATGCCCGATCGCGAGCTCGCCGCCTTGCCGCGCTGCACCACGCGCAGGCGCAGGTGGGTTGGAACGGTGTCGATCAGTTGAGCCAGTCTGGTCAGCAATGGGCGCGCCTGGTGAGGTTGGCGGGCTCAGATTGCCGAGCGCACAGGGGCGGTGCAAAAGGATGCTTTGCGCGTCCAGATGAATTTCATTCACCTGGGTTCGGAACTCGCCGCCGGCTTAGCCGCTACTGCACAAGATCTGAACCCATCCTGTTGCCTGCACGCATCGTCACCGCGGCGCCGTTCTGGCATCGTAGTTGCGACCTCCTGGCGGGACTTTGACATCGTGAAAACGGCAAGCCGGTTGATCCGATCTTTGTGTGTACTGACGTTGTTCGGCAGCCTTTGCAGCCAATCATGGGCCGCCGATTTCAGCGAACTGGATCAGCGCATCCGCGCCGGCGAGCTGGGCAGCATCAAGACCTTCATCATCGCCCGCGATGGCGAGGTGGTGTTCGAGCGCTACTATCGCAGCAACACCGCGCAGACCCTGCAGCTGCTCAATTCGGTGACCAAGAGCATCGGTGCCACGCTGCTGGGGATACTGCATCGGCAGGGTGCCTTGGGCATCGATGAACCGGTCTCCAGCGTGCTGCCGCGCTACAACTGGAACGGCGACGCGGCCTTGGCCGCCAATCGCCAGCTGACCATGCGGCAGATCCTGCAGCAGCGCCACGGCCTGGTTTGGGACGAGTGGGCGACCGACTACCGGGACCCGTCCAATCCGGTCAACGCGATGATCGCCGCGCCGGACTGGTACTACTACGTGCTCACCCGGCCGCGCGCCACCGAGGCCGGCAGCCGCTATGACTACAGCACCGGCATTTCCACCGTGATGAGTGCTGTGGTGCGCGAGCGCGGCGGGCTGACGCCGCAGAACTACGCCCGCCAGGAGCTGTTCCAGCCGCTGGGCATCACTCGGGTGCACTACGAGGGCTACACGGCGCAGGGCATGGGCAACGGAATGACGGTCTGGCCCTTCGGCGACGCGCCATTGGGCTTTGCCTGGTGGATGACCGCGCCGGACATGCTCAAGCTGGGCGAGCTGTACCGCAACGGCGGCGTGCACCACGGTCGGCGGATCATTGATCGCGAGTGGATCCAGGCCGCCTGGACCGCCTACAGCAACGCCGACAACAGCCCGCAGACTTTCACCACGCCGGGCGCCGGCTACGGCTATCAGTGGTGGCTGCTGCCGTTCACCGATCAGCGCGGCCGCACCTTCATGGCCGCCTACGCCAACGGCTGGGGCCGCCAGTTCATCATGGTCGTGCCGGACCTGGATCTGACCATCGTCAGCACCGCCGACGACTACGACTACAGCGGCGACGGCATCGGCTTTGCGATGCGCAATCTGATCCTGCAGCAGTTCGAGATGCGCCTGGACCGACGCTTCAACGGCAGCTGGTTCCAGCCCGATCTGAACGGTCAGGGGGTCAATCTGGAGGTGCTGGAGGGCAGCAATGAGGCGCTGCTGTACTGGTACACCTACGACGAGGCAGGCAATCGGCGCTGGTTCATCGCCCAGGGCCCCATCGTTAACGACCGCGCCCAGCTGCAGATCTACCAGACCAGCGGCGGCCGCTTCCTGCAGCCCGACCCGGTCAGCGTCGACCCGGTGGGCAGCGCCGAACTCAGCTTCTCCACCTGCAACCAAGGCCTGTTCAGCTTCGAACTGGAGGGCCAGAGCGGACAGATGCAGCTGACCCGGATCACTGGGGAATGCGGGAGTGATTTGCTCGGCGAGGTGGACAGCGTCAGCGCGGGTGCGGAAGCCGCCAAGCGTGGTGAGGTGTTGGTGCCGTAGCTCACTGCGAGCGACATCGCGGTGAGGCGACGGTCTGGCGGCACCCCTAGGAGTGCCTAGGAGTGCCGGCGTATCGCCGGCACGGCTCCTGATCTGGCAGCAGATGAAGGATGTGGTGAGCGAAGCGAACCGCATCACCTGACCATCCGGTTGCGCCTAGCCATCATTGAAGCCGTTTCATCGCACGAAACCAATAGTGAGGGCCCAGGGCCCAGGGCACAGGGCCCAGAAGGGCAACGTGGGAGTCCCGTGCTCACTTGAGCCAATCTTCGTCGCTTGCCTGGCCGATGGCCGTCCCCAGATCTAGAGGCACTACGGTCGCAGAAGGATGGAATGACGACACAAGTCGCGGGGACATCACGAGGCGTCCGTCGATCGTGCCTGGCGCTGATCGTGCTGTTGTGCGCCTGGGCCGCGCTGCCCTTCGGCTGGTCGGGCGCAAATCTGAACGGACACTGGGCCTATCCCTGGCCGCAGTCGATCACGGCTATCGACAACGGCATCGTCGCACCCCTGCGCGCCGTGCCCGACCCGCCACCGAGCTTTCCCAGGCACGCGTCGCTGAGCGACCAAAACCGCAATCGATCGTGGCTGCTCGCTGGTGCGGCGGCGACGGCCACCGTTGGCGCCAGCTGGGCGGTCTACCGAATTACATCGGGACTACGCGCTCTTCTGGCTACTGGGACTGGCTACTGGAACTAATCTACAAGGCCATCGCGCGCAGCGTCTGCGCCCTGGCCCGACTCACCGCCAGCTCGGTGCCGTCGGCCATCTCCGCGATCAGCTGGCCCCCGGGCAGGCGGCGGAAGGCGCGGACCTGGTCGAGGTTGACGATATGGGTGCGGTGGATGCGGGCGTAGCGGGCCGGGTCCAGGCGCTGCTCCAGGCGGGTCAGGGACAGGTGCAGCAGGTGCGGCGAGGGGCCGGCGGCGTGCACCGCGATGTAGTCGCCGACCGCTGCTATCCAGCGGATCTCAGCGACCGCCACCGGCACGATGCAGCGTCCGCTGCGCACGAACAATCGGCTGATCGGACCGCTGGCCAGGGCCTCGCCGAGCCGCTCCAGCGCCGGTGGTGCCGGTTCACCCAGCGCCGCGCGGACCCGCTCCAGGGTGCTGGCCAGACGTTCGGCGCCGAAGGGCTTGAGCACATAGTCCAGCGCGCCCAGCTCAAAAGCCTCGACCGCGTGTTCGGCGTAGGCGGTGGTGAACACCACGGCGGGCTGATGGCTGACCCGCTGCAGCACCTCGGTGCCGAGCAGCCCGGGCATCTGGATGTCCAGAAAGACCAGCTCCGGTTTGAGTTCGTCGATGGCCTGCAGTGCCGCTGGACCGCTGCCGGCTTCGCCGATGCAGCGCAGCCATTCCACCTCGGCCAGCATCTGCCGCATACCGGCGCGCGCCACCGGTTCGTCGTCGACGATCAGCGTGGTGACCGGCGAGCCGCTCTCACGCATCATCGAGTCGCTCCGGTGCGCTTGCTGCGGCGTTCTGATCGATGTTCAGCGTGGCCTGCAACCCACCGCCTTCGGCGCGCTCCAACCTGAGGCTGGCGCTGCCGCCGTAGAGCCAGTGCAGACGCTCGCGCAGACGCTGCAGCCCGGTTCCGACGCCGCGCTTGAGCTGTTCCTCGCTGGCGCCCGGGCCGTCATCGCTGACCGTCAGCTGCAGCCGACCGCCGCTCATCTTCGCGGAGACGCAAAGCGTGGTGGTTTCCACTCGCGGCGCCACGGCGTGACGCAGCGCGTTCTCGACCAGGGTCTGCAGGGCGAAGGAGGGCAGTTCGGCCTCCAGCGCTTCCGGCGCGATGTCGGTGCTCAGCTGCAGTCGATCGCCGTAGCGAATCGCCTCGATGGCCAGATAGCGCTGCACGAAGGCCCATTCGTCAGCCAGCGGCAGCTGATCGCGCTGCTCCTGCACCACGCAGCGCAGCGCATCGGCGAGCTGCTCGGCGGCGCGGGTGGCGGCGCGCGGATCGCTGGGAATCAGTTGCACCACGGTGTGCAGGGCGTTGAACAAAAAGTGCGGCTGCAGCTGCGCACGCAGCGCGGCCAGCTGGCTGCGGGCTTCCAGCGCCTTGAGTTCTGCCCGGCGCTCGGCTGCTCTCGTCGCGTAGGCAACCCCGGCAATCATCACGTAGAGCCAAACACCGGTGATCAAGTAAGGCAGCAAGCCAGGCCCCAAGCTGCTGACCCAGCGCCAATGTAGAAGGCTTTCTACCAGCGTATTGAGCAGAAACCAAAGCGCGGCAAAGAGCCCCGCGGCGGCGATGTGAATCGCGACGAAGCGCAGCTGGAAGGGATAGGGCCAGGGCACGCTACCGCTAAGCCGATGCACCAGCACGCCGAGCAGCGCGGCCAGCACCATCATCCGCAGCGACACCAGCATCGCCTCGCCCAGGTGGCCGCCGTGGGCAACGTAGATCATCAGGCTGAACAACGCCCAGACCGGAAGCCATCCGATCACCAGCTGCAGCCAGATCCACGAGCGATTCATGCTCGCAGCATACTCGGGCCGCATCAGTGCGGGCACAGGATCTCGCCCAACTGCCATTCCGCTCCCTCTAACGGAGGAGAGGGCCCAGGGCATAGGGCCCAGGGCCCAGAAGGTCAAGAGCGCGCCGGATCCGGCTTTCCTGGGCCCTGGGCCCTGCTCCCTGGGCCCTTTCTTTGCCCCTAGCTACGCTACCTTCTTCGCCGCCTGCGGATTTCGCCACTGCTCCATCAGCTCATCCCAGCGCGCCTTGGACTCCTCCCAGTGGCGCTCCTTGACGTGGCCGAAGCCGCGGATGTGCTCGGGAATGGATGCGATCTCCACCGCCAGGGCGTGGTTGTCCTGATTCAGACCGGCGAGCAGCTCTTCAACGCACTTTCGATAGTCTTCGATCAGCTGACGCTCCATCTTGCGCTCTTCGGTACGGCCGAAGATGTCCAGCCAGCTGCCGCGGAAGCGACGCAGTTTGGCCAACAGGCGGAAAGCGCTGAACACCCAGGGACCGAACTTCTGCTTGCGCAGATGGCCGGTTTCCGGGTCGCGCTTGGCCAGCAGCGGCGGCGCCAGGTGGAAATTGATCTGGTAGTCGCCCTCGAAGGTATCGCGGATGCGCTTCTCAAAGTCGCCCGAGGTGTACAGCCGCGCCACCTCGTACTCGTCCTTGTAGGCCATCACCTTGAACAGATACTTGGCCACCGCCTGGGCCAGGCCGGTGCGGCCGGGGGCTTGGCCGGACTCGACCTGTTCGACCCGGGCGACGAAATCGGTGTACTGCTTGGCGTAGCCCTGATCCTGATAGTCGATCAGGAAGCGCTGGCGGCGGCTGATCATGTCGCCCAGGTTGCGCGACAGATGAACCAGATTGTCATCGGCATGGGCCAGCGCGGCGGACTTCTCATCGCCGGCATCGTCCAGCCCGGCAGCGGCCTGCACCTGGGCCATGTCGTGCGCGGCCAGGCGGCCCCAGGCGAAGGCGCGTTTGTTCATCGGCACCGCGGCGCCGTTCAGCTCAACCGCGCGCATCAGCGCATCGTAGCTGACCGGAATCAGTCCTTTCTGCCAGGCGTAGCCGAGCATGAACAGATTGGTGGCGATGGAGTCGCCCATCAGCCGGGTGGCGATGTCGGTGGCGTCGAGCACCTGCAGGTTCTTGTGGCCCAGGGCCAGACCGATGGTGTCGAGCATCTTCTTCAGCGGGAACTGCAGGTCCGGATTGCGGGTGAAGCCGCCGGGCATGAACTCATAGCTGTTGATCACCGCGTGGGTGCGCGCGTCGCGGATCTTCGACAGCGCCCAGTAGTCGTTGACCACCACCACGTCGCAGCCCAGCACCACGTCGGCCTCGCCGGCGGCGATGCGCACGGCGTGGATGTCGCCAGGCTGGTTGGCAATGCGCACGTGACAGGTAACCGCGCCGCCCTTCTGGGCCAGACCGGTCTGGTCGAGCACGCTGACGCCCTTGCCTTCCAGATGCGAGGCCATCCCCAGCAGCGCACCGATGGTGACCACGCCAGTGCCGCCGACGCCGGTGATCAGCACATTCCAAGGCTGCTTGAGCTCGCTGGGGATGTTCGGCAGCGGCAGACTGTCGAAATCCGGCTCGGACTTGGCCTGGGACTTGCGCTTCTTCAAGCCGCCGCCCTCGATGGTGACGAAGCTGGGGCAGAAGCCCTTCACGCAGGAGAAGTCCTTGTTACAGGAGGACTGATCGATGGCCCGCTTGCGGCCAAATTCGGTTTCCAGCGGCAGGATGGAGACGCAGTTGGACTTCTCGCCGCAATCGCCGCAGCCTTCGCAGACCAGCGGGTTGATGAAGGCGCGCTTGGGCGGATCGACCATCAGCTTGCGCTTGCGCCGACGGCGCTTCTCGGCGGCGCAGGTCTGCTCGTAGATGATCACGCTGACGCCCTTCTCCTCGCGCAGCGCCTTCTGCACATGGTCCAGATCGTCGCGGTGCTCCAGGCTGACGCCCGCCGCGGACAAGTCAGAGTTGTAGCGCCACTTCTCGGGGCTATCGCTGACCAGCACCATCTTGCCGACGCCTTCAGAACGCAGCTGCCGGGCCATGTCTTCGACCCGCAGCGTGCCGTCCACCGGCTGGCCGCCGGTCATCGCCACCGCATCGTTGTAGAGGATCTTGAAGGTCATGTTGACCTTGGAGGCCACGCAGGCGCGTATCGCCAGCGAGCCGGAATGGAAGTAGGTGCCGTCGCCCAGGTTCTGGAAGATGTGCGGGGTTTCGGTGAACGGCGACTGGCCGATCCACGGCACGCCCTCGCCGCCCATCTGGGTGAAGGTGTCGGTGCGCCGGTCCATCCAGGTGACCATGTAGTGGCAGCCGATGCCGCCGGCGGCGCGCGAGCCTTCCGGCACCTTGGTCGAGGTGTTGTGCGGACAGCCCGAACAGAAGTGCGCGGCGCGCGGGAAGTTGGCCCGCGGCAGCTTCAGCTCGTCTTCCTTGGCGCCGATCCAGCGCACCCGCTCATCGATCCGCTCGCTGGTGAAGAAGCGACCCAAACGCTTGGCGATGATCAGGGCGATGGTGGCCGGGGTCAGCTCGGCAATCGAGGGCAGCACCCAGTTGCCCTCCTCGTCGTACTTGCCGACGATGCTGGGGCGCTGGCCGTGCTCCCAGTTGTACATGTGTTCCTTCATCTGCGCCTCGATGAAGGAGCGCTTCTCCTCGACCACGATGATGTCTTCCAGACCCTTTGCGAAGGCCTTGATGCCTTCGGGCTCCAGCGGCCAGGTCATGCCGACCTTGTACACCCGCACGCCGATCTCGCGGCAGGCCTCCTCGTCCAGGCCGAGGTATTCCAGCGCCTGCAGCACGTCCAGGTAGCTCTTGCCGGTGGTGACTATGCCCAGCCGCGCCTTGGGTGAATCGAAGACGGTGCGATCGATGCCGTTGACTCTGGCGAAGGCCACTGCGGCATGCATCGCGTACTGATGCAGGCGCATCTCCTGATCCATCGGCGGATCCGGCCAGCGGATGTTCAAGCCGCCCGGCGGCAGCTGAAAATCGGTGGGAATGACGATGTCCAGCTGATGCGGATCGACGTTGACGCTGGCCGAGCTTTCCACCGTTTCGGCGATGGTCTTGAAGCCCACCCAACGGCCGGTGAAGCGCGACATCGCCCAGCCCAGCATGCCCATGTCGAGGATGTCCTGCACCCCGGCCGGATTGAGGATGGGCATCATCGCCGAGATGAATTCGTGCTCGGACTGGTGCGGTAGGGTGGAGGAGCGGCAGGCGTGATCATCGCCGGCCAGGACCAGCACACCACCGTGCTTGGAGGTGCCGGCGGCGTTGCCGTGCTTGAACACGTCACCGGCGCGGTCCACGCCCGGGCCCTTGCCGTACCACATGCCGAAGACGCCGTCGTATTTGGCGCCGGGGAACAGATTGACCTGCTGGGTGCCCCACACCGCGGTTGCGGCGAGGTCCTCATTCAGACCCGGTGCGAACTCCACGTGCGCATTCTTCAGATGTTTGCGCGCCCGCCACAGCTCCAGATCCAGCCCACCCAGCGGCGAACCGCGATAACCGGAGACAAAGCCGGCAGTGTTCAGGTTCAGCGCCTGGTCGCGCAGCCGCTGCATCAGCGGCAGCCGCACCAGGGCCTGGATCCCGGACAGATAGATGCGCCCCTCGCCGCGGCTGTATTTGTGATCGAGGGTGTACTCGGTATCGATCTGCGGCTTGGCGACGGCGGTGCTGGTGGTCATGGCGGCCCTGGCTGTTGCGAGCGGTATCAGACCGCGCATTGTAGCTTGCCGGGCGCTGCGGCTGGTCATCGCACCGCAAGCCCATTGGAAACCCGCTGTCCCGGCCTTGAGTCGGGATCAGGGCGATCAAGGACCAGCCATTCGGCGCGTTGCGCTCTACGACGCGGGCCTTTGTAGGGTGTGCAAAGCGCAGCGTGCCCGCCTCATTCCTTCGAGCCGAAGATTTGCTGGATCCGAGCCATAGCGATCAAGTTCGCCGCGAATCGTCTGCGGCTATTGCTCGGAGCGGGCCGGCGAGTCCTGTAACTCCCGACTCTCGCCCGGATCAGTAAACAGATCGCCGCCAAAGCGCGCACGCGCCGCGTCGCCGTGGCCGGTGGCCGCAGCAGGGACATGCACGCCGATCACCTGATCGGCGTTGAAATGAGCCTCGATGATCGCTTTGCCCGCCTCGTCGGCGTAGAACCAGTAGGGTGGGAAGGCGGCACTGGCGCGGCGTTTGGCGAAGTGCTCGGCGTGGCGGTCGAAGTGCTCGGCAACGGTGCCGGCGTCGCCGAAGTGGATCACCGTGGTCTGCTCATCCAGGGTGACCCGCCAGGCCAGATTCTGGATCTCCGGGCGATCACCGGCGTGAGGTATGGCAACGACGTCGATTGACAGTTCACCGATGCTGAAGCTGCGCGGTGCGTCAGTGGGCGCCAGATCCACCGCGATCACCCGCGCCAGTAGCGGGTCGTCTGCACCCGCCTCCTCGGCCAGGGCGTCCTTGATCTGCACCGAGCCGTACAGCGGCACCTGCGGATGGGCGCGCATGTATTCCACCGTCGGCCCGGCGCTGAAATGATCACCATGGACGTGGGAGACGAATATCGCATCGATGCCGTCGTAGGGTGCTTCGCCCTTCAGCATCGCTTTGGCGATGACCAGCGGCACCAGCGTGTATTGGCCGTAGCTGTTGTTGTAGAAGGCGTCGAACAACACCTTGGTCTGCCCCCGCGTGACCAGCACGCCCTCGTTGCCGAGGTAGGTGGCGCGGCCGGCAGGATCGTGGGCCAGTGCGGCGCTGGACAGCAGCAACAGGGCAAGCAAGAGCGTCGTTGAGCGCATCGGCGGTATTCGGTGGCGACGAGTCGCGAAAGCCTAGCAGCGCCAGCTGTCGTCAACTCAGCGTCGTCAGGAATCGCCTCGCGGCGCCGCAAGATTTCGGTCAGGCCGAGCCCGCTGGCCGCGGGGGGCTCAGGGCCCAGGGCCCAAGAAGGCGAAACGCGCGGCTGCGGTCACTTTGCCTGGACGCTGTAGCCTTGATGGCCGCGCCCAGAAAGCGTGATCGTGAGCTGGACGTTCGCTCTCCTGGGCCCTGGGCCCTCTTCCCTGGGCCCTGAGCCCGCAGCTGCGGGCTCACTCCAGCAATGCCCGCATCTCGTCCAGCCGCGCCCGCGCGCGGGCGCGCCGTTCGGCCGGGTCAGCCGGGCCCTTCTCGGCGTCGCGGGCCAGATCTTCGGCCGGCAGCTCGGCCAGAAAACGGCTGGGCTTGGTGCGGAAGCTGTCGCCGCGCTGGGTGCGCAATCCGGGGTAGCTCAGGGTCAGCTCCTGGCGGGCGCGGGTCAGGCCGACGTAGAGCAGCCGTCGCTCTTCTTCCAGCCGACCTTCGTCCATCGATGATTCGTGCGGCAGGGTGCCTTCGTCCAGACCGATCAGATAGACCCGGTCGAACTCCAGTCCCTTGGCCGCATGCAGGGTCAGCAGCTGGATGCCGGCGCCGTCGTCCTCGCGCTCTTCGCGGGTGATTGCCAGTTCGCTCAGGCGGGCGGCCAGCGCCTCGCTGCCGCGGCCGCGCTCGCCGAGCAAACGGGCCAGCTCGGCGCTGCAGTCCAGGCGTCGCTGCAGGACGGCGGGATCGCCGCGGCTGCTGCGCAGATGCGCCTCCCAGCCGATCTCGGTGACGATGCGATTGAGCAGTTCGGCCGGGCTGAGGCGCTCGCTGGCGCTGCGCCAGCGGGCGAGGTCGGTGGCGAACTGGTGCAGCGCCTTGGCGCCGCGATCGCCCTGACCGGAGTCAGTCGCCGCCTGCGCCAGCGAGGCGTGTCGCTTGGCTGCCGCTTCACCCAGTCGGGCCAGGGTGGCTTCGCCGATGCCGCGGCGCGGCGTGCGCACCGCGCGCAGGAAGGCGGCGTCATCGCCAGGATTGGCGATCACTCGCAGGTAAGCGAGCAGATCCTTGACCTCAGGACGATCGAAAAATGCCTTGCCACCGCGGATCCGGTAGTTCAACTCGCGCTCGCGCAGCGCCACTTCCAGCTGCCGTGACAGATGGTGGCTGCGATAGAGCACCGCGAAGGCGTCCAGCGGCACCCCGCCGCGACGATGCCGATCGGCGATATCGGTGACCACCCAGCTGGCCTCCTCTTCGACCTCGGCCAAACGCGCGATGCGTATCGGCGGGCAGTCGGGCAAGCCGCTCCACAGCTTCTTTTCGATCAGATGCGGGTTGTTGGCGATCAGCGCGTTGGCGATCTTCAGGATCCGCGGCGCGCAGCGGTAGTTGCGCTCCAGCTTGACCACTTCCAGCTCGGGGAAGTCCTGGTCCAGGCGAAACATGTTGCGCGGATCGGCGCCGCGCCAAGCGTAAATGGATTGATCGTCGTCGCCCACCACCGCCAGCCCGTTGCCATCGCCGGCGAGCAGGCGCAGCAGCTTGTACTGGGCTGGATTGGTGTCCTGGTATTCGTCGACCAGCAGATGGGCGAAGCGGCGGCGCCAGCGCTCGGCAATGGTCGGCTGCTCCTCCAGCAGCCACAGCGGGCGCACGATCAGATCATCGAAATCGACTGCGTTGAAGGCCGCCAAACGCTGCTGATAGGCCTGGTACAGGCGCCGCACCTCGGACCCTTCGGCGTCGTCAGCCGCCACCTGCTCAGGACGCTGCCCGGCCGACTTGGCCTGGTGTACCCGGTGGCGCAGCCTTGAAACCGTGTCCTTGCCCATCCCGCGCGGGGCCAGATCGTTGAACAGACTCTCGGCATCGGCCGAATCGAGTATGGAGAAACCGCTGCGCAGCCCGGCTTGGGCGGCCTCCATCTGCAGCAGCTTCAGTCCCAGCGCATGGAAAGTACAGACGCTGACCGCACCGGCCAGCTCACCGCCCACCCGCGCGCCCAGCCGCTCGCGCATCTCCCGCGCCGCCTTGTTGGTGAAGGTGATCGCGGCAATGGCGGTGGCCGGCACGCCCTCTTCCAACAGGCTGGCCATGCGCTCAGTCAGCGTCTTGGTCTTGCCCGACCCGGCACCGGCCAGCACCAGCAGCGGACGACCACGGCGCAGCACCGCATGGCGCTGCTCGGGATTGAGTTGATCGAGCATGGGCGGGGGTGGTTGCTTGTGGCGGGGGCGGAGTGTAGCTGGAAAGGGCTCGGGGCCCATGGTCCAGACGCGCGACATTCGCAAGCTGCCGCGAGGGCCCAGGGCCCAGGGCCCAGAAGAGCAACAGCCGCGAGCCGCCAACCGCTCTTGATCTTCTGGGCCCTAAGCTCAAGGGCCCAGGGCCCAGGGCCCAGGGCCCAGAAGAGCAACAGCCGCGAGCCGCCAACCGCTCTTAGTCTTCTGAGCCCTAAGCTCGAGGGCCCAGGGCTCAGGGCCCAGGGCCCAGAAGAGCAACAAGCGCGCGCCGCGAGCCGCCCACCGCTCTTGATCTTCTGGGCCCTAAGCCCGAGGGCCCAGGGC
>JAUIFV010000091.1 GCA_030430155.1 Gammaproteobacteria bacterium
CCTGAATAACTCACGCGGCCGCGACGGCACCTGAGAAGTTCGCCAGTAAGGCGGGCGTCGCAGCTCACAGTAGGCGCTCTGGGCAAGACGTCCAACGCAGCTGGCGGACTTCTCAGGCGTCGTCCCGTAGGTTCTGGAGGCCCAGCGTCTGCTGCGGCGTTGCAGCCCTCGGACATAGAGTGACTATGCCTTTCGGGACTGCGCCCCCGCTTGTTGGTAACGGGGGCAGACGATTTCGACTAGCAACGCGGCTCGCTTGAGTTACTCAGGGAGTCCCAAGCCGCTTGCGCTCCAGCCGACGCAAAAACTCACTCATGATCCGACGATACAGGTCCTCGCCCAGGTAGACATCCTCTACGCCGGCGTCGACGTTGGGATTGTCATTGACTTCAATGACCACCACGCGCTCGCCGGACTGTTTCAGATCCACGCCGTACAGGCCGGAGCCGATCGGCGCGGTGGCGCGCAGCGCGGTCTTGATCACCTCGGCAGGCACCTCACGCACCGGCATGGTTTTGAAACCTCCGCTGCGGTCGCTGCCTTTCTTCGCGCCGTGGTTGTAGATCTGCCAATGGCCGCGCGACATGTAGTACTGGCAGGCATAGATGGGCTCGCGATTGAAGATACCGATACGCCAGTCGTAATCGGTGGGCATGAACTCCTGGGCCAGCAGCAGCGCACTTTGCTGAAACAAGGCATCGGCCGCCGACTTCAGTGCCGCGGCGTCCTCGGCCTTGACCACGCCGCGCGAGAAGGAGCCGTCCGGGACCTTGAGCACGATGGGAAAGCCCAGTGAGTCGGCCACCGCCTGCAGCGAGCCTGGCTCGTCGCGATAGAGAATCTCGGTCTTCGGGGTGGCGATCTTGCGGCTCTTGAGCAGATCGGCCAGGTAGATCTTGTTGGTGCAGCGCAGGATCGAGGTGGGATCGTCGACCACCACCATGCCTTCCTTCTCGGCGCGGTTGGCAAAGCGATAGGTATGGTGATCCAGCGAGGTGGTTTCGCGTATGAACAAGGCATCGTACTCGGCAAGCCGCGCGTAGTCGGCGCGGGTGATCAGATCGACCTCGATGCCTAGCTCCTTGCCCGCGCTGATGAAGGACTTCAACGCCTTGCGGTTGGACGGGGGCAGCTGCTCGGCCGGGTCGTGAAGCATGGCGATGTCGTAGCGATAGCGGCGGCGGCTGCGCCGATTGCGCCAAACCGTCTTGCTGTAGCGATCCAACGCCGCAGCGAAACGATCCTCCTGATCATCCTCCAGACTGGCCAGACTGCCGGGCCGAACGGACTCGATACGCCAGCGACCTTCGCGCTCAAAGCCGATCTTCAAGATCGGGCAGGGGAAGGCCTCGAAGACCTGGCGGGCGATGTCGCGCAGCGGTTCGTAGTCGGTCTCGCCGAAGCAGACCAGGATTTCGAACTCGTCGCTGTCCAGCGCTACCTGCTTCTGCATTCGGGAAAAGCGCTGATTGAGATCCTCTACGTCCACCCCGTACAGCGACCGTCGGCGCAGATCGTTGAGGGTGCGCACCGAAGGCACCACCTTGTGACCGCGCGCCTCGGCCAGCAGTGAGACGTAATAGCCGGTGCCCAGATAGCGGTAGCTGCGGCACAGGTTGATGACCTGGGTGCGCTCCTCCTCGCCAGCCGATATCGGCTGTTTGAGGTAGTCCTTGGCCAGGATCAGGTCCTCGGAGGGGTGATAGCTGCTCCAGTCCGAGGCCTTTTCAACTACGATTTGCAGGCGACTCATAAAATCCTTTGGGTGGCCGCAGCGGCGAGTAGACTGGCGGCAGAGCCCTGCGCACAGGCGCAGCATTAGTCTGGCATATCGTGGGCGGCTTGCTATATGGGCGATTCCAACTCCCCAGCAACGGTTCAGCTGCGTCCCGGCGCACCTGAGGATCTGGACGCACTGACGGAACTGGAGCTGGCCGCCTTTAGCGGCGACCGGCTCAGCCGACGCCAGCTGCGCCATCACCTGCGCTCGCCGCGCAGCACCCTGATCGTTGCTGTCGGTGCAAACCAGCTATTCGGCTATGCGCTGCTGCTGACCCGCACCGGGTCGCAGCGCGGCCGCCTCTATTCCATCGCGGTCAGCGAGCTCGCCCGCGGCATGACGCTCGGCGCCCGCCTGCTCGCCGCAATTGAAGCCGCCGCGGTGGCGGCCGGATTGACCACGATGCAGCTGGAAGTGCGCACCGATAACGATGCGGCGATCAAGCTGTATTTGCGGAGTGGGTATGTGCGGTATGCGCAGCGGCCGGGGTATTACGAGGATGGGGGGGAGGCGGTTTGCATGGAGAAAGGGCTAGGGCCCAGGGCTTAGGGCCCAGGGCCCAGGAGATCAAGAGCTTGCGGGATCGGGCTATTCTGGGCCCTTTGCAAGGGGATCAGGGCCCAGGGCTCAGGGCTCAGGGCCCAGGAAGATCAAGAGCTTGCGGGATCAGGCCCTTCTGGGCCCTATGCCCTGGGCCCTCGAAAGACATAAAAGCCACGGCCTTCACGCAGAGATGAGATCGGCATCCGGCTCTTCTGGGCCCTGGGCCCTAGAATCTCGCTTCAGTCAGCTCCCCCGGCCGAACCACCACCGCCTCAATCACCCGCGGATTGGCCGCAATGGTCTCCACGCGGTAGCTGCCGGCGGGCAGGATCACCGGGGCGCCGCCGATGACCCCCTTGGCGACGACCGCGCCGGTGTCGTCGAGCACGCGGAAGGGGCCGGAGATCACCGTGCGCAGGGAGCGGGCCAGTTCTTCGGCGGAGCTGGCGTCGAAGTAGCTGCCGCCGCCCAGGGTCGCCCACTGCTCGAAGGTGGCCTTCAGCTCGCTGTCCTCGATGGCAAAGCCGACGATGGAGATCTGCACGTCCAGACCCTGAGCGCGCAGTTGCTTGATCACCTGGGCTGGATCACCGTCGCAGGTTTCCTCGCCGTCGGTGATCAACACCACCGTCTTGGCACCCTTGGCACCGGACAAGTCTGAGGGCACCTTGGCCAGCGAGTCGGCAATCGGGGTCTTGGCCAGATTCATCGCGTTGACCGCCGCGATCTGCGCGCTGGCTCGATCCCGATCCAGCGCGGACAGCGGGATCTCCAGATCGGTGCGGCACTGATTGGCCTGCTTGTGGCCGAACACGCGCAGTGCGAACAGTCCCTCGTCAGGCAGATGCTCGCGGACCAGATCGACCAGCACGTTGCGGGCAATTTCGATGCGTCGAGTGCCATCTACCCGCTGCAGCATGCTGCCCGAGGCATCCAAGATCAGCTCCACCGCCGCATCAGCGCCCGCACTGCCAGCTGATTGCGCAGTCTGTCCTTCGCGCTCAAACACCACCGCCAGCCGGCCGGCTGGTTCGACGATGATGGCGCGGCGCGCCAAGATTGTTCCGCTTTGCGCGGTCCGATAGCGCAGCTCGTAGCGACCGTCGCTTTCGGGCAGCTTCAAATCCAGCGGATTGCGGCCGCTGAGGATGGTTGCGACCGACAGCGGCTTGGCGTTGTCCTCGCTGGCGGCGGCAAACACCGCGACCGAGTCGTAGTTGTTGCCGGGCCCTTCCCAGCGCACCTCGATCAGCGTCCCGGCAACGCCGCGCTCGGGCGCCTGCAGGCTGGCAGCGACCGCGCCAATGCGGATCGGAGCGGTGGCCAACACTTGACCGCTGCGCGCGGTCTGATAACGCAGCTCGTATTCGCCGGCCTGCTCCGGCAAGCGCAAAGGCACTGGGTTCTTCTTGCTGACGATGGCAGCGCTGGCTGCGGGTTTGCTATCAGCGGACGCTCCCTTCGGATACAGCGCGAGCAGGTCGTACTGATTGCCTGGTCCTTCCCAGCTGATTTCGATAGTCGCGCCCACATCGGCCTGCGCGGGAATCTGCAGGGACGCCTCCACGCCGTACAGGGTGATCGGCCGCCGCGTCAGGATCCGTTTGGCCTGACGGGTCACATAGCGCAGCTCGTGCTCGCCGCTGACCTCGGGCAGGTTCATGCGCACTGGACTACTGCCCAGCACCGTCGCCCCGGCCAGCGCCTTGGCATCGTCGGCCGCACCCGATGGATGCAGCTCGATACGCTCATAGCTGTTGCCAGGGCCGGTCCAGGCAATGTCGATAGGCGAGCCCATCTGCGCCCGCTGCGGTGCCTCCAGGGTGGTTTCCACATCGACCACGCTGACCGGCGCCCGGCCGATGACCGCCTTGGCGCTGCGCGAGTAATAGCGCAACTGGTATTCGCCAGGCTCATCGGGCATCACCACCTGCACCGGATTGCGACCGCTGGTGATGCTTGCCGAGTTGATCGCTTTGGCCTGGTCATCGTCGCCTGGGCGGTTGATCACCACCAGATCGTATTGCTCGCCCGGTCCGTCGTAGCGCACCTCCAGCTTGGAACCGATGGTGGCCGGCGACTGGAACTGCAGCGTCGCCGTTTGCGCGACGGCGCTGGCCGCATGACTGAGAACGGCGACGGCAAGTACAAAGGCTCTGAAATTCATAGCGACAGCTCGACGGCAGATAACCGCGCCACCATGCAGAGCGCTCTATCGACTGTCAACGCCGACCCTCGCTGACCCGCAGCCCGGCTCGGAAGGAGACAGATTTGCCGGCCGGGCTGCGAGTCCTGCGCCAAGGCGCCCGCGGCGCAGTGCGAGGTGGATCTAGGGTATTTGACCGCTGCCTGGCCGCCCATCCCCCAAAATTGGGAGAAGCGAGCCCGGTTGCAGGCGCCCGCACGGCCGCGCACTGCCGGTGTAGCGACGGCGTCAGGCAACCTGGCCAGACGCCGATTGCGATTAGCCTGTGTGGCCTCATAGTTCGAAACTGTCAGGGTCAAGCGCATGATGAAGTGGGTACTCCTTTGGGCCACGTTGCTCAGTCCAGCGTGCTACGCCGAGGCGCCCATTGCGCTGCGCATAGACACCGAATTCGCCATCGCCGTGTTGGACGAGCTATGTGGGAATCAATCCATCGACGAGACGGCAATACGGCAGTCGGCAACGGCCAAGGACATGATTGCCCACTTCGCCCAGTTCCGCGCCGACTTCACGATGGACGCCTACGTCCATGCGCGGCAGCTGGCGGCCCGATGTGAGACCGCCGAGCGCGACATCTTTCGCTTTGCCGAAGTCATCGCCAACCGTGGTTCAGCGCACAGCGCTGACCCACAGCCTCCTATGGTTTCCGGCAACAACGGGAAGGGGTGATCGGACGGCGTCCCCGGAGTGCTCCGGGGACGCCGATTAATCAGCTCTTGATGGTCAACGGTATAGGCAGATCGCGGAAGCGTTTGCCGGTGGCCTCAAACAGCGCGTTGGCCAGTGCCGGTGCGAACGGCGGGGTCGGGGGTTCGCCGACGCCGGCCGGGGCGTAAGTGCTGTCGACGATGTGCACGTCGATGGCTCCGGGGGCCTGAGCCATCCGCGCCACGGTATAGGTGTCAAAGTTGCCCTGATCGATCACCCCGTCGGTGGCGGTGATCTGGCCGATGGCGCAGCTCAAGCCATAGATGCTGCCGCCTTCGCACTGTTGGCGCACGCTGTCCAGATTGACCACGGTGCCGGCGTCGATGGCGACGTGGACCTGCGGAATCCGCCACTGCCCCTTGTCGTCCACGGTCACCTCGACCACGGTGGCCACGTAGCTCAAGAAGGAACGGTGCGCGGCGATACCCAGGAAACGGCCGTCGGCGCGCTTGCGATCCCAATCCGATCGCCGCGCGACCGCGCGAACCACGTTGGCCAGCCGGCCGGTGTCGATGGGATAGGTCTCTATGGAATCGCCGTAGTTGTCGTATTCCACGCCCAGCTTGCCCAGATCGATGTGCCGCGAGCTGCCGATCAGGTCGAGCAGGAAATCCTTCGGATCGCGCTTGGCCGCCACCGCCAACTCATGGGCGAAGGACTGGATGGCGAAGGCGTGATAGACATTGGCCACAGCGCGCAGCCAGCCGATACGCACGTGGGCATCCGCCGCAACCCGCTCCAGACGCATGTTGGCGATCTCGAAGGGATTGTCCGAAAAACCCAAGCGCAGCTCGCCGATGCTGGGCAACTTCTGGCTGGGGTCGAAGGTGGACGGAATCGGTGGGAAGGCGGTGCGGTGCAACCAGGATGTCACCTTGCCGTCGGCGTCCAGTCCGGCCTCGATGCGCTGCGCGCTGACCGTGTGGTAGTAGCCGTTGCGGATGTCGTCTTCGCGGGTCCAGATCACCTTCACGGGGGCACCAACCTCACGGGCCAGCAGCGCTGCCTCGACCGAGAAATCCGGCTTGGATTTGCGTCCAAAGCCGCCACCGAGCAGGGTCACGTTGACGCTGACCTGTTCCGGCGGCATCCCCAGCGCCTGCGCGACCATGCCGCGGGTGGCCTGCGGAGTTTGCGTACAGGCCCAGATTTCCGCTGCGTCGGCGCTGACTGTGGCCGTCGCCGCCGGCGTTTCCATCGGCGCCTGGGACAGATGCGGCACGGTGTATTCGGCGCTCACCTGCTGGCTTGCTGCGGCCAGGGCGGCGTCCACATCGCCCTGCGTCCGGGTCGCCTCGCCGGGCTTGCGCACGCCTTCCAGCATCGCCTCGCGAAATGCCTTGGAGCTGTAGCTGGCGTTGGCGCCGTGTTCCCACTCGATCTTCAGCGCATCGCGGCCGCGCATCGCCGCCCAGGTGTTCTTGGCGATCACCGCTACCCCACCTAGCGCCTTGAAAGCCGCAGGCGCGGTCAGCGCCGGTAGCCGAACCACCTTGCTGACTCCGGCGACTGCCAGGGCAGCGCTGTCGTCAAGCGATTTCACCGTGCCGAACAGCACCGGCGGGCGAGCAATCACCGCCACCTGCATCCCGGGCAGCTGCACATCGTGACCATAGACCGCGGTGCCGGCGAGCATCGTTTGCAGGTCGACGTTGTTGACCGCGGTGCCGATGTACCGCCAATCCTTGCGCTGCTTGAGTGGCACCGTATCGGCATCGGGCACTTCCAGCTGCGCCGCGGCGGCTACCATCTCGCCATAGTCGGCGCTGCGTCCGCTGCCGGCGTGGCTGAGCTGGTGATTTTCGGCACTGATCTCTTCGACCGGCACTTCCCAGGTCGCGGCCGCCGCCTGGCGCAGCATCAGTCTGGCGGTCGCCCCGGCCTGCCGCAACCGGGTCAGATTGCGCCGCACGCTGCGCGAGCCGTCGGTGTTCTGATCGCCGTACTTGGGATCGCCCAAGCCCTGCGCGACCACCACCTTGGCCCAATCGGCTTCCAACTCGTCGGCGACAATCTGCGCCACCGCGGTATGAATGTGCTGACCCATCTCCGAGCGATGGCAGGTCACGGTGACCTTGCCGCTGGCGTCGATGGCGACAAACAGCCCGGGGCTGAAGACCGCATCGCTGCCGGACTTGGCCATCAGATGCTGAGCGCCGAGCAGCTGCACGCTGAGCAGTAGCCCACCGGCCTTGGCGCTGGAGGAAAGGAATTGACGTCGCTGCAGATCCACGGCGCTCATGACGAGGACTCCGCGGCGGTCTTGATCGCGTCGCGTATGCGGGTATAGGTGCCGCAGCGGCAGATGTTGCCGGTCATCGCCTGCTCGATCTCGGCGTCGTTGGGCTTGGGGGTGCGCTGCAGCAGATCGGCAGCCTGCATGATCTGCCCGCTCTGGCAGTAGCCGCACTGCGGCACGTTGTGCTTGACCCAGGCCAGTTTGAGGCTGTGCTCGCTGGGGATGCCCTCAATGGTGGTGATGGCCTTGTCGGCGGCGGCCGCCATCGGAATCACGCAGGCGCGCACCGCCTGGCCGTCCAGATGCACGGTGCAGGCGCCGCAAAGGGCCCGGCCGCAGCCGAACTTGGTGCCGGTGAGCTGCAGCTCATCGCGCAGAAACCACAAGATCGGCATCTGCGGATCGCCGTCGTAATCGACCGCCTTGCCGTTGACCGAAAGCTTCATCGTCGACTCCCGTTGAACTGGTGCCGAACCATAGTAACGCCCGCACCGGCGCAGCTAGTGCCGTTCGGCACCGGCCGGGTCAAACGCCGGCGATTTGACCCCTTTGCGCGACCAATGTTTTTCGGTGCATGCTCATCAGCTCCGATTGTGGACTAGCTAGAGCTGAGGGCTGAGGGCTGAGGGCTGAGCAAGACACGGCGGCCCAACGACACGGCCATTGCCGAGTAGGATGTGGTGAGCGGAGCGAACCGCATCGATCGCGGGATCGGTCGACAATTGGAGCCCTTGGTTGCGCGAAGGATGAGGCGAGATCAGGAGCAATGCCGGCGGGACGCCGGCGCTCCAAAGGCTCTATCGCGGACGCTGATCGATGCTCAGAAAGTATTGCCACAAGCCGCCATAGGCGGAATGCCGTTCGCTGCACAGCGGGTTGAAATCGGCCCCCAGCCGCTGGCGCAAGCCGGGATCGAAGTGCACGTGATTGCGGGCCATCCAGCGCGCATACAGGGGAATCGGCGTGGCGTGGAAATCGACCGCCGCGAGCAGTCCGCCGGGGACCACCAGTTCACGCGCAGCGGCCACGCAGCGGCTCTGCGCGGCGCCGGTCATGGTCAGCATGTAGGAGGCCAGGACGATATCGAAGGACCCACCAAGGTCGGCCTCCCCCAATGCGCCGTGAACCAGCTGCAGTCCGGGCAGTCCGGGCGTAGCGCGCTGCTGCACGCGGGCGCCCAAAGCATCTTCGGCCTGCTCCAGCATGGCTTCGGCCAGATCGATGCCAACCAATCTGGCGCTGGGGAAGTGGTGTTGCAATCGACGCAGATTGCGCCCGGTGCCGCAGCCGATTTCCAGAATTCGCGGCGCGTATTGCGCGCAGGTGGGCCACTGCCGCGCCAGCTGAGCAAGGATCCTTTCACGACCGAACAAGAACCATGCCCTGGTCAGATCGTAGATCGGCGCGTGTATCCGGTAGTAGCCCGGCAGATCGCTGCCGATCAGCTTGCTCATGCGGCAACCTCGGCCAGCATCATCGAGCCGTAGGTGCCGACCCGATCACGCTGATGCCAGCGCTGCTCGTCGGCATGCGGATTGATAGCGCGCATCACAAAGGTCGGCAGGAAGCCCACCTCCGGCGCCGCCGAGCGCAGCAGCACGCGGGTACCGGGGGTACTGCGCCGCAGGATCAAACGCCATTCGGTTTCCAGACCGGCAACGTCGTTGGCCACCAGCCAGTCCTGATGATCCAGCAGCACGAAATGACTCAGCGGCTGCTCGTGCTGCTGCAGGAAGTCACTGAAGCTGGCCGTGTATAGATGCACCCGGTCCAGCCGTTCGCGCAGTAGATCGCGATATTCCGGGCGCAGATAGTTGGGGCAGCACTGCTGCGAGTATTCACCGTGCAAATAAAGCCGCCAGAAGTAGTTCTCGCGCACCGGCAGTTCGGTCATCAGCCAGCGCAGCTTGTCCTGGACGAAGGCGCTGACCCCGCCAGGATATTGATTGGCGATCAGATCGCGCTGCGCACGGGGCACGCCAAGCAGGGTCAGCGTCGCCGGTTGCCGGATCAGCAGCCGCACCAGCGGCCCGAACAAACGCGGTTCGATCTGATCATAAAGGTCGCGCTGGCTCTGCAGGTCCGGCGCCTCCAACAGCTCCAGGATCTGCCGGCGCAGGGTCGGCCTGGTGAACTTCAGGAATCCGCGCACCAGCCAGGCCACGTCGCCTGCGGCACCACGAAAGTAGAAGGAGCCGCGGCCGCGGCCGTTGAACCAGTGCAGATTGCGGTCCCAAAACTGAGTCGATTCGGGACGCAGCTGCGGCCGCAGACTGTCGCGGTAGAGCAGATCGACCTGAGGATGGCGGCCCAGCCCAAACAGTTTGAACAGATCGTCATGAGCTAACGTGCGCAGCGCCGCCAGCTTCAGGTCCAACAGCGCGTTTTGACGCGGATTCATGTCGATGCAATGAATCTCGGCCGGATCGTCGAGCAGATAATCCAACGCATTGCAGCCAGCGCTGGTGATCATGGCAATGCGCGAGTTGCTGTCCAACTGCAGCAGCGCTCGATCCGCACGAGGGTCCTCCCAGCAGGTGTTGTAGATCAGCCTGGAACTGTGGGTGTGCTTGAACCAGGCGTCGTAGGCCCGCTGTTTAAGAGTTGCTCGTTCAGATGCCATTGGTGCTTCCAGGATTCGTGTTTGATCAGAACATTAGTGCGGTGGTCAGCGCGCTCAGACACCAGCCCAGACCAATGGCTGCGAGCACGTCGCTGGGGTAGTGCAGCCCCAATGCCACGCGGGACATGGCCACGCTGGCGGTGAAGGGCCACAGCAGCAGACCCAGTTCGGGAATGTGGCTGGTGGCGACCAGCGTGAACGCCACCGCATGCAGGGTGTGTCCGGATGGGAAACTGAACTCGTCCAGCGGTGCTACGCGCGTGCGCAGGCTGTGCTCCACGGCGATGGGGCGCGGCCGTTTGCTCAGCGCCTTCAGTGCCTTATAGAGCAGCAGGCTGGACAGCCCAACCACAGCCATCTGCAGCGCCGCGTGCTGGCCGACCTCACCGCCGAACAGCAGCAGCAACAGCATCAGGCAGTACCAGGCAATGCCGTCACCCAAACGGCTCACCGCAGCAAAGAAGTTCAGGCCGATGGGCCGATGCGACAGCTGCTGCGCGTAGCGGGTCAGGCGCAGATCGGAGGCGGCAAAGGCCTTAGAGAATCGTCGAACGGAGAGCGCCATCGTGATCCCTCTGGGTTGCTGCGACAGGAGTCTTGCTACCGCCCAAGCTGCTCAGGATCTGAGCGAAGTCGGCAGCCACCCGCTTCGGGCTCAGGCATTCGATCGCTTCGCGCGCGGCGACTCCGAGTCGCTCGCCAGCGAGCCAGCCACGCATCAGCTGCTCGGCCCGATCGACAAAGGCAGATGCCGGCTGCATCGGTGCCAAAACGCCGCTGACGCCATTAGCAACGTGCTCGTGGGCGGCGGCATAGTCGAAGGCGCAGACGCCCAGACCGCTGGCCATCGCCTCCAGGGTGACGTTGCCGAAGGTCTCGGTCACGGACGGGAACAGGAACAGATCGGCACTGGCGAAGTGCTCGGCCAGAGCCTCTCCGCGCAGTACGCCGGCGAACAGATGGTCGGGGTGGCTGGTTTGCAACGCCTCGCGGGAGGGTCCATCGCCGATCCACAGCATGCGCGCGGTCGGGGCCAGCTGGCGCATCCGCTCAAAGGCCGCCACCAGCAGGTCCAGATTCTTCTCCGGCGCCAGCCGTCCCACCGAAACCACCAGTGGGTCGGTCTGGCTCAGACCGAAGCGCTGGCGCAGGGCCTTGCTGCGCTTTGCTGGGTGAAAGCGATCAGCATCCACCGCGCGACGCAGCAGTTCCACCCGCTCAAAGCCGTGCTGGCCCAGCCACTGCTTGAGCTCGTTGGTGGGCACCAGGGTGCAACTGGCGCGATTGTGGAAGCGACGCATCCAGGCCAGCGCGATGGGATTGAGCAGCGCCGCACCGTAGTGGCCCAGGTATTGGTCAAATCGAGTATGGAAGCCGGCCGCTACCGGCACCCCACAGCTGCGCGCCGCACGCAACGCCGACCAGCCCAGCGGCCCTTCGGTGGCCACATAGACCGCGTCGATTTGCTTCTCGGCGATGATGCGAGCAATGCGGCGTCCCGCCGGCAGGCCGAACTGCAGCCCGGCGTAGCGCGGGATGGGCACGCCGCGCACCAGCTGGCAGGCATACTCGCTGGGCAATTGCGCAGTATCGTCGGCGGCCTGACGCGGCCGCACCAGACTGACTTGGTGGCCGGCGCCGAGCAGGTTCTGCAGCAGACAATCCACCGTCAATGCAACCCCGTTGACTTCCGGCGGAAAAGTCTCCGTCACCAGCAAAACGCGCATGCCAACAATCCTTGTGCTTGTAGCGTCCAGCTTGGCGTCTGCGCGCTACGCCAACGTGGCGAAGGGATGACATTGGTGTGACGGATTGGGAGGGCACAGGGAACAGGGCTCAGTTGCCGCTCAATGAGGCATCGTCAGGAGTTGACGTTGCGCTTCGGGCGCTACGACAGCCCGCGGGAACCCAAGCTCCTCTGGGCCCTGAGCCCTTCGCCCTTGAGTGCTAGGGACTCCCTAACTCCCGATAGTTGCTGTGCTGGAATCGCGGCGTGCAAACGGCAAGGAAAATCAGGTCCTCCTCACCGGTGTTGGTAATACGCTGACGCAGCGACGCGGGTATCAGCACCACGTCGCCGGCGCTCACCGCGCTCGGCGGCAGGTCGCCCACTTCGACCACGCCCTGACCGCTTTGAATCACGTAGCGCTCGACGGTGTCGACCACGCAATGCCACTGCGTGGTGACGCCGGGAGCGACGATGGCTTGGGCGATGGACAGCGCCGGGTCGGCGGCGCTGTTGGACAGCTCGATGATGTCGCAGCGCTCGGCTGTGCTGTAGCGGCTCTGTGCTGCGTACTTGAGGATGGCCGCTTGCATCGGGCGCTTCCTGGGATAGGCGGAAGCGCCGATGGTAGCGGTTGATCAGCTCATGCCGAACTCGCCGCGCGGTCAGCCCGCTGCGATTTTCGGTCCGATCGGCAGACTGCGCACGCGCACCCCGCTGGCGGCAAAGATCGCGTTGGTCAACGCCGGGGCGGCGGTGGGGATGCCCATTTCGCCGGCGCCGGCGGGGTCGGCTTCGCTGTCGATGATTTCCACCTCCACATCAGGCGCGTCGGCCATCCGCAGCAGCCGGTAGCGATCGAAGTTGCCTTCCACCACCTGACCATCGCGAATATGGATTTCCAGATTGCGCGCGGTGCTGATGCCGTCGATGGTGCCGCCGATCATCTGCGCCTCCAGCCCGGAGCGGTTGATCGGTCGGCCGACATCGACGGCGCAAACGCAGCGCTCGATGCGATAGCTGCCGTCGTCGGCCACCGCCACCTCCATTGCGTGCGCGGCATAGCCACCGAAGGTGAAGTGGGCGGCGATGCCCAGGCCACGGCCCTTGCCGGGGTCGCGGCCCCAGCCGATCTTGTCCGCTGCGCGACGCAGCACGCCGGCCAGCCGCCCGGTATCGAACACTGGACCTCCGTGTCCGCCGTACTCCAGCTCGCGCGGCTCGCCGAGCATAGCCAATCGCAGCGCCACCGGGTCACGCTTGGTCGCCACCGCCAATTCGTCGATGAAGCTCTGCACCGCGAAGGCGTTGGCGGTGTGCGCCGGCGCGCGCCAGGAGCCGCGGGTCATGCCCGAATCCACCGCGAACCACTCCAGGCGCAGATTGCTCACCAGCTGCGCGGGGAAATCGTCCGGATAGATCTCAGGGTTCCACATGTCCTCCGGCTTGACGTTGGGTCGCCGGTAGTACTTGCTGGCGCTGGCCAGTCGATGCGCCCAGCTGCTGACCGCGCCTTGCTCATCAACGCTGGCGATCAAATGGTGATGACCGAAGGGGCGATAGAAGTCGTGGCGCATGTCGTCTTCACGGGTCCACAGCAGGCGGATGGGTTTGCCGCTGAGCTTGGACAGCAGCACCGCCTCGGCGACAAAGTCGTTGCTCAATCGACGACCGAAACCGCCGCCGACGCGGGTCATCCTCACGTCGATCTTGAAGCGGTCGATGCCGGTCAGCTGATGCGCCACCCGACTGGCGCCGGAGGGCGACTGCATCGGCGCCACGATGCGCACCCGGTCGGCTTCCACGTGCACGCAGGCGTTCTGCGGCTCCATCGGGCAATGCGAGACATAGGGCACCCTGTAGACCGCCTCCACGGTGCGCGCCGCCGCTTCCCTAGCGGCATCGAAATCGCCGTCCTCGCGACAGCGGATGCCCTCACCCTTGAGCAGCTCGGCACACTGACGATCCAGGCTGGCCGAGGATTCCTGGGCGTAGGGCCCCGGTTTCCAGCGAATCTGCAGCGCCCGCCTACCCTTGATCGCCGCCCAGCTGTCGTCGGCCAGCACCGCAACGCCAGTGGCCAGATTGGCGCTGATCGGCTCGCCGTGCTTGGGACCGGGCAGCACCAGTACCTCACGCACGCCAGGGATCTGCTTGGCGGCGCTGGCATCAAAAGACTCGATCTCGCCGTCGAAATGGGGGCAGCGGGCGACCACCGCGACCAGCGCGCCCGGCATCCGCGCGTCGATACCGAACTCGGCCCGGCCGGTGACGATCTCGCGCAGCGCCACCTGCGGCTGCGCGGTGCCGACGATGCGAAAGTCCTTCGGATCCTTAAGCGGGACATCGGCTTCCGGCCAGGCGCTGGTGGCCGCGCTGGCCGCCAAGTTCGCGTAGCTCAGACGCCGCCCGTCGGCGTGGATCACCACCCCGGCTTCGGTGCGTAGATCCGACACAGGCACTTCCCACTGCGACGCCGCCGCCTGCAACAACAGCTGGCGCACCTTGGCGCCTACCTGGCGCAAATCACTCCAAGCCGATGGGATGGAGGTGCTGCCGCCCGCGCCCTGCGGGCCGTACTTCCAGGCGATTCCGGGTGCTTCGTCGATCTTTTTCAGGGCCATCGGCATCTGCTTTACCTTGACCCTGGCCCAGTCGGCGTCCATTTCCTCGGCGATGATCATCGGCAGAGAGGTATTCACGCCCTGACCGATCTCCGGGCTGCGCGCGCCAATGTGGGTTGTGCCGTCGGTGTCGATGCGGACGAAAAAACCCAGCATGCCAGGTGATGATGAGCTCTCCGCGCGGGCCCGGCGCGGGTGCAGGCTGGCGGTAATCAGCAGCGCGCCGGCAGCGGTCAGGCTGGCCTTGAGGAAACTGCGACGATCGGCGTGGGTGGTGCTGACGGTCGGGACAGAACGGTCATGCAGATCCTGCTGCCAATCGCGTAAGGGAGAGACATTCGGCGATTGCTTGCTCATGCGTCCGCCTCCCGACCTGCCGATTCTGACTTAGCCAATGCCGCAGCCCGCTTGATCGCGCTGCGTATGCGCGGATAGGTACCGCAGCGGCACAAATTGGTCAGCGTGTTGATCTGTTCGTCGCTGGGATCGGGGTGACGCTTCAGGAGATCCACCGCGGCCATGATTTGCCCGGCTTGGCAGTAGCCACACTGCGGCACGTCCTGCTCCATCCAGGCCTGCTGTACTGCGTGCAATCGACCTTCTGCCAACCCCTCGATGGTGGTGATCTTTTTGCCTTCCAGCCCGGCCACCGGCAGCGTGCACGATCGCGCGGCCTCGCCGTCCACGTGCACGGTGCAGGCGCCGCACTGGGCGATGCCGCAGCCGAATTTGGTTCCGGTCAATCCGGCGTGGTCGCGCAGGTACCACAGCAGCGGCATCGTGCTGTCGCCGTCGAACTGGTGTTCGGCGCCGTTCACCGTGAACTTGATCATGCTGGCCTCGAGGACTAGGCGGAGTTGCTGACCGTAGACCGCAGACTCGGCCAGCGCATAGGCCGACGGTCACCCTCGACGGGGGCAATGTCCAATCTGCGACGAAGTGTGGCTGTGCCGCGACCAACGGAGCCGCGCAGCGCGCGCCTGCCTCTCACGGCATCGCGTAGACCTGCAGCGCCTGATAGCGGGGTCGATTGGCTTCGGCGCTGAGGGCGCAATCGGCCTCGCCCGACCCATAGCCCGCGGCCAGTTCCGCCTGCATCGCGCCAAGGCTGACCGCCAGCGCGGTCTCTGCCGCCAGCCTGGCCGCATAGTCGCGAGCCGCCCGCCCCAACTCAGCATTTGCTGCAGATTCGGCAATCAGCTCGGCGCCGCGCTGGCTGATCTGATCGATCTGCTGCGCGTACAGCTGCGCCAGAGCCGTATCGTCGACGAAGCTGTAGGCGCAAGCCTGGTGACCCAGGCGGACGTGCGCCAGGTCGCGGACGAATGGGCCATACTCGGCCTCGATATAGGCGCTCAGCCGCACCGCAACGATGTCATCCGGGCGCTGATCCTGTGCCCAAACCGCAGCGCCGATGAGCATCAGCACCGCCGCGAGCTGCAATCGCATCAACTTCACCCCTCCTCCCAGGATCGCGCATTGTGGCCCATTGCGTCCGAATCGTTGCACACTAGGGACCAGGTCCGACGGGCAGATGACTGCGACTGCGTTGATCGGCCTGTCCCACAAGACGTCAACGGAAGGACCGATGCGCTCGAGAATGTCTCGCCTCATTACTCTGTTTGCCGCCTGCGCGGCCCTGGCTAGCAACGCCCATGCGCAGCAGACCCAGCCCACCGCAACCCTGGCCGTGTCACGCCTGGTTGCTACCGAGACCACCGGCGCGCCGGTACTGATCACGGTGCAAATCGACCGAACGGTAGATCAGGACCTGCCCATCCTGCTCGATCTGGTCGGCGGCAGCGCAGTGCCAGGCGACGACTTCATGCCGCCTGATGCACCCCCAGTGATACCGGCCGGCGCCACCAGCGCCAGCATCGAAGTGCGTATCCGCGATGACGATCAGCGCGAGGGCGACGAGACCATCGCCATCGCCTTGGTGCCGGGAATGGGCTATCAGGTCGGCATGCCGCGGCTGCTGACCATCCTGATCCGCGACGATGATGCCAACCAGGACGATCTGCGCGAGCGCTTCGAGCGCCTGATCGCCAATACCCCGGATCCGCTGATCGCCAGCCAGATCGAAACGCTGGGCCGGCTGTGCGCCAACGATACTCCGGCGCAAGGCTCCGAGCTCGCCCAGCGCTGCTCGCGGCTGCGCCTGGCGCTGATCGATCCCGAAGCCGCGCGGCGGCTGGTGGACAGCCTGCGCGGTCTGGTGGCCGAGGAGCTGAGCAGCCAGCGGCGCGGTTTTAGAATGCTCGCCAATGGGCAGCTGGGCGGCATCTCCCGGCGTCTGGAGGCGGTGCGCCAGGGCGGCGGACGGGGCTTGAGCCTGTCCGGCTTGAGCTACGCCGGCAACGCGCTGCCGCTGGACAATCTGGGCGAAAACGACAGCGACCCGGGTGGCGGCCTGCTGGGCCGCGGCCTGGGCATTTTTGTCACCGGCAATCTGGGCCGAGGCGACCGCAGCACCACCGATCTGGAAGCGGGCTTTGAAACCGACTCACGCAGCGTGCTGATCGGCATCGACAAACGCTTCGGCAGCTCCTGGGTCGCCGGCGCAGCGCTGGGTTACAGCCGCTTCGAAGCCGAACTGGATGCCGATGCCGGCGATCTGGATCTGGACCTGAGCAGCTTCACCGCCTACGCCAGCTACAGCTTCGGTGACGGCTGGATCGACGGCAGCGTGGGCATTGGTCGTGGCGATCTGACCCAAATCCGCAACGTGGTATTTGAGACCACCACCGACGAGGACACGGTAGTCTCCATCGACGTGCTGCGCGCGACACCGGATGCCGATCTGACCAGTGCCAGCCTCTCCGGCGGCTGGAGTTTCCGCTCCGGCCAGTGGAGCTTCGGTCCGCGCCTGGCCATCGAGTACGCCAATCTGGAAGTGGAGCGCTACGCCGAGCGGGTGGTCAGCGGCAGCGACAGCTTCGCGGTGGAGATCGCCCGTCAGGAGCTGCGCTCGCTGCTGGCACGGGTGGGCTTCGGCGTCAGCGCGGCCATTTCCACCCAGCACGCGGTGCTGGTGCCGCAGCTGGAGCTCTACCACGTGATGCAGCTGGAAGATGACGTCGAGCCGCTGCGCGGCCGCTTCATCAACGACCCGGCTGCGCAGGTCTTCTCCATACCCACCTCAGCCGTTGACGATCGCAATGGGGAAGTGTCCGTCGGCCTCTCCGCAGTCTTTGCCAACGGCCGCTCGGCCTTCTTGAGCTACCGACGCCAGTTCGGCGTGGACAACATCGAGCAGTCGTTCTGGTCGGTGGGCGCACGCTTCGAGTTCTGATGCGAACACTGGCCCTGCTGCTGCTGGGAATGCTGCTGGCCTGCTCCACGGCGCAGGCGCAGAAGATCTACAAGTGGGTCGATGAGCAGGGGCGCACCCAGTACACGCAGACGCCGCCGCCGGATGAATCCATCGCGGTGCAGAGCACCGATATGGAGCGCAATGAGCTGAGCCCGGAGCGGCGTCAGTATTGCGCGCAGATTCGGATCCTGGCGCTGCGTCTGGCCAACTATCGGCGTCAGGGACTGTCGATCACCAGCGCCAACGAAGCCATGCGCCAGGTCGAAGTGAGTCAGGACCTGGACGTGGATGAGTTTGCGCTGCGCGAGCTGGTCAGCTTCGTCTATGCCGGCAAGCGTTCCCGTCGTACGCCCTCCTCCGACATCGCCGGCCGCGCTCAGGACGCCTGCATCGGCGGTAGCTTCGGCAAGGCCGGGCGCAGCTCTTTCGCCGACTCGCCCGATCGCGGCGGCGCCAGCCCCGCGCCCGCATCCAGGGGTGGCCGGGCCACCGGCACCGGCTGGATCACTGGCGGACTGATTGCCACCAACAACCATGTGGTCAGCGGCCGAGACCGGCTCCGCGTGCGCTTCGCCGACGGCCGCGAGAGCGTCGCCTTCTTGAGCGATAGCGACGCCGACAATGACGTGGCGCTGCTCAGAGTCGGTGGCGAACTGCCGCCAGGATTGCCCATTGCGGCGGCCGAGGCAGCGATCGGTGCCGACGTGTTCACGCTGGGCTACCCGCACACCCAGATCATGGGCAGCAACGCCAAGCTGTCGACCGGCATCGTCAACTCCACCACCGGCATGCGCGACGATCCGCGGCTGTATCAGATTTCGGTCCCAGTGCAGTCGGGCAACAGCGGCGGTCCGCTGATCAACAGCCAGGGCGAGGTCGTTGGACTGGTGACCGCCAAGCTGTCGGCCGCCCAGGTGTATCGCTGGACCGGCGACCTACCGCAGAACGTCAACTATGCGGTGAAAGTACGCCACCTGCGCCCGCTGCTGGCGCGCACGCCGGGCAGCGGCAGCAATCTGCGTGCGCAGGGTGGCAGTCTGGAGGAGTTGGCAGAGCGGGTCGGACCGGCGGTGGTGTTGGTGATTGCGGAGTAGCGATCAAGGCGGTGATGGCGCTTGGCGTCGTAGGCGCCTGCGCGCAAGGTGATTCGCCGCGCCTCGCTCTGTTGATAGGGGTCGGGGAGGAGACCTCCCCGCCCTCCGAACCGTACGTGCGGTTCTCCCGCATACGGCTCTCCAGCCGGATGTTTCCTCATCGGGATTGGCACGCCAGGGACCAGGCGTCGGTCA
>JAUIFV010000277.1 GCA_030430155.1 Gammaproteobacteria bacterium
ACCCTGCTCCAGGATCAGCGCGTGAAAGGCCTTGAGGTCGAACTTGGCGCCGAGGACCTGTTCGGCCTCGGCGCGCAGACGGCGAATTTCCAACTCGCCCAGCTTGTAGCTCAGCGCCTGGCCCGGCCAGCCGATGTAGCGGTCGATCTCGGTGCCGATCTCGTGCTCGCTCAGCGCGGTGTTGTCCTTCATGTAGTCGTAGGCGCGCTGGCGGCTCCAGCCCTGGGTGTGCATGCCGGTGTCGACCACCAGCCGACAAGCGCGCCACATCTCGTAGGTCAGCCGCCCGAAGTGCTCATAGGGGGTCTGGTAGATGCCCATCTCCTGGCCCAGCCACTCGGTATACAGCGCCCAGCCTTCGCCGTAGACCGACAGATAGCTGTAGCGCCGGAACGGCGGCTGCTCGCTGAGCTCGCTGGCCAGCGCGCCCTGCAGATGGTGGCCGGGCACCGCTTCGTGCAGGGTCAGCGCCGGCAGCGCATACAGCGGTCGCGACTCCAGCTTGTGGGTGTTGACCCAATAGGTGCCGGCACCGCCGGCACGCGGCGGCGGCACGTAGCGACCAGCGGTGTAGAAGGGCGCGATGCTGTCCGGGACGGGGGCCACGCCATAGGGTGCCCGCGGCAGGGTTTGAAAGTAGTCCGGCAGCTTGCCGTCGATCAGCTTGGCGTAGTAGCTGGCGTGCTTGAGCAGCTCGTGCGGTGTACGGGCGTAGAACTGGGGATCGGTGCGGAGAAAGAGCAGGAAGTCGGCGAAGCCGCCCTCAAATTCCAGTTCGGCGATGATCGCTTCCATTTCGGCGCGGATGCGCGCTACTTCCGATAGCCCAACTTGATGAATCTGCTCTGGCGCCATGTCCACGGTGACAAATTTGCGGATCTGCGCGCGGTAGTAGTCCAGGCCATCGGGCAGGTCCCTGGCGGCGATGCTGTCGCGCGCCGAGGGGATGTACTCGTCGCGCAAAAAGCCCAGCAGCTCGCGTTGCGCCGGCAGCACCGCCTCGCCGATGATCTTCGCCGCACGCTTTCCAAGCTCCTCGCGCCGGGCCGCGGCGATCGATTCCGGCAGCTTGGTGAGCGGTTGATAGAAGACGCTGTCGGTCGGGTCTTTGAGCTCGGCCTCGCGGACCAGCGGCTGATCGCGGCCGGCCAGGATGATCTTCGGCATGACCTGGCCGTTGGCGATGCCGGCACGCATATTGTCGATGTGCTGGCGGTACCACTGCGGCAAGGCAGCCAACCGTTTAAGGTAGTTTTCGGCGGTTAGTTCCGACTCCGGAACGGTACGGTTGGCCCAGTATTGGATGCTGCCATAGAAGCTGGAGTCACCGTTCATCGGCATTCTGTAGGCGTGGAAGCGGACCTCGTCCAGCGAGGTCTGCAGCTGGTGCTCGAACACCGCATAGTCGGCGCGTGCCGACGGACTGAGCTCGGTCGGGTCGATCTTGCGGAGGCGCTCGCTCAGCTCGCGCCAGTACTTGGCGCGCGCCTGTTGACTGGCTTCATCGACCTGCTCCAGCCGATCGGCGTAGCTGTCCACGCCGACCTGGCTGGCCAGCTGCGGATCCTGCTCCAGCCGCCATTGCCAGTCCGCTTTCCACAGCTGGCGGAACAGTGCGTCGGCACTGGATGCAGCGGGCTCGGCAGCGTGCACCTGCAGCGCCAGCAGCAGCCCGCCCAGGCAGGCAAAGGACAGTCGGATCACGCCAATTCTCCAGCAATGCCAATGGACCATGCAGGGTACCCGCAGTCGCCCGGATTGGCGCTGTGCCATTGGTAAAGCAAGTGCACGGAGCATCGCCAGCCCGCATTATTCATGAACGTTCGTAGCGAGGGTTTCGCAGGTGTGCTGTGGTGCGGATCGCGGACCGGAAATCGATGAAGGCGTACTCGGTAGTACGTCGAGTCGATTGGAGGGAGCAAGCCGCGCCACGGCGCGCCTGCGGAAGCCGCAGTAGGAGGTTCATGAATAATGCGGGCTAACGACGTGCTCTGAGCGCCTCGGCGTCGATGGGTGTGTACTCGCTGCGCAGATAGGACCGGCCACGCTTGACCACCCGCTGCACTGAGCGCAAGGAGCCGATCAAATCCTCTAGTGGGTCGCCCGCAACGACCATGAAATTGGCCAGCTTGCCTGCCTCCAGGGTGCCCATCTGCTGCTCCCAGCCGAGACTGCGCGCGCCGTTGACGCTGGCCGCGCGCAGCACTTCCAAGGGTGCCATCTGCGCTTGCTCAAGCATGATCTGCAGCTCTCGGTAGAGCGCCGGGAAGTCCTCTTCCAATGGCGCTGGCGCGTCGGTGCCGGCAGCAATGTTCACCCCCTGGCGATGCGCCTCGGCCAGCATCCGATAGGAAAGTTCGGCGCTGCAGTAGATCGGCGGACCCTTGCCCGGCGGCAGCTGCTTACGCATCCGTTCAATGGTTTCGTAGACGTAGACGGTGGCGTCGAGAACGGTTCCGGCCTGGGCCATCTGCTTGAATACCTCGACCACCGAAGGCGGCATTCCGTCGTCAAACCGGCTTTCGTCGACATCGGCACGGTCGTGGTACTGCTGCGGCATGGCTTGCGCGTGGTAGGCGAGCATGCAGATGTGCGAAAGGCTGTCAGCGCCGGCACCGACAAGATCGGCAGAGGAGGCGGGAAAGACCGCACCGTGGGCCCAGGCCTGCAATCCTTGATCGTGGGCGATGGCGACGATCTGCGCCGCACGATCGGCGCTGAGATTGGCGTAGATCTTGATCGCATGGACGCCTGCGCCGCGGGCCAGAGTGATTGCCTCGTGCAGATCGGTGTCGTCATCGATCTGCCGCTGCCAGGCGATCTGTCCGGCGCTCAGCCCGCGCGCCGAGGCCTGCAGGCGGCGGTCTTGGAAGAACCCAGGACCTGCGAAGAAGGCGGCGTAGCCGATGTCGGGTGCGGGTATCTCGGCCAGCTGCGCAGATCGGGCCAGATCGGCCAGCGCGCGCACGTCGTCGCCCATGCTGCGCACGGCGGTGACCCCGGCGTAGAGATTGCGTCGCAGCAGCGCCTCGGCATAGGCCCGATCCGGCGGTGCGGCCAGATGCAGATGACTGTTGATCAGCCCCGGAATCAGCGTGGCCTCACCCAGGTCGATGAGCTCTGCACCTTCGGCGAGTTCGATTTCATCGGCATTGCCGACCGCGACGATGTGCTCGCCCTGGACCACCAGCCGTTGCTTCAGCGTCAGCTCGTCGCTACGTCCGTCGAACAGCCGGGCGACCTGATAGACCTGGATCGGCGCTGGTTCGTCGGCACCGTAGGCCTCACTGCAGGCGCAGGCGATGCACAAGGCCACGAGCATTGTCAGTACGCGCATCGACGTCTCCAGTACTTTCGAGCCGCGGGCAAAAAAAACCCGCCGCGACCAGCACGATCGCGGCGGGTTGCCCCTCCCCTTCCAACCGGATGACCGGGTTG
>JAUIFV010000278.1 GCA_030430155.1 Gammaproteobacteria bacterium
AAAGCAGGCCGATAGCACCGCAAACAAGCCCCAACAGCGCTCCGAGACGCCATTTGCCCGACTTGCATCGAGCGACTGCACCCAAATTTCAACAAGCTGCTAGGGCCCAGCGGCGGATTGCGGCGATAGCGGGCGCTGCGAAGCGAGCATTGCTTTGGGAGCTTGCTTGCACGCGATTGGCGCGGTAGTCGGCTGGACCGATCGTCTGACCATAAGCAGGCTCGATCCGATCGTCGGGCAGCGGTTTCTCTACGGCCATTGGCGTGACGCCGAGAAAGGCCCGTTTGATCTGATCGCGTGCAAGCACGCTCCAATTGCAGATCCCAATCGCCTTCGGAGGTCGCACAACACTTCGGCCTTCGAGCTTTTCTTGGAGCCTGCCTGCATGCGATCAGGCCTTTCGTCGAACAGGAAATCGCCGGCAGTCCGTAGCTCCACGATTGAGAGTAAGCGCGCTCCTACAAAATGCCGGAGCAACCGTCAGCCGAAACCCGCCAACAACGCCCGCAGCTCATCACCGCTGCGCCAATGCTCCCCACACACCGCCCGCGGCAACATCCAGGGGTCTGAACCCGCCACGATCAACCCGGGTTCGCAGCTGAAAGCCGCCGCCAGCCCAAGCCGTTGCGCATTCTCCGGTAGATACTCGCCACGCAGATAGTCGCTGCTCTGCCCCCACGGATAGGCGAAGTAACGCGGCCGCCGGCCGCTGCGCTCGGCGATGTAGTCCTGCGCCTGGGCCACTTCGGCTTCGCACTCGGCAAAGGTGTCGATGGGTTCGAAGCGGCCCTTGGACTGCTCACGCTGCGCGGTGGGATCGACGCTGGGGTGATTATGGTCCCAGCTGTGATTCTCGATCCGCAGCCGTCCCGACATGTTGGCCTCTGCCCACCACTGGTCCGGCCACAGCCCCAGCGACATGAAGTCCTTGCGATCCAGCTGTTCGCGCGCCTCCGGCGAAGCGATCACAAAACAGGACAACTCAACGTCGTGCTGCGGGTGCGCCTCGGCAAACTCGCTGACGATACGCCGTAGCGAGGGCTGCGGACCAAAGCTGGGGTGATCGAAGTCGTGGTAATCCAGCGAAATGCCATCGTCGCAGGTCAACGCCACCAGGCGCTCATTGCCCAGCCCGCCCAGTCCTTTCTCGACCACCTCCTGCAAAGGCGCCAGGCGCCAGCCGGCATCGACAATGGTGCGCAGATCGGCTGCCAGCGCCAAGTGGTCGTTGCTGGCGTAGTCGTTGCCGGTGACGTTGGCGGCGTGGTAGGCGAGGACGAGGTGGGGCATGGCAGGTTGTCAGGAGGCTCCAGGGGATTGAGGGCGCACGGTTCGGTGCTTGGGTAAAGGGTACAGGGCAGGAAAAAGGGCCCAGGGCTTAGGGCTTAGGGCTTAGGGCCCAGAAGCGCGGCGCTCGAAGCGGCCCGCCCGTTCGTGGTGTTTCGGCCGACCGGTAGTCTAACGTCCGCCGCCTTGCTCCAACCTGTTAGCTCTTCCTGGGCCCTAAGCCCTGGGCGGCCCAGAAAGCGCGGCGCTCGAAGCGACTCGCCCATTCGTGGGTTTTCGGCTGGCCGGGTAGTCTATCGTCTGCGGCTCCGGACCGAACTGCAATTCTCCCTGGGCCCTAAGCCCTGGGCCCTGGGCCCTCCTATCGCCCTGGGCCCTCATACGAACCGCTTCCCTTAGCGACCCTCCCGCACGACGACCCGATCCGTCCCACTGCGCCCAAACGTCTCCGGCTCATACATCTCCTCAGCCTTGGCCGGCGGCACCACGTACTCGCCGGGCGTGGTGGCGCGGGCTTCGTAGCGGTACCGATAGACCCCACCCGGCAGCTGAGTGGTGAAGGCTTCGACGCGGTTGTCGCGCAGGTTCTGGTGTTGATACCAGGGTCCCCACCACCAGCGGCCGAGCATGCGCTCGCTTTGCATCGGTCGCGGCGTCCCGGGTGGGCTCACGCTGGGGGTGAGGTCGGGGTTGACCACTTCCAGTCCGGCTGGCAGCGGGTCGACCAGGGCGACGTGGTAGCGGACCGCCTGGGCCACCATGGTGATCTCCACTGCCACTTTGGCCCCGGCGCGGATCTGCCAGCGTCCGTCTGCCAGCTGCTGCACATCGTCGGGGTCATCGACCGCCTCGTAGCGACGCTGCACTTCGAAGCCGTGTCGTGCGGGCTCCAGCTGCAGCGAGCGCGGCGCGTAGTCCATGCCGATGCGGTAGTAGAGCCTGCCCTCGCCCTGCTTGGCCAGCATCAGCGGACCCAGCGGCGACTGCTCCGCCAGCCAGCCCATCGGCACCTCGATCTGCAGCCGGTCGGTACTGCGGCCGCGGAAGGTGGCTTCACCGACGTAGCTCTCGCCCAACCAGGTGCGAGCGACAAAGTCCGGAGTCACCGACTCGAAGCGCTGGAAGTAGCGATCCAGCGCCAGCAGCACGAAGACGTTGTCCTGGGTGTTGCCCCAGCGCCCCTTGACCCGATGCGCCTGCAGCCCGCTGACCAGCTTGGGAATCAGGTCCGAATCGGGCTCATCGCCGATCATCGCATCCAGGATCACCGCGTCGGCGCGGCGATCGGAATGCAGGATCAGATGCTTGCCGTCGCTGTAGCGGCTGACGAAGCTGGCGTTGGCGGCGGTTTCGGTGGTGCGATTGGCCAGGAAGCGGCGGATCTGCGCCAGCTGAGCGCTCGACTCGGCATCTCCGCTGAGCACGTTGAGCAGCCAGCCCAGCGATTCGAAGCTGAACTCGTCCAGGTCGTCCACTTCGGCCAGCAGCGCGCGGGCCCGCTGACGGTCGGGATTGCCGCCCAAGGCACGCACATACAGCGCGTAGGCAATCACGTGACGGCGCACCCAGGGCCCGTAATAGTCGGGAATCTGCCGTTCGATATTGACCAGATAGCGCATCGCCCGCTGCAGCATCTGGTCATTCACCGCATAGCCCTTGGCCTTGGCGCGCAGCAGCGCGTGGGTGGCGTGCAGGCTGATGTAGGGCCAGGCATCCTGTCCGGAGCGCCAGAAGGCGAAGCTGCCGTCTGGGTTCTGCCGATCGGCCAACAGCTTCAAATCCTTTTCCATCCGCTCGGTAATGGCCTGCGGTGTGGGCAGCCCCGGCACTTCGAAGGCCTGCAGCACATCGCGCAGCGCCGCGGTGGCAATGATCCGCGAGGCCAGCTGCTCGCTGCAGCTGAACGGATAGTCATGCAGGTAGATGTAGGCGTCGGTTAGCGAATGCAGCGCCGTGGAGCTGGTGGTCACTTTCAGCCCGCCGAACTGCGGCCACACCGCATCCGGCACCTTGACCGGCTGCTGCAGTGCGCCCTCATCAATCACCCCATAGCTGGCAAAGGCCTCGGATGTGGCCGGCGTCCACACCGGCAGCTGGCCTCGGGCGGCGTCG
>JAUIFV010000092.1 GCA_030430155.1 Gammaproteobacteria bacterium
AGCCCAACAGCCCCGCCACCACAGCCATCGCGATGATGATGTTGGAAGTCCGATCCATCTAGCCCCCATTATTCATAAACCTTCTACTGCGGCTTCCGCTTATCGCGCCGTGGCGCGGCTTGCTCCCTGCTATCGACTCGACGTACTGCAAGTACGCCTTCATCGATCTTCGGTCCGCGATCCGCACCACAGCACGCCTGCGAAACCCTCGCTACGAACGATCATGAATAATGCGGGCTAGCGGCCGGCGCTTGGTCAATCCTCATTCCATCCCGTTGGCGAAGATGGGATCGGTCGGTGCCGCCGGCAGCTCGAAGGCGCCGATGTCGCTGCCGTCGCCGCCGGGGGCGTTGGGATACTGGTTGTCCTGCAGATCGGTGACCCGGTCGAAGATGCCGGTCTGGTCGCTCAGCCGCGGGCCGGTGGCGCGGCCGTTGTCCAGCGCATCGCTGCTCAGCTGCGGGCGGTGGGTCAGGACGCCGCCGCCGTTGTTTTGCAGAGGCCGCATCGGCGCGTTGGCGTTGAGCAGATCCGACGGCCGATCGAGCAGGCCGTTGGCGCCATCGGTGGCGAGATTGAATCCTTCGGAGATGACCACCGGCGGCGGACCGCCGTTTGCGGTGCCGGTGGTGATGGTCTGGCTGGCGGCGAACAGACTGTTGCTGATGCTGGTCGAGGCCAGGCTGCCTGCACCCTGAGAGAACACCAGCAGACCGGTGCCGGCATTGCCGCCAGTGTCGGTCACGGTGCTGTTACGGAGAATCAGGGAGCTGCTCAGTCCGCCCTGTGCCAGGACGGTCAAGCCGATGTTGTCACCGCCGCCCTGCGCGGAGATGGTCGAGTTGTCGATCAGCGCGGTGGCGTTGTTGCGGATTCGCACGCCCGCACCGAAGGTGGCCGAGTTGCCGAACACGGTGCTGCGCAGCAGGGTCAGGTCACCGCCCAGGTTGGTGATGCCGCCGCCGCCCTGGGCCACGTTGTCGCGGATCACCGAGCTGATCACGGTCAATCGGCCCGAGCTGAGGATGCCGCCGCCCTGCAGGGTTGGTACTGAACCATCGGCGATGGTGATTCCGGAAACCGTCGCTTGCGTTCCCGCCAGCAGCTCGAAGATGCGGAACTCGGCGGCTGAGGCACGACGCACAGTAAGAAAGACTGCATCAGGCCCAAAGATGCCGACGCCGTTGGGCAGCGGTGGCAACGCGCTCTGCAGATTGATTGTTCGCTGCGTGCTGCCGAAGAATTCGCTGAAGCGAATGGCGTCGCCCGGCTGGGCGAGGGTCATCGCCTCGCGCAGGCTGCCGGCGCCGGTGTCGTTAGCATTGCTGACAATACGGTCGACGCCGGCGTTGGGCAGAATCAGCTCGGCCGCGGTGACCTCGCCGGTATCGCCGCTCCAGCCGTCTTCAAAGCGCAGGATCCAGGTGCCGTTGGGATCGCCAGCGCCGAAGATGGCGTCGGTTCCGGTCGCCGGCGCCGGATTGGCCACGCCGGCGCCGCCGCTGATGACAGTGGTGAACAGATTGGCCACGCCGATATCGTTGTCGCCGATGTCGGCAGCGGTCCACCAGTTGGTGCCGGTGACGGTGGAGAAGTCATCGCCGAAAAAGTACTGGACGCTATCGATCAGGTTGGCCGGAAACCCGCCTGAGCCGGCGGTGGTCGCACCGGTGCGTTCAAACAGCAGGTGCGCGCGTCCGTCCGGGGCAATCAGCTGCACCTTCAAGTCGCCTACCCAAGTGTGATTGGCGCGGAAGAACACTCGGGCGCTGCCAACCGAGCCCTGCAAACCACTGACATTGAAGCGAATGTCGCGCGGCGCGCCGTAGGCCAGGGGCCCGGTGCCGGTGCCGTCGGGAATCGGTCCGAAGTTGCTGCCGCCGAAAATCTGCGCCTGCGCGCCGCTGACCATCAGCAACCCGGCCAACAAGGCCAGAGCCCGCAAGCCATCTGCCCACCGACCCAGGCGGATCTTTGCGCTCCTGTGCCCTGTGCCCTGTGCCCTGTGCCCTAGCTTCTCTAATGTTCCGTTCATCACTGCCTCTCCTGATCGGTTTCGATTCCGGCTGTTTTCCAACCGCTCACCAGGGTTTGTGCAGAGGCGTTTCGAAAAGGGCCACGACGGCTACAATCGGGCGATGGACCCGCAGCGCTATCAACAGATCAAACAGGTGCTGATGGCGGTGCTGGATGCGCCGGCCGAACGCCGCCAATCGCTGCTGAATGAGCGCTGCGGCGAGGATCGAGCGCTGCGCGAGGAAGTGGAGGCGCTGCTTGCGGCGCAGACCGAAGCCAGCTTTCTGGAGCACAGTCCCACCGGCCTGGACGCGGCGTTGATCGACGATGATCAGGACGCGGTGGGCCAGCGCCTGGGCCGGATCAAGTTGGAGCGGCTGATCGCTCGCGGCGGCATGGGCGAGGTCTACGCCGGCACCGATGAGCTGCTGCAGCGGCCGGTGGCGGTGAAGCTGATGAAGGCCGCGCTGCGCATGTCCGCGCTGCGCCGCTCGGCATTCCTGGCCGAGGCGCAGGTGCTTTCGGGCTTGCGCCATCGCAACATCTGTCAGGTCTACGATTTTTTCGAAGATCAGGCCCAGGACGTACTGGTGCTGGAGTTGATCGAGGGACAGACCCTGCGCGCGCTGCTGCAGCAGGGCCCGGTAGAGCAGCCCATCGCGGTCGCCATGCAGGTGACCGAGGCGCTGGCCGCAGCCCACGAGCGCGGCATCGCCCATCGCGATCTGAAGCCGGAGAACGTGATGCTGACCGCGGCCGGTCAGGTCAAGGTGCTGGACTTCGGTCTGGCCCGGGCCGAGCAGCTGCGCGCAGCCAACAACAGTGCTGCCAGCGATGGCGATACGCCCGGAACCCAGATTGCCGGGACGCCAGGCTATCTGGCCCCGGAACAGGCGCGGGGCGAGCCGGCCACCACGGCCAGCGATTTGTGGAGCTTCGGCCTGCTGCTGATCGAGCTGCTCACCGGCAAGCGGGCCTTCCCCGCCGGCGCCAGCAGCGAGGAGCTGATCGCCCGCGCGCAGCGCGGCGAGGCGCACATCCCAGGCGGCTTGCCACGGGCCGAAACCCAGCTGCTGCGACGCCTGCTCTCGGCCGACGCCGCCAAGCGTCCCAGCGCTCGCGAAGCGCGTCAGGCGCTGGAGTTCATCGCACAGCGCGGGCGCCGCCGCTTGCGCGTGGCGCTGGTGGCCAGCGCCTTGCTGCTGATCAGCGCCGCCGGACTGAAATACACCTTCGACTTGCGCCAGGAGCGCGAACTGGCGCTGGCTGCGCAGGCCCGCGCCGAGCAGGCCCAGGCCGAGGCCGAGGATCTGGCCGGCTTCATGCTCGGCGAGCTGTACACCGAGCTGAAGAAGGTGGGCAAGCTGCCGCTGCTGGAGCCGGTGGCGCTGAAGGCGGTCGACTACTACGGCGATCTGCGCAGCGAGCAGATCGGTGGCGGACGCGGCGAGCAGGCCCTGGCGCTGATCCGCGTCGCTGAGGTGCTCGATATGCAGGGGCATCTGGAGCAGTCGGTCAGCGCCTATAGACGCGCACTGGAGGGCCTGCAACCGCTGGCGGCAGCCAATCCCGACGACGCGCTGATCCAGTTTCGATTGGCATTGGCGGAGCGCAATCTGGGTGAGGTCTTGCGCTACGCCGGCGACTATGCCGGCAGCGATCCGCACGGCCTGCGGGCGATCGAAATGGCCCGCGAGCTGACCGCGGGACTGGCCCCGGGCGAGGGGCCGGATGGTGAGCCCAGCGCGGAAGAGCGCTGGTCGCTGCTGCTGCGCGGTATGTATCTGTACGCCGACAGTCAGTTCCGCCAGGGGCGGGCAAAGCAGGCGCTGGAATTGCTCGACGAGGCCAAGGCGCTGGCCATTCCGGCGGTCGAATCGATCCCTGCGTTGCGACGGGATCTGGGCGATATCCAATACAAGCGCTGCATGGCCTACTACGACAGCCAGAACCCGGACAAGGTGGTCGAAGCCTGTCAGGCCTCATTTGAAATGGATCATGCCTTGGCCCAGGCCAATCC
This sequence comes from Gammaproteobacteria bacterium, assembly GCA_030430155.1. Lineage (GTDB taxonomy): Bacteria > Pseudomonadota > Gammaproteobacteria > Xanthomonadales > SZUA-5 > SZUA-5. Next base: position 4,037 of record JAUIFV010000092.1, read on the forward strand.
GGACAATGCCACATTGCAGGACAACTTCGCCGCCTCGCATTGGATGCTTGGTCGTGCTCAGGCGCTGGCGGGTGACTTGCAGACCGCAGTGGACACCACTACGCGCGGCCTTGCGTTGGCGCATGCGGCAGTGACGCGCAATCCTGGCCATGCCGAAAGCCGGAATCTGGTTGCGGTGATGCAGGTCTCGATGGCGAAGATACTGCGCGAGATGGGGCTAGAGGCCGAATCCCGCAGCTACTTCAATAAGGTGTTGGAGATTACCGAACCGCTGATCGCCGCCGGCCGCGATCACGCCATCATCCACAACCACATCATCGCCCTGGCCATGCTGGGCCGAGTCGAGGAGGCCCGTCCCTTCGCCCGCGAGGTCTACGACTCCGGCTGGCGGCGACCGGAATTTCTTGAGTTGATTGAGGAGTTCGATTTGTTGGCTGGGGTGGAGCAGTAGTACGCCGTATCGTCGGCTAGGGCTGAGGGCTGAGGGCTGAGGGCTGAGAAAAGCGTAAGCGCTGGCACGCCAGGTAGCAGCAATTCGGGAAAGTAGTTCCGCGAAAGACTCTTCGCCGCTTTGTTGGGCGCGCAATGGGTTTCCACAGGCGCATGCGTACGGGATACGGGAGTGCTCTTGCTCTTCTCAGCCCTCAGCCCTCAGCCCTCAGCCCTCAGAACCGAACTAGCTACTGGAACTCGCTCTCCGCCGGCTAAACTCCGAGCATGAGCAACGAACCAACCGGCAACGTCACCCTGCTGCTCAACCGCTGGCAGTCTGGCGACCGTCAGGCGCTGGATCAGCTGTTGCCCACGGTGTACGCCGAGCTTAAGCGGCTGGCCCAGGCGCAGCTGCGCCGTGACGGCGGTGCCACTATCCAGCCCACCGAGCTGGTCGCCGAGGCCTACCTGAAACTGGTCGATGTCGATGAGGTGGATTTCGCTGGCCGCGCGCACTTCTATTCGATCGCCGCGCGAACCATGCGTAGGGTGTTGGTGGAACGCTATCGCCGTCGCGAGGCGGCCAAGCGCGGCTCCGGGGAAACGTTGCTGTCTTTGAACAGCGCGGTGGACTCGGGCCAAAGCCGGCCGTTGGAACTGACCCGCCTGGACGATGCCCTGAACGACCTGGAGGCGCTGGACCCGCGCCAGGCCGAAATCGTCACTCTGAAGTTCTTTGGCGGCCTGGACGGCGAGGAAATCGCCGCCGCCCTGTCCATCTCCACTCGCACCGTCAAGCGCGAGTGGGCGATGGCCAAGATGTGGCTGGGTAGGGCATTGGCGGCCTGATGCTGCAGGGCCCAGGGCCCAGGTCAAAGAGCGAGGGCCCAGGGCCCAGGTCAAAGAGCGAGGGCCCAGGGCGGCGTGCCAAGAACCGCGGGCGTCTCGCCCGCATCGCCCCTGGTCTGATATCAGGAGGAAGCGGCACGTGGCCAAGATGCCCGTTTCCGAAGCACGTCTCTCCCTGGGCCCTATGCCCTGGGCCCTGGGCCCTGGGCCCTGTTCTTTCTCCTACTCTGCCGGCTCGTAGCTCAAATCTGCCTTGTACTCATAGATGTAGGTCCAGGCGGAGTCGATGGTGGATCGGACCTTGTCCCGCATGGCGCCGCTTTTCTCTTCGCCATGAACGCGGGTCATCATCGCCCAAAGGTTCTCTTCTACTTCGTCCATGCCGGCGTAGTTGTCATAGCGGCGAATAATCACTACGTCTTCGTCGCCGTTGGCACCGCCCATGTTGTCGTACCACTCGCGCGGCGGGGCTTTCTCGGCTTTTTGGGTTTCGGTGACTGCGCCAGCCACCTCCATGAAGGTGTTGTAGTCGTTCAAGGTCAGCCCGGTGACTCGGGCGATGCCGCCGGAAGCCTGCTGGTGCAGCTTGTTGGGACGCAGGAACTGGGTGGTGACGGCAGTCTCATGCGGCGACATCTGCTCGTCGAAGATGGTGTAACAGGCGCGCATCTTCTCGTCCTGGGTGTCGAAATCGGCCCAGTTCGGAGAGGACACGACCACCGTGTATACCGTGCCGCGACCGTTCTGCCGCTGCCAGGTCCACCAGGCCCGTTCGCCCTTTTGCTCGGTGTAGCAGTCCTTCAGCGCTTTGACCCCTTCGCGCCAGGCCCTGTTCTGACCGTGCTCGATCTCGATGTGATACAGCGACAATACCGGCCTGGATTCGGCCTTCTCCGCGTCCTGCGCGAGCGCGCCTGCCGCCGCGCACAATCCCCCAAGCGCGATGACCAAAGTGAGTAGCTGTCTGCTCAAATTCGCATTCATCGTGTACTCCCCATACAAGTGATGGCCGATACACAGCGGATCGGCCAAGTGCCCGGCGCGCGGGGCGCCGCTGCCGCAACGGGCGGCAAGATCACAAGGTCCATCATCGACCTTCCATCATGGTTTGTGCACTTTGGTGAGGAATTGGGCCAAAGCTTTACAAAAGCTTAGTTCCAGTAGCCAACAGCGAATTCCAGTAGCCAGCAAGAGCAACTGCGAGATCGGCCGATGGAGTTCCTTCTGCTGTTGAACTTCTGGGCCCTGAGCCCTGGGCCCTGGGCCCTCAGCCTGCTGCCTCCGCTGTGAACGGCCAGCTAGCGCCTACTCGAACCCGTTCGCAAACACCGGATCGGGCAGGGCAGGAGGCGCTGCCGTGGTGGGCCAGATGCCGCCGGTGAGGCTGTAGCTGCCGCCGCTGGCCGGGCCCAGCGGATCCGCGTCGGGTTGGCCGACGCTGGCGCTGATACGGTACGCACCGCCGCTGGCATCGCTGCTGCCGCCGTCGATGCTGTACTGGTCGATGCTGTAGTTGCCGCCCTGGATGGACTGCGCGGTACGCGCCGTCGCTCCGGGCGCGATGATCAGTCCAGCAGTCAGCAGGCTCGCCAGCAGCAGGGAAAGCGTGCGAGCCGGGTGCGGCGCAGGCGGAAAGGCGGAGCCGCGCCGGTTCACGGTTGGCTCCGCTGTTTGGCTTCCAGCTCAGCCAGGCGCGACTGTAGTCCCTGCAGTCGCTGCAGTAGCGCGGAATTCTGCTCGCGCAGCGCGGCAAACTCGCGCTCCTGGCGTTCGCGCAGCGCGTTGACGCCCTGAGTCAGCAGCGGGGTCATCATCCCGTAGTCCAGACCGATGGCGTCAACGCCGTTCTCTTCGTACTGCACGATCTCAGGCAGCACCTCGCCCAGTTCCTCGGCGATGAATCCGACGTCGTGTTTGCCGCCGTGCTCGGCGTCCCAGTCGAAATAGACGCCACGAATCCGGGCCAGCTTGGCCAACGGATTGTCGATGGCGCGAATGTTGGTCTTCCAGCGTCGCGATGAGCTGGCGCCGTAGTTGGTGCCGGCACCGGCGGCATAGAAATCGAAGCCCAGGGCGCTATTGCTGGAGCCATAGACGCCGTAGTTGACGCCGGTGGTGTGGGTGGCTCGGCCGTAGAGGCCGCGTCCGTTCGGACTGGCGGTGTCGAAGTGACCGCCAATACCGCTGCCGGATTCGCTGCTGGCTTCGGCGTAGACCGCGCGACCGGCGGTGCTGGCATTGCTGAAGTATCCACCGTAGGTCGTGCCGCTGGTTGCGCTGGCGGAAGCAGATAGGCCGCGACCACTGGTGGATTCGCTGCGAAAGCTTCCTCCGATTGCCGATCCGGTAGTGGCGTTGGCGACTCCGACAACGCCGACGCCTGCAGCGTTGGTTTCACCGCGCACGCCGGTACCGCCCGCCGTGGCGGCAGCGTAGCCATAGACACCGCTGCCGCCTGCACTGGAAACCCGCCCGTAGACGCCATAAGTCGTGCCGCTGGTGGATGAGTTCCAGCCCTCCACGCCGCGTCCCGAAGAGGAGATGCTCTGGCCGTAGACGCCGCGGGAGGTGCTGCCGCCGACAGCGAGCCCATAGATTGCCCGGCCGGCGCTCTCCGCCGAACGCACATGCAGTGCGTGCTCGGGGTCGCTAGCCTCGCCGATGCCGACATTGCCCGGGTAGTGGATCTCGCTGCCGGTCTGTTGCCACTGCGAATCCCCAGGAGGACCAGCGGGGCCGACGGGGCCTGTCGGGCCGGCCGGACCCGCCGCGCCTGTGGATCCGGTAGCGCCCGCGGGGCCGGTCGGCCCCTGCGGTCCGGCTGGGCCGATGGGGCCTGTGGGTCCGGGATTCCCATCCAAAGCATAGAGCGCGTAGGGGGCCGGTCGAATGGCCTGCCGCGGCGATAGCACCGTGAAGTTGCCACCGCTGCCGGGTTTGACCAGCATCTCGAGGAAGCGCTGATCGCCATCGAAGGCGGCGCCGCCGAAGTCCAGTTCCAACGTGAACACGCCGTCTTCCACCGGTACGTCGTTGAAGTCCGGGGCGCAAGTCAGTGGCACCGGATTGCTGCTGCTGTCGTGCAGACAGACGCGCATGTCATAGAGGCCAGTCGCCAGCGCGCCGGTGTCGCGCAGCAGGCCCTGATAGGTGAATCCGCTGCCCACCGTCTGCGCGTGTAGCGGCGTGGCCGCCAAACTCAGCAGCGCGATGATAGGCAGGAGACGGGTGTGGACAAGTTCGATCATGGCAGTAGCCCCTGGCGTAGATGGGCTACTTCAGCAAGCTTCGGGCCAAGATTAATTAATCAATGAATTCAATAAGCTGCCGTCTCCCGCCGGCGCGTTTGCAGTGCCCTTGTTGCAGCCGCGGCACAGCGCATTCGCACGACTGCGACAGCTGAGCCCGGTGCTCTTGCCCTTCTGGCTACTGGAACTGGCTACTGGCACTCGCTTTTAAACCAGCTCCAAAGCCATCGCTTGCTGACGCAGCTCGGCCGACAGATAACAGTGATTGCCGCAGCCGATGAAGCCGGCGTTGGCGAAGGCGCGGCGATACCAGCGCGCGTTGCGTTTGAGATAGCCCTGGTGATCGCCGACGAAGTCATCCTCGGCGCACATCACCTCCAGATAGGCCACGCCGTGGCAGAGCTCGGCAAAGCCGCTCAGGCCGCGATTGAGTTCGCGGGTCGGCAGGTAGTGCATGACGTCGGCGCAGATCAGCAGATCAACGCTGGTTTCGAAACGCTGCTCGGCGAGTTGGCCAAAGCCGAGCAGGCGCAGATTGCGTGGGACGCCATAGCGGGCCACCGCGTACTCGCTGCTGTCCAGGCCCAGGTATTCCAACTGCGGGCGCTGCTTGAGCAGCGCGGCGCGCCAGGCACCCTCGCCGCAGCCCACATCGAGCACGCTGCGGACCTCGTGGCCGAGATGAAACTCGGCGATGCCCAGGGTGAGCGCGATTTTGCGCTGCAGCTCAGTGGGGGTCAGCACACGATGTTTGGGATCGCGATACCAGCGGTCAAAATAGGCTTGGTCGTAGGTCTTGTTCATAGTCGCTGCGGCGCTGAGGACCAGTAGACTGCCAGTTTTTGCAAGGTCTTACAGCGTCATGCCAACCAAGGCTTCCCGATCCAGTGCCCGCGGTGCGCCGCGCAGCGTACGCATCATCGGCGGCAGTCTGCGTGGCTCCAAGCTGCCCGTGCTGGACGCGCCGGGCCTGCGGCCCAGCCCCGATCGCCTGCGCGAGACCCTGTACAACTGGCTGGGGCCGGGCGTGGCCGGGATGCGCGTGCTCGATCTGTTCAGCGGCACCGGCGCATTGGGGATCGAGGCCGCCTCGCGCGGCGCGGCTGCGGTCTGGCTGGTCGAGCGCGAGCGTCGCTTGGCCGCCTCCCTGGCCGAACAGCTGCGGCGCCTGCGCCTGGATTCGACTCAGTCCACCACGGAGGTCAGGCTGGTTGAACGCGATGCCCTGGAACTGTTGGAGGGTGGAACGGACAAGCCCTTCGATCTGGTTCTGATCGATCCGCCCTTCGCCGCTTCGCTGTGGGACGCGACACTGCAGGCGCTGTTCAAAGGCGGCTGGCTGGATTCGACCAGCCTGATCTATCTGGAGTCGCCGGCACAGGGCGCACCCGCTGCGCCCCCGGGTTGGTCGGTGCGCCGCCAATCGCGCGTGGGCGAGGTCCTTGGCCAGCTCTGCGAGCGCCACCCGGACCGGGCGGAGTTCCAGTAGCCAAGAGCGAGTGCCAGTAGCCAGTTCCAGTAGCCAGAAGAGCGAGAGTCAAGAGCCGGCCCGCACACGGAACGGATGTTGACGCTCTTGATTTTGCTCCCGCTCTTGCTCTTGCTTTCCTGGCTACTGGAACTGGCTACTGGAACTCGCTCAGGTCCGGCTCATCGCGATGAGCCGGACGTGGGCGGACGATCAGCTCTTGTCGACGACTGAGAAGTCCAGCGTGAACTGCTCGTCGATGTTGCGCCAGGACCACCAGTAATAGCCGTGCCAGGACGGCCAGGAGTTGCGCAGGTGCATGAAGATGGCGCGCGCCTGCACCGAAGGCGAAACCACCACATTGCCGTCGGTGGGATGGTCATTGCGATAGACGCTCATGGTGCTCCAGCGGAACACGCTGGTGGTCAGATCCGGCCAGGATTTGATCTCGTGACGGGCCTTGCCGGCGTTGTACTTGATGGCGTTGTCGGGGAACTTGTCGCTGTCTCCGCTAAACGGGGAGGACTGCTCGTACAGCCAGGAGTCGGTGGTCTTCTGGATTACCTTCCAGTCGCGAATGGTTTCGGTCTGCGACTGGCTGTAGTTGAGTGAGCCGGTCTGATAGCCGACGTCGAAACCGACCGTCGTGGTGACCGATTTCTCGTTGTTGGTGTTGGCCGGTGAGGCGTCGAAGAACAACGGTACGCCGCTGGGCGCCGGCACCTTGACGTGCACGCTGCCGTTGCCCCAGCCGCGGTTGTTGTGGTCATTCTTCTTCATCCCGTCGGTGCTCATGTGGCCGAGGGTTTCGATGTACAGCCACTGGAAGACACCGCTTTCGGCATCGTTGAGGAAGGCGCGGAAGGTATAGCTGATGTTGACCGTTACCTTCTGATCATTGGGCGGAGTGTAGCCATCGCCCTTGCTGCCGGATGGATAGAAGGGCGTGCTGCGGGTGTAGATCCACAGATGCTCCTTGGGGCCGTCGGCGGCGCTGATGGTTTGCGGCAGCTCCCATACATCCGCCACGGCCTGCGCGAAATGCGCAGCCAGGTCCAGCGTCGGCGGGGCGCCGATGGTCGGCGCAACCTGCAGATCGGGCTGCCGGTCGGCCGGTGGAATGGCATCGCTGCTGGGGGCAATGCCTGAGGCGCGATCGAAGACATCGGCGCCAGATTGCGCAAACTGCACCACATCGATGATGTGGAAGCAGGGACGGCCGCGGCTGCCGCCGATTGGCCGCACCAGCATGCAGGGGGTTGGTCCTTTGGCCTGGATGCCCAGCAGCGGATAGAGCACCTGGCGCTGCGCGTCGCTGACGTTGTGCAGCAGCGCGACGCGGTCGCCCAGCGCGCTGAAAGCGCTGCGCGCGGCGTTGGTGTCGGTCAGGCTGGCGGCGTCGATCTCGCAGATCTCATTGTCGTTGATCGCCACGTCGGCGGCCTGCAACGCGCTGACGATGGCGGATTTGATTTCGCTGGTGTTGACGATGATGTCGTCCATAGCTGGTCCTCGCGACTTGGGTAGTCACCGCGCCGGTTTTCCAGCGCGGTGGAGGTGAGTGCCTCGCTATCGAGCATGACCTGCTGCGCGGCAAGTAACATTTCGTCATACTTACTCAAGCTTACGGTTGGCTTACCGAATTTTAAATTTATGAAAATCAATTACTTGTAATGAGTGCGGCAGCGGCCAACGGCGCATCTGGACCGATCGAGTTTCGAGTCGGAGATTGGGTTGTGCGTGCCGACGAAGGATTGATCATCGGCGTCGATCAGACCTGCTCGCTGGAGCCGCGAGTGATGCAGCTGCTGGTTTATCTGGCTGAGCGCGCGGGTCAGGTGATCAGCGCCGAGCAGCTGTTGATCGATATCTGGCGCGGCACCTTCTACGGCGACAACCCGGTACACAAGTGCGTGGCGCTGTTGCGCCGCGGTCTGGGCGACAACGCGCAGCGCCCCAGCTATATCCAGACCCTGCGCAAGCGCGGCTATCGGTTGATCGCGACGGTATCGATGCCGGACGACTATGTCGCCGGTGCGCCTCAGGTCGCCGCCAGACCGTGGCGTGGTGAAAGTCCTTATGTCGGCCTGAGGGCATTCTCCGAAGCCGAGTTCGGACTGTATTTCGGCCGTACCCGGGCGCTGGCCGGACTGCTCGCTGCGGTTCGTGAGCAGTGGCGAAACCAGCGCAATCTGGTGATGGTGGTGGGGCCCAGCGGCAGCGGCAAGAGCTCCTTGCTGCGCGCCGGATTTATCCCCAAGTTGAGCAACCGACATGGCTTGGATGGGCTGCGCGTCGCCCGCCACAGCTGGGTCGATCTATCCCGGGACTGCTACAGCTGTGACGACCTTGGCAGCGCGCTGGATGATCTTGTGGCGCAGGATTCAGAAGTACCATCGGCCGATTCGGCGGTGGATCCGCACCCCTCAGCGGCGACCGTGATCGATCACGCGCTGATACTGGACCACGCCGAAGCATTGGTGCAGTCGTCAGTTCCGGTCGCTCAGCGCTCTGCGTTGGACAGACGTTTGGCGCAGTGGGCCGAACGTAGCGACCTGATGGTGTTTCTGCTCGCGCGCAGCGATGCCTACACCCAGCTGCTGGACGCCTTGCCATCTCTGGCTGAGCTCAAGGCGGGTGCTGGTCACTACGATCTGCCGCCGGTGGGTCGAGGTGAAATCGCGGAAATGATCCGCGGCCCGGCGCGGCTGGCGGCACTGCGCTTCGAGTATGACCCGAGCACCCGGGTGCGGCTGGACGACGCCCTGCTGGATGCGGCTGCGGCGCATCCGTCCAGCCTGCCGCTGCTGCAGTACACGCTGCAGCAGCTCTACGATCGGCGCAGCGCTGACGGCGTCCTCAAGGTCTCTGCCTATACGGAAATGGGCGGGTTGGTGGGCGCCATCGCCGGCCGTGCCGAGGCGGTGTTTCTGGGCCTGGGCGAGCCCGTGCAATCGGCATTGCCGGCGGTGCTGGCCAAGCTGGTGCGCATCGAGGCCAGCGGCGACCTGCTCAGCGGTCGCAGTGTTGATAGGGCGCAGTTCCAATCCGAGGCGCAGAGCAGCTTGGTCGATGCGCTGGTCGACGCCCGATTGTTGATAGCCAATCAGTGGCGGGGTCAGGCCACAGTCGAACTGGCCCATGACGCCTTGTTGCGGGAGTGGCCGCGGGCGAGCGCCTGGGCGCAGGATAATCAGCGCCTGTTGCAAGCTCGCCACCGGCTGGGATTGGCCGCAGACCGCTGGCGGCAGGCCGACGCACCCAGCGATCTGCTGTTGCCCGGCGGTCAGCCGCTGCGGGAGGCGCAGGCGGTCTGCACGGAGCTGCCCGACAGCCTGCGTGCTCATGAGTCGGAGTTTGTGCGCCTGTCTACGCGCCGACAGCGTGCGCATCGCCGCTGGCGCTGGGCCGGCGTGGGCGCACTGCTTGCAAGTGTGTTGGTGTCGGTGCTGATGGCCTATACAGCCCATCGGGCCATGACCATCGCCGAGCGGCAGCAACGCGATGGTGAAGTGCTGGTCGATTTCCTCCTCGATGATCTGTCGGACAAATTGCGCACCATCGGTAGATTGGACCTGCTCGGCGCGGTTACTGCCGAAGTCACCCGCTATCTGGATCAGGCCAGCGCGCCAGCCGATCCAACGCAGCGGCTGCGGCGGGCGCGGGCGCTGCGCAATCTGGGCGAAGTCGACGTGGGGCAGGGGCAGTCTGGAACCGCCGCTGTTGCGATCGACTCGGCGCTTAAGCTGCTGCGCGGCATGCCGGCTCCCGATCAGGAGCATGCCGACTACTACCTTGAGCTGGGCACGGTGCTTTATTGGCAGGGCTATCTGGCGCTACAGGCCGGCCGCAATGAGGAGGCCCGAACCGCTTGGGAGGGTTACCGTGACGCGGCGCAGCGGATGTTGCAGCGCGAGCCGGAAGCGCTCACCGCGCAGCTGGAGTTGTCCTATGCGCTGAACAACCTGGGCAGCCTGGCGCTGCGCGAACGGCGTCTCGATGAGGCCGCGGCGCAGATTGAGCAATCGATCGCGATCAAACAAGCGCTGCTACGGCGTGCCCCCGAGCGTGTTGATATCGCCGCTGAATTGGCCGACAGCATCTCCTGGATGGGCAGCATACGTGAGCGCCAGGGCCGACTAGGCGAGGCCAACGAGCGCTACGAAGCGCAGCGTGCACTGCTCCAGCAGCTGGCCGAGCAGGCCCCACTGGACCTGCTCTGGCGCTATCGACTCAGCACCGCTACGACCCACCTGGGTCGATTGCAACTCGCGCTCGGTCGGACCGATTCGGCTTGGAAGATGCTGAGCGTATCGGTTCGTTCGCTGGAGACTCTGGTCGACACCGATCCAAGCAATCGGCTTTGGCAGCACGACTTGGCCTTTGCCTATCTGCAGTTGGGCTGGCTTGCGCACCTGCGCGGGCGGAACGAGCCTGCACTGGCGGCGTTCGATCGCGCTGAGGCGCTGCTCAATGGGCTGCCGGTTGGAACTGTGGCGGGCGAAGGCGTTGCCTTGTTGAAACTACAGCTGCGCCTACGCCGGTTGCTTTGTAGCGTCGATCAGCTTGGACAGTCTGAGCGCGAACGCCAATCGGCCGCCGTCGTGCTCGGCCTACGCAATCTCAGCGCGCGGCGCCCGGATGGCGACATCGAGCACCGGCTAAGTCTGGCCCTGGCCCTGTATGTGCAGGCGCGGCTTTCCAGCCAGCCTGAGCAGGCCAAGGCCGCGTTGCAGCAGGCCAAGGATCGGATTGCGGATCTTGCCGATGCCAGCACGGACAAGCGGGTGCTCGCGCTGTGGTCGCTGTTCCACGCACCAGACGATCCGCTCACTGTGACGGCGCGCGAGCAGCTGCAGCGGATGGGCTATCAGCACCCTGAACTGACCCGCTTGCGGATTTTGTAACCAAGTGTTAAACAAGCACACCCGCAGCGTGTCAGCAGCGCCTGGAAGAGTTGCCGCAATGACCCAAACCACCGCCACCATCCAGCTCACCGTTGCCAAAGTCGGTTCCGGCGGCAACACCCATCAAGGGCAGTACTTCTACAGCTTCAATCCGGCCAATTTGCTGGTGTTGGAGCCGGATACCAAAGTCGTATTTGAGCTGAGCCCGGAAACCGCCAAGAGCATCGAGATCTGGCGCGTGGTCAGCAGCGACAACAGCGATCAGCTGAAGGGATTTGAGCGCTCCGTCAGCAAGCGGTCGCTGAGCTTCAACAACGCCAACACCGTGGAGCAGCTGATCCTGCTCAGCGTGCTGGTTATCGATCAAGCCAACGACGGCGCCATCATCAACTGTGATCCGCAGATGACCAATGTGCCTACTGGCGGGATCGGCTAGAGAGCCCCCAGCCGCCGCGCTACTGCACGCCAGGAAAACTGTCGACGTACTTGATGGTGAAGTCCGGGAAGCTATCGACCAGCTGGATTTTGTAGTCGGGGAAGCTGTCGACCATCTCCCACTTGCCCGGCGAATCCGGAAAGCTGCTCACCAGCTGCACGTGCAGGTCGGCGAAGCTGTCGACCACCTGCACCTTGTAGTCGGGAAAGGAATCGACCAGCTGGATGCGGCCGTGGATCTTGGCCACGTTCACCGAGTCGGCAAGCGCGGGTGCAGCGAGCAGGGCAACAGTGACGCCGATCAGCACAGTGGACAGCCGCATGGTCTATTCCCGATAGTTCGCAACGGCATCAATCTAACGGTTGCAGGCTGAACGACGGCAGCGGTCTGCCGCTAAGATTGCACCTCGCCGAAAACTCCAGGTTTGCATCGATGCCCATCAAAGCCTTCGAAGGAATCACCCCGACCATCGGATTGCGCTGCTACGTGGATGAGGGCGCCACTGTGGTAGGCGATGTGGTCATCGGCGATGACGTGTCGATCTGGCCCTACTGCGCGATTCGCGGCGACGTGCACAAGGTGCGCATCGGCGCGCGCACCAATGTGCAGGACAACAGCGTGCTGCACGTCACCCACGATGGCCCGTACACGCCCGGCGGCATGCCTCTGCTGATCGGCGAAGACGTCACCGTTGGCCATGCCGCGATCATTCACGCCTGCACCGTCGAAGACGCCTGCCTGATCGGCATGGGCAGCGTCGTGCTGGACGGCGCCCGGGTCTGCAAACACGCCATGGTCGCCGCCGGCGCCGTGGTGACCCCGGGCAAGGTGGTGGAATCAGGCACGCTGTGGGCCGGCAATCCGGCTCGGATGTTGCGCCGGCTGAGCGATACAGAAATTGAGGCGCTGTATTACTCGGCAAAGAACTACGTAAGGCTGAAGGACCGATATTTGCGCCAGACGCAAGAATGTCCGGACGCTTCCTGACCTCGCGTCGTATGTGCGTCCATTCGGGTCCAGGTGGGCTCGATTCATCGGGTTGGCGCCTCGCCATGTCCGCGTTGCACCAACCAAGCTTTCGGCTCCGACTTGGGCGCAACGTGACCGGCGTCCAGCTCGGGCCGTAGTAGGATTGCGCAGGCATTCCGTTACTAAGCCCTTGTCGCGTAGTATTGCCCGCTGCCGCCAATCCCATGCGATCAGCCGTTCCGACTTGGTGCCGCTTACCAAACTCGCCCTGTTAGAAGGATCATCATGCGATTTTTCACGCTCCTGGCGCTTCTGGCCTTTTTCCCGCTTTCGTCGGTGTTGGCTCAGACGGCCGGCACAACGGAACAGAACGCCGGTTCGGCGGCCCCTGCAGCGCCGAATGGCACGGTTCTGTTCTCGACCTTCTCCGGGGTCCAGCCGGCTCCCTTCGTCGTCACGTCGCAGGCTTTCACCGATATTGGCAGCTTTGCTGCGCAGGGCGCAGATGACTTCACGGTGACCGGCAATGGCTGGGAGATCGACACCGTGCAGGTCCAGGGGGCCTATTTCAATGGGGCCGGACCGGCACAGTCGTTGAATCTGTACATCCTCGGCAATGCGGCGGGCATACCCGACACCACCAACTTGTCCGCCGGATCGATCTACGCAGCCGAGAACCTGTCGTACACGGATGTCGGCAGTGGCGATTTCCTGATTGACCTACCCGGTCCCGGCGTGCTGTTGCAGGCAGGCACGTATTGGCTGGTCGTGCAGGCCAACATGTCCGTCGCCGCAGGTGGCCAATGGGGCTGGGCCGAGAGCGCGTCAGCGCCTGATTCGGGGATGACCGTTGGTGCCGAAAGCGCTTGGTTTCAGACTAACCCGGGGCTAATACCGCCAGGGACTTGCGTCAATGCTTGGGGAGCGCGCGTGACGACCTGCGGCATCACCCGCAGTCCGCCCGATGCCAACCCTCAGCGCGACCTGGCGTTTCAATTGGAGGGAACGATGCTGGTCGCTGGCGTGGATGTGGCACCGCTAAGCCTGACCACCTTCGAGTCCGGAACCACGGACAGTTTCGATGTGGTCCTGACTGCACCGCCCACTGCCGGCAACACGGTCGATGTGCCGATCGGACCGCCGGATGCCAGCGAAGGCAACGTGTCCACCAACATGCTCAGCTTCAGTGCCGCCAACTGGAATATTCCGCAGACGGTCACCGTCACCGGCGTCGACGACGCGGTCGCCGACGGCAACGTGATGTACACCTTGAGCAATGGTCCGGCCAGCAGCGGTGACGCAAGCTATAACGGCTTGATGGTGGCGAACGTCAACGTCACCAACAATGATGATGAAACCGCCGGAATCATGGTCAACCCGGTTTCCGGGCTGCAGGTCAGTGAAGACGGCAGCCTGACCGCGAGCTTCAGCGTCAGCGCGAACTCGCCCCCGACCGACTCGGTGAATGTCCCGCTGTCGGTGAGTAATCCGGGATTGGCCATGCTGAGTACGGGCAATGTTGTATTGCCGCCGGGTTCAACGGCCGCGCAAATGGTCACCGTGACCGGTATCGATGACGACATCGACAACGGTAATTTGAGTTTCACGATCGTGACCGGCGATCCTGCCAGCGCTGGCGATGCGGTTTACGACTCACTCGGCGCCGGCGATGTTGCCGACGTGTCGGCCATCCGCCTGGACGACGACACCGCCGGCATCACGGTCAATCCAAGCAGCGGACTGGTCACCACCGAAGGCGGCGGCACGGATACGTTTACGGTGGTGCTGGACAGCGAACCAACCGCGGATGTGAGTATCGCGCTAGTCAGCAGTGATAGCAGCGAAGGCACGGTATCGCCGGGCATGTTGACCTTCACCGCGGCCAACTGGGACACCCCGCAAACGGTGACGGTCAGCGGGGTCGATGACATGATCAATGATGGCGACGTCGGCTTCACCATCATCACCGCGCCAGCGGCGAGCATCGCGTGCTGTGCCTGGAGGCCGGTACCGCCGGTTCGGGCCATTTCTGGTCGCGCGTGCCGGCGGGGGTCGCGAAGCTGATCGACAACCCGGCGGTGAACTGGTGCTACCGCTCGGAGCCGGACGACGGCAATGGCCAGCGCCGTATCGACGTGCCGCGCGGCAAGATGCTCGGCGGGTCGAGTGCGATCAACGGCATGGTCTTCGTGCGCGGCCAGGCGCGCGACTACGACCACTGGGCGCAGCTCGGCAACCGCGGCTGGAGCTACCAGGACGTGCTGCCCTATTTCAAGCGCATGGAGTGTTTCGAGGGCGGCGAGGACGAATATCACGGCGGTGACGGCCCGCTGCGGGTGAGCGTCGAGGCCGACGACAGCCCGCTCTACGACGCGCTGTTCGACGCGGCGAAAGAACTGGGCCTGC
>JAUIFV010000093.1 GCA_030430155.1 Gammaproteobacteria bacterium
CTAGGGCCCAGGGCCCAGGAAGAGCGATCAAAGGCCAGCGACGGCAGATTCCGGGCCCTGGGCCCTCCTCCCTGGGCCCTCGCTGTCGGCATTGCCATTCATCACAAAACCTGCTAGCGGAGCTCAGCTAAATACGCTATCCTGCTCCGTTCCCTTTTGTCCGCTACTGTCCCTGTCTCTATGGAAAATCCTGAGAAGCTGCAATCCCAGATCCAGCAACAGTCCGAGATCAAGCAACTGATCACCAAAGGACGGGAGCAGGGCTTTCTGACCTACGCCGAAGTCAACGATCACCTGCCCGACGACATCGTCGATCCGGAGCAGATCGAAGACATCATCGGCATGATCAACGACATGGGCATCGAGGTGCATGAGACCGCACCTGCGGAGTCCGCGATTGTTCAGGAAAACCCCGCCGCGCCGCCCGATGAAGATGCCACCGAGGAGGCCGTCGCAGCGCTGGCCGCGCTGGACGCCGACGTCGGTCGCACCACCGATCCGGTGCGCATGTACATGCGTGAGATGGGCACCGTCGAGCTGCTCACCCGCGAGGGCGAAATCGCCATCGCCAAGCGCATCGAGGAAGGTCTCAACCAGGTTCAGCTGGCGCTGAGCAACTTCCCCTGGTCGATCCAGATCCTGCTCGAGGAGTTTGAGCTGCACCTTGAGGGCAAGAAGCGTTTGTCCGAGGTGCTCACCGGCTTCTTGGAGTACCAGCTGGGCACCGATCCGCCGGAAGAGCCGGAAGAGGAAGAAGAGGACGAGGAAGAGGATACCGATTCCGATAGCGACAGCGACGACGACGACGACAGTGATGGCGACGACGACGACGATGAGGAAGAGGACAAGAAGGAAGAGGAGAAGACCGCCAATACCGGGCCCGATCTGGTCGAAGTGCGCACCCGCATGGGCCAGATGCGCGAGTGGTATGACGAATTCCAGGAGGTGATGAGCGAGAACGGGCTGGAGCACCCGCGGGTGGTCGAGCTGCGCGAGCTGATGACCAACGAGTTTTTGATGCTGCGCCTGCCCACGCAGATGATCGAGGGCTTCACCCGCAAGGTCCGCGAGGTGGTGGTCAGCATCCGCGCCACCGAACGCGCGATCACCGATCTGTGCGTGAACAAGGCGAAGATGCCGCGCCGCGACTTCATCCGCAGCTTTGTGGGTTCGGAAACCGACAAGGAATGGATCGACCGCGAGATCGGCAAGCGCACCAAGTACGCGTCCAATCTGAAGAACGTGCGCGAGCAGGTGCTCGCCGAGCAGGACAAGCGCTTGGTCATCGAACGTGCCCTGCATCTGGCTACCGCCGACATCAAAGACATCAACCGCGCCATGTCCATCGGTGAGGCCAAGGCGCGGCGGGCCAAGAAGGAGATGGTCGAGGCCAATCTGCGCCTGGTGATCTCCATCGCCAAGAAGTACACCAACCGGGGCCTGCAGTTCCTGGATCTGATCCAGGAAGGCAACATCGGCCTGATGAAGGCGGTGGACAAGTTCGAATATCGCCGCGGCTACAAGTTCTCCACCTACGCCACCTGGTGGATACGCCAGGCGATCACCCGCTCCATCGCCGATCAGGCCCGCACCATCCGTATTCCGGTGCACATGATCGAGACCATCAACAAGCTCAACCGGATTTCCCGGCAGATGCTGCAGGAGATGGGCCGCGAGCCGACGCCGGAAGAGCTGGCTGAGAAGATGGAGATGCCAGAGGACAAGATCCGCAAGGTGCTGAAGATCGCCAAGGAGCCGATCTCCATGGAAACCCCGATCGGCGACGACGAGGATTCCCACCTGGGCGACTTCATCGAGGACATCTCCATCCAGTCGCCGCTGGACGAGGCCACCAACACCGGCCTGTCGGAGACCGTCCGCGACGTCCTCGCCGGCCTGACCCCGCGTGAAGCCAAGGTGCTACGGATGCGCTTCGGCATCGACCTGAACACCGACCACACCCTGGAAGAGGTCGGCAAACAGTTCGACGTCACCCGCGAGCGTATTCGTCAGATCGAGGCCAAGGCGCTGCGCAAGCTGCGCCATCCGAGTCGGTCGGAGCAGCTGCGGTCATTCCTGGATTTGGAGTAGAGCGGCGCTTACCCATCACCAGAAAAGCCGGTCAGTGACCGGCTTTTTTGTTGCTTGCCGTTAGGGCCCAGGGCCCAGGGCATAGGGCCCAGCGGGGCTTCGATGCAGCTGTCCTGGGCCCTGGGCCCTCCTCCCTGGGCCCTTTCTCAGCCCTTCGCTACCCCGTATCGCCCGAATCGCAGATAAAGCGCCGGCAGCACCAGCATATTGAGAATGGTGGAGCTGGCCAGGCCGGCCAGGATCACCACCGCCATCGGCGCCTGGATTTCGCTGCCGGGCTGACCGGCGGACATTGCCAGCGGCACCAGGGCCAGTGCCGTCGCCAGGGCCGTCATCACGATCGGCACCAGTCGTTCCATCGCGCCGCGCTCTACTCGCTGGCTCGCGTCGGTTAGGCCTTCATCGACCGCCAGATGGTGGATGTGGGCGATCAGCATCACCCCGTTGCGGGTGGCGATGCCGAACAGAGTGATGAAGCCGATGATCGAGGCCACGCTCAGGATCCCGTCCGAAAGCCACACCCCGGCGACCCCGCCGAGCAGCGCCAGGGGCAGGTTGAGCATCACCAGCAGCGCGTCGCGAGTGGAGTTGAAGGCGAGATAGAGCAGCAGGAAGATGCCGACGATGACCACGGTGCCGAGCAGCAGCAGGGTGCGTGAGGCCGACGCGGCACTTTCGAACTGACCGCCGTATTCGACGTGGTAGCCGGCGGGCAGGTTCAGGTTTTCTTCGATTTCCTTCCGCGCCTCGTTGACCACACCAGCCAGATCGCGGCCGGCGACGTTGGCCATGATCACGATGCGCCGCTGCACGTTCTCCCGGCCGATCTGGTTGGGACCGCGACTGCGCTCCACCCGCGCCAGCGCCGATAGCGGCACGCGGGTACCCACGGCGTTCTCCACCAGCAAGGACTGCAGACTTTCCACGCTGTTGCGCGCGGAATCGGCAAATTTCACCACCAGATCGAAGCTGGCATTGCCAACCAACACCCGCGATACCGTGCTGCCGAAGAAGGCGGTTTCCACCGCGTGGGAAACCTCCTGGATGGTCAGCCCGTAGTCGGCGATGGCCTGGCGATCGAAATCGATGCTGACGAAGGGGATTTCGGTCTGTTGCTCCAGCTGCACGTCCACCGCGCCCGGAACCGCTTCGACCAGGTCCTTGATCTGGGTACCGATGCGGCGCAGTTCGTACAGATCCGAACCAAACAGCTTGATCGCGATGTTGGCCCGGGTGCCCGAAAGCATGTGGTCGATGCGGTGCGAGATCGGTTGGCCGATGACCACGTTGGCGCCGGCAATGCCGCTGAACTCCGAGCGTAGATGGCGCAACAGCGCGGCCTTGCTGCGCTCGCCCATGGCCAGCGTGACCTCGATCTCCGAGGCGTAGATCTCCTGCGCGTGCGGGTCCAGCTCGGCGCGACCGGTGCGCCGGCCAGTGGCGACCACCTCCGGCTGATCAAGCAGCACCCGTTCCACCCGTGCGGCCAGCTGGTCGGACTGCTCAAGCGCGGTCCCCGGTAGGGTCACCACGTTCACCGTCAGACTACCCTCGTTGAAGTCTGGCAGAAAGGCGCGACCGGCCATCGTGAGCGCGATCAGCGTGCCCACCGTGCCCAGCAGCGAGGCCAGTCCGATGCTGCGCCAGCGCGGCATCACCACCGCCAACAGCGGGCGATAGCGCGCCTTCAGCCACAGCGCCAGCCGCGATTCACGCGATTCACGGACAATCCGCGCCTTGGGCAGTAGCCAGCTGCTCAGCACCGGCGTGATGGTTACCGCCACGCCCAGCGAGGCCGCCAGTGAAACCACATAGGCAAAGCCCAGCGGCTGCATCAATCGACCTTCGACGCCGGTGAGAAAGAACACCGGGGTGAAGACCAGCATGATGATCAGCGTGGCGAAGACCACCGAGCCCTGAATCTCCCGTGTCGCCGTGTAGACCAGCTTGAGCACGCTGGTCGGGTCCGATGCCACGTCCGGACCGCGCTCGCGTAATCGTCGAACGATGTTCTCCACCACGATGATCGCGTCGTCGACCAGCGCGCCCAGGGCAATGGCCATGCCGCCCAGGGTCATGGTGTTGATGCCGATTCCGGCCGCCTTCATCGCCACGATGGCAACCACCAGCGACAGCGGAATGGCCAGCAGGGTGATGCCGGTGGCGCGGGCGCTGAGCAGAAAGGCGAAGACGATCGCAATGACCAGAATCACCCCGTCGCGCAGGGCAACGCCCAGATTGCCGATACCGACCTCGATGAAGTCGGCCTGCCGGAACAGATTGGCGCTGATCTGCATGCCTTCGGGCAGCGAGCGCTGAATGTCGGCCAGCACCGTATCGATCTGCGCCGTCAGTGCCAGGGTGTTGGCACCGGGCTGTTTCTGGATCCCCAGCACCACCGCCGGCTGGCCATTGTGGCTGGCAGTGCCGCGCTTGGGCGCCGGTCCCAAACGAACCTCGGCCACATCGCTGACCTTGATCGCCCGGCCACCCTTATGAGCCAGGAACACCGCGCCGATATCGGTGACATCACGGACCCGCCCGCGGCCATGAATCAGATACTCCTGCCCGTTCTCCAGATAGAAGCCGGCGGAGGTGTTTTCGTTGCTGGCCGCCACCGCCTCCATCAGCCGGGTCAAGGAGATCTCGTAGCTGGCCAGTTTGAGCGGGTCGGCGATGACCTGGAACTGGCGCGTGTCGCCGCCGTTGGGAATCACCTCGGCGACTCCGGATACCGCCAACAATCGGCGCCGCAGCACCCAGTCGGCGGTGGTCTTCAGCTCGATACTGTCGTGGCGATCCGAATGCAGGGCGATGAACATGATCTCGCCCATGATCGAGGCGATCGGCGCCAGGATGGGTTCCGCTATGCCCGGCGGCAGCTGACCGCGAACGGTCGCCAGGCGCTCGGTGACGATTTGCCGGGCCTGGTAGACATCGGTTCCCCAGGTGAACTCCACCGTGATTACCGAGATGCCAATGGAGCTGTTGGAACGCACCCGACGGACACTGGGGGCGCCGTTCAGGGCCGTTTCCAAGGGGAAGGCGATCTGGGTTTCGACTTCTTCCGGGGCCATACCGTGGGCTTCGGTGACCACCGTCACCGACGGTGCGGTCAGATCCGGAAACACGTCCACCGGCATCCGCAGGGCTTCCACCGCGCCCCAGATCAACAACAGGATGCCGCCAAACAGGATGAAGACCCGGTGGCCCAGGGACCAGGCGATGAGTTTCTCAATCACGAAGTTTCTCGATCACGTCAGGGCCTCAGTGCGCGTGGCCATGGCCCATGGCCTCCGGCGTTGCCGCGGCCAGCCGGATCTGGATTGCCCCTTGGCTGACCACCCGATCGCCGGCATTCAAGCCCGAACTCACCTCGAAACGATCACCGTCGCGCACGCCCACGCTCACCGGCACTCGGGAGAAGCTCTCGCCGCCGCTCATCACGTAGACCACCCGCTGGCCGGCGTCGTCAATCAACGCGCTGGCAGGCACGCTGAGCGCCTGGCGGGTCTGGCCGGTATAGATCTGCGCCGCGACCACTTGATTGATTGCCAGCGACGGCGGCGGATCATTGAGCGCAAAAATCACCGGCAGACTGCGACTTTGTGGATCGATGACTCGCCCAACCCCAATCAGCTGGCCGTTCTCAGGCGGGGTGATCGCTATCAACTGGTCGGTCCCGGGCAACACGAAGGAAGCGCCGCTGGGGGTGGCCAGCTTGCCGGCATCGCTCTCGGCTACCTGGACTTCCAGCCACAGCGAATCGCGACTGACCACGCGGAACAACAGCTCGCCCTCGCGGACCGCGGCGCCGCGCGTGACACGTACCTCCTCAAGTACGCCGGCGATCGGCGTACGCAGAGGGATACCCGCGCCGCTGGGCGTGCGCTGCACCCGCTGCCGCGCCGCCTGCAGTCGTGCCTGGGCGATCTGCTGCTCGGCCTCGGCCTGCTCCACCCGGCGCCGGGCCACCGCCTCGATGGCGAACAGCTCCTTGAGTCGCGCCAGCTCGCGCCCGGCCAATTCGGCGGCCGCCTGGGCGCTGCGCAGCTCCGCTTCCAGAGCGGCGCGGTCGGTCCCGGTGGCCAGCTGCGGCAGCAAGCTGCCCAACACCTGACCGGCATCGACGCTCATGCCCAGCACCGGTACCGCCTCAGTGGATTGGAACAACCCGGCACTGGGCGCGTGAAGCAGATACTCGCCTTCCGCCGCGGCCCGAATCCGACCGCGACCACTGATGGAGTCGCGCAAGGTGTGCGGCTGCACCGATTCCACCGCAAAATCAGTGTTCCACTGCTGCTCCTTGAGGAAGCCGATCTCTCCTTGCGCTTGCTGGACCGGTGGGGACTGCCGGGCTTCGTCGACGCTGGCATAGACCCGATGCGTTCCCAGATCGTGCACCGCCTGGTGTCCACCAGCGTCCAGAATCAGCTGCAGCTGGCGCTCGCCAGCGGCTCTCGGCACCACCGTCGGTGCAAAGATGCCGGGCGCGCGCGGCGCGCCGATGCGGAAGCGCTCGCTGGGCTGGCCGCCGCCCGAAAGCAGCACCTCCATGGTGCCCTCGGTGACCGGCTGATAGTCGCTCACCCGGGTGAAGTGCGCGGCAAATACCGAGGGCTCCCCGCTGATCAGCGGCCGGAACTCCACAAACAGCTCCGAGTCACCGCTGACCTGGGTCACCACCACCGGCTCCAGCCCGCGCTGCCGCGGCGCTCGCGACGACTCGCTGCAGCCGACGGCGACCAGGCAGATCAGCAGGACGCCAATGCCCAAACAGCGCCGCAAGTGCCGATCAGTGGTGATCATGCGGCTCGCTGCTGTCGTCGTGGTGATGATCGTCCTCGTGCTCGTCGGGGTGACTGCCGTCGGCGTTGTGGGCGTGATCATCATCATGATGATCATCAGCGTGGTGATCGTCGCCGTCGGCATGCTCATGACCGTGATCGTCCTGTGCCGGCGTATCGATGGTCACCGGCGCTTCATCGCCGTACTGGGCCTGGGTCTGGGTTGCTGCCGATGCTTCCTGCGTCGCTCCCGGAGTCGCCATGGCCGCCGGTTCAGCCGCTTGCTCGCCGTTGCCACAGCCAATCAACAGCAGGGAAGCGGTCAGGGTGAGGGTCAGTGCATGGACTTTCATGGGTCTACTCCGATGTTTGGATGTAAGCGGAAAGGGTGAGCAGGGTCAGTTGCGCCTGCAGGTTGCTGTCGATGCCCAGCTCGATCACTCGTGCCTCGGTGGCCAGGGTCTCCAGCAACTCGATCAGAGGGGTTTCGCCGGCCTGGAAGCTGCGTAGGGCCAGCGCGCTCAGCTCGCTGGCTTCAGGAATCAATCTCTCGCTGTATGCCTGCGCCGCCGAGATGCGCTCGGCGATCTGCGTGCGGAGGGCGGTGAACTCCGCCAGATGCCGTCTCTCGGCGATTGCCAACTCTGCGCGCGCCCGATCGAGCTCGCTTTGTCGCTGCACCGTTTCGGCTTGATTGCGATCAAACAGCGGGATGGGAACGCCGATCTCCAGCAACAGGGCGGAGTCCTCGCTCAGCGGCCCGTCGATGCGCTTGTAGCCCAGGCCCAGTTCGACCGGAATGCGCATGCGCTGCGCTGCGACGGCCATCGCTTCGGCCTGCGCTACCTGCTGCCGCCGCGCGACCAGATCCGGATGGGTGAGCTGCGCAGCAGCGCTCGCTTCGGGCAATAGCGGCGCCGACGGTAAGGGGTCAGCGCGAAGCGTGGCTGCTTGCGATTGATCACCGAGCAACGCGGCCAGATCCTGTCGCGCAGCCCGCAGCGCCGCCCGTTCCCGCTGCAGCGCCATGGCGGCTTCGTCGGCGGCCAGCGTGATGCGCCTGGCGTCCAATCCCGACAGATCGCCCGCCTGCTTGCGTTGCTTGGCGATCTCGGCCAGCCTCTGCAGCCGATCACGCTGCTCAACCGCGGCGAGATGGCGCTGCTGCGCGGCGACAGCGGCGTGGAAACGCGCCAATACCGTCTGGCGCAAGCTCCACCGGCTGGCGGCAATGTCCATCTCCGCGCTATCCACACCGCGGTTGGCCGCCTGCAGCCGCAGACGCCGACTGCCTCCAAGGTCCAGCTCCTGCACCACCGTCAGCGCCGACTCATCGGCACCATCGGCACCGCCGCGGAGGTCTTCACGCTGGTAGCGGAGAACGGGATTGGGCAGCGTCCTGGCTTCGATCACGGCCGAACGCGCCAGATCGCGAGCCGCCTGCTCAAGCAGCTGCTGATCGGCGTTCTGTATGGCCAGCGCAACCGCCTGCTCGGCGCTTAGCTCGGACGCAGCCGTGCGATCACCCGGCGCGCAGATCAGGACACCGACTGCCAACAGCGCTCGGATCAGGGAGTCTGGAAAGTGCATGGCTCAGCTCGGCACAAACAGCAGAATGAACTCGCTGATGTGATGCACCCATCCGGCGCTAAACAGGACAAACAGGGTCGCCATCACCAGCAGCACTCCACCCAGGGGAAAGCGCGAACCGGCGCCTGGTTGCAGCAATGCCTGCACACGGAGGCTCAGAAAGCTGTCGGCGAAAGCCATCGTCAGCAGCGGCTGCAGCGGTTGACGCTGTCCTTGTTGCGCCCGCTCCACGGCAAGCAGGGCCTGAGCCACGACCAAAGGCGAGCCGCATGACAGCGCCGCGGCTTGATCACAACGCTGCTCCGTTGCCAGCGCCCACGCAGCCAGCAAGCGCGCTCGGGTTCGCGGCAGATGCAGCAGGGAGGCCACTTTGGCCAGCATGCCGAAGCGGATGTCGCCATTGCTCAAGTGGGCTTTTTCGTGCGCGATCACCGCGTCCAACTCAGCGGCGCTCAGAGCGGCGGTCAGTCCTTTGGAGATCAGTACGTGACCCCGGCGCAAGCCAACCGCCAAAGCCAGCGGTATCGGCGATTCAACCACTCGAACATCGCCAGGCATGGTCGCCTGCCGAGCCAGCCGGATCAGTGCACGCAGCTGTTGCTGGGCACGATACAGCGCGCACAGCGAGCGCACGGCGAGCAGGCCTGCGCCACCAACCACTGCGACCAGCGCCAGCCACAGCCACGGCTTCTCGGTCGATTCCAGCGGGTGCCAAACGCAGGCATGCCACCAACTGCCGCTGTGGCTGACGCAAACCGACTGCAGGGCGGGGTAGGCCTTGGAGGCGGCACTCATGGTCAAGATGGCCGCAATCTGCAGCAAACCGAGCAGCGCGGGCCCGACCAGCAGCCACCAGTAGATGCGCGCGCGCCGACGCGCATCCAGGTTGGACCCAAGGCGGTCAATCCAGGGTTGCAGGAGCGAGGTGAGTAGCGCCAGCGCCATCGACAATACAAAGGCCGACAGCAGCGCATACTCCAGCAGTCGCCACCCCGTGCTCACGATTCGTCCTGCCGCTGATTGGCTCGATACTCCGCGATCAACGCTTCCAGTCGGTCCAACTCGGACTCACCAGCCTGTGAGGCCAGGTCCACAAAGGCGGCGATCAGCGCATTGGGTTCCCCTTTCGCAACCCGACCGACCGCGCCTTGGATCAGTCGGCCGACCAGCGTCGAGCGGTCAACGGCGGGGGAGTACTGGTAGGCATGGCTGACCTTGTCACGCTGCAGCAACCGCTTGCGGTGCAGCCGCTCCAGCGTCGATTGGACCGTACTCAAGGAAATCGAGCGGCGTTCGCCAAGCCGCGAATGCACCGACTTGGCGTCGGCAACCCCGCTGGCCCACAGATCTTCCAGTACCGCGATCTCCAGATCGCCCAGCGGCGGTAGTGATGACATCGACGAATCGGCCCGGTCCGGAAAGGGACCTTAGTCTGCGCGGCGAAAAACCGATCGTCAATCGGTTTTTAGCCACAGCCAGGGCCCAGGGCCCAGGGCAAAGGGCCTAGCGGGGCTTCGATGCGGCTCTTCTGGGCCCTGGGCCCTTTTTAGTGCTGCTTGTGACTAGGCCCAGCTGTGCTTCGACGCCGCTGTCCTGGGCCCTGGGCCCTTTCTGGGCTTCCAGCTGCGAGGGCCCAACCGTGCTTCGGTGGCGCTCATCTGGGCCCTGGGCCCTGGGCCCTGGGCCCTTTCTCCGCTCCTGGCTACCCCTTTCTCAGCCCTTCGCTAACCAACTCATCCGAGCCCGCAGCTTCTGCCCCACATCCTCAATCGGATGGGCCAGATCTTTCTTCAGCAGTTCGTTGAACTTGGGCTTGCCGGCGGCGCTTTCGGCGATCCATTCGCGGGCGAACTTGCCGGACTGGATGTCGCCCAGCACGTCCTTCATTCGGGCCTTGGTGCCGGCGTCGATGATCCGCGGGCCGCTGATCAGATCGCCCCACATCGCGGTGTCGGAGATGAACTCGTGCATCCGCGCGTAGCCGCCCTCGTAGAGCAGATCGACGATCAGCTTGAGCTCGTGGAGGACTTCGAAGTAGGCCAGCTCGGGCTGGTAGCCGGCCTCGGTGAGGGTCTCAAAGCCGGCGGAGATGAGTTCGGTGGCACCGCCGCAAAGCACCGCCTGCTCGCCGAACAGATCGGTTTCGGTTTCTTCGGCGAAGCTGGTCTTGAGCACACCGGCGCGGGCACTGCCAATGCCCCAGGCCCAGGCCAGGGCGCGCTGTTCAGCAGAGCCGGTGGCGTCCTGATGGACCGCGATCAAACAGGGCACGCCGCGGCCGGCCTCGTACTGGCTGCGCACCAGCGCGCCGGGCGACTTCGGCGCGACCAGGGCCACGTCGATATTGGCCGGCGGCTTGATCTGCTCGTAGTGCACATTGAAGCCGTGGGCGAACATCAGCATCAGCCCGTCGCTGATGATCGGCTCGACGA
Source organism: Gammaproteobacteria bacterium (assembly GCA_030430155.1). Lineage (GTDB taxonomy): Bacteria > Pseudomonadota > Gammaproteobacteria > Xanthomonadales > SZUA-5 > SZUA-5. The sequence continues at coordinate 10,901 of JAUIFV010000093.1, forward strand.
TCTCTTTGTAGATTCGTGCCTGCTCGGTGTCAGGCATGAAGAAGCCGATCACCCGCGCGCCCTTGACCGCCTCGGCGAAGCTGCGCACGGTGAAGCCGTCGGCTTCGGCCTGCTTGGCGCTCTTGCCGCCGGGACGCACGCCGATGCGCACATCGAAGCCGGAATCGCGCAGATTCAGCGCCTGCGCGCGGCCCTGGCTGCCGTAACCGAGAAAGGCGATCGGCTGGCCGCGCAGGATGTCGGGATTGACGTCTTGTTCGCCGTACAGGCGCGGCGTCGTGGTGGTGCTGGACATGAGATCTCCTTGTCTCGTTAAGGCATGGGCCATCGATAAAGCACGGTCGGTCTAGAGCAAGCAACCGGGTTGATTCAGAGCGTCAGCCGGTGGGTGCGCCCTCTGACGCGGAACCGACCAGCTTGGCGTATTTGGCGTAAACGCCGTGGGTTTCAGTGGGCGCCGGCGCGGTCCAATTGGCCCGCCGCGCCTCCAGATCGGCGTCCACATCCAGGGCGCGACGCGCGACGTTGATGGTGATGATGTCGCCATCGGCGATCAGCGCTATCGGTCCGCCGCGCGCGGCCTCGGGCGCGACGTGGCCGACCATGAAGCCGTGGGTGGCGCCGGAGAAGCGGCCGTCGGTGATCAGCGCCACGCTTTCGCCCAGGCCCGCACCCATCAGCGCCGCGGTGACGCCGAGCATCTCCGGCATCCCCGGCGCGCCGGCCGGACCGACATGGCGGATCACCACCACATCGCCGGCCTGGATCTTGCCGGCCTTGAGCGCCGCGAAGGCCGCCGGCTCATCATTGAACACTCGCGCCGGGCCGCTGTGCAGACGTCGATCGTGACCGACCAGCTTGACCACTGCGCCGTCCGGGGCCAGCGAGCCGCGCAGGATGGCGATGCCGCCGGAGGGCGAAAGCGGCTCTTCCCAGCGCCGCAGCACCGGCTGATCGGGGGTTTCCTTGGCGGCGTTGGCCTCTTCATGCAGATCGGTGCCCGCAACGGTGCGGGTGCGATGCAATCGACCGGCCTGAAGCAGGCGCTGAGCGACCAGACGCAGACCGCCGGCGCGGGTCATGTCCGGGGCGGCAAACCGGCCGCCGGGCTTGAGATCGGCGAGCACCGGCGTGATCGTGGAGATACGGTCGAAATCCTCCAGGCTCAGCGGCACCTGGGCCTCGCGGGCGATGGCCAAGAGGTGCAGCACGGCATTGGTGGAGCCGCCGGTAAGCATCACCGCGGCGATGGCGTTCTCGAAAGCCTCCGCAGTCAGCAGCTGGCGCGCCGTCTCGCCGCGCTTGACCATCTCCATGGCCAGCCGGCCCACATCGCGCGCGGCGGCTGGCTTGCTCGGATCAACCGCGGGTATGTCGGTGGCGGGAAAAGGCGCCAGCCCCAGAAAGGCGAGCGCGGTGGCCATGGTGTTGGCGGTGAACTGGCCGCCGCAGGCGCCGGCGCCGGGACAGGCCGCGCCCTCCAGCTCCTTCAGATCCTGCTCGGACATCTTGCCCGCCGCGCAGGCGCCTACACCCTCGAAGACGTCCTGGATGGTCACGTCCTTGCCGCGCCAGCGGCCGGGCATGATCGAGCCGCCGTAGAGCACCGCCCCAGGCAGATCCAGCCGCGCCATGGCCATCGCCGCGGCGGGGATGGTCTTGTCGCAGCCGCACAGCACCACCAGACCGTCCAGCGAATGGCCGCGCACGAACAGCTCGATGGAGTCGGTGATCCAGTCCCGCGAGATCAGCGATGAGCGCATCCCCGGCGTGCCCATGGAGATGCCGTCGGAGACCACGATGGTATGCGCCTCCACCGGCGTGCCGCCGGCGTCGCGAATGCCCAGCTTGACCTGCTCGGCCAGCGCCGACAGATGCAGATTGCAGGGGGTGACGTCGCTGGGGCTGCCGACCACCGCGATCAGCGGCTTGTCCAGATCGCCCTCGGTCATTCCGGTTGCCCGCAGCATGGCGCGTGCCGGCGCTCGCTGCGGAAAGCGTTTGATCTCGTCACTACGCACACCCACCTCCGTTGTCGAAGGCCGCGCTGACTCTGGACCGGATGGGGCGCTGCGGGCTGCCCCTTCCTGGGAGTCCAGGGTGCGGGGCCAATTTCGTCTAAGCCGCCGCGACCCCTGCCCTAAGGCGGACGAGTACGACGACGAGCGACTGCGCCTGCGCGGCCATGCGGCAGCGGTTCTTTGGCAAAAATGGCGCAGTGCACAAAAGCATGGGTCGAAGGTACGTTACCCAGCCCTGGGTTTGTCAAGCGTTTCGGCCGATTGCGTGGTTTTGGGCGGTTGCGGCGGACCCTTTTTAGGGCTGAGGGCTGAGGGCTGAGGAAAAGCTCAGACCGGCGGCGGCCGATGGCGAACCGTTCCCAAGGTCAGCGGCCCCGGTTTTCCCTTGGCACCAAGTGCAACCAGCCAGGCATTGACTCAGATCCGTTGTCGACGACAGCTGCATGCAGCCCATCAGCATTGACGGAAAACCTATCTGAGGGCATTCCGTTGGCCGAACCCAATCCGACCCCTTTTCCGTGCACTCAATGCACGACTACCGTGCTCTGAGGGTTGCTCGGTCGAGTTGACGGAAAACAGGTGTATTCCGTTGCGTCAAAGGGGTGGACAGTGAGCTGCTTCACGTTCACCAAGTCTTGCCAGTGGCTGCGCGCAAACCGAAAGAAGTATGTCGGTTGTTGTCAGTTGTGTTGTTGTGGAAGTGGAGAAATAGATTTCACTGGGAGTAAAATCGCGTGGTTGTTAAGGTGAGAAGGCACGCTCCATGAATGTAGGTCAAGCCATTCGACTCTGCCGAACGCAGCGGCGCGCATCGCAAAGTGCCATCGCGAACCGAGCCAATTGCTCCGTGTCGTACCTGTCAATGCTGGAGAACAACAAGCGTGACCCGACACTTTCAACGGTTACCAAGATTGCCGAGGCATTGCATGTACCTGTCGGTCTGTTGTTCGTGCTGGCCGCAGACCAAACCGAATTGGGTGACATTGACGAGCAGGTTGCCGATAAGTTGATGCAGACTGCACTGGCATCGCTGGGAAGACCGGACAACATGACCGCGCTTGTTGGGGGCCACTATGGCTAGTGCCGAACAACTTAAGGCGTTGGTGAAATCCCATATCGAACGGGATGACCAGCACTTCTATTCCGTGGCCATGCAGGTCGCAGCCCGCGAAGCCAAGGTGGGCCACGGCAAGCTCGCCCAGGAACTGCGCGACATGATCGACGCGGCCAAGGCCCGCATCTCGCCCGCTGATGCGATGGGCAATCTGTTGCCGCTGGCGCGTCCCCGCGGCGAGTTGGCGAACCTGCTGACGGTAGCCTATCCGAAGAATCGGCTGGTGGACATGGTGCTCGATACGGACGTGGCCGAGCAGCTTGGGCGCATCTTGAAAGAGCAGACGCACCATTCGCGCATCCGCGAGCATGGCTTGTCGCCACGACGTAAACTGCTGCTGGTGGGGCCGCCCGGCACGGGCAAGACGATGACAGCCTCCGTGCTGGCAGGCGAGCTTGGCGTTCCCTTGTTCTCTGTGAGGCTTGATGCGCTCATCACCAAGTTTATGGGGGAAACGGCGGCCAAGCTGCGCCAGGTGTTCGACGCCATCAGCGAAGTTCGCGGCGTTTACTTCTTCGACGAGTTCGATGCCATCGGCTCGCAGCGAGGGCTCGCCAACGACGTGGGCGAGATCCGGCGAGTGCTCAACAGCTTTCTGCAGATGATCGAGAGCGACCAGTCTCACAGCCTGATCCTCGCTGCGACCAACCACGTGGAGATACTCGACTACGCGCTTTTCCGTCGATTCGACGACGTGCTCGAGTACCGGCTGCCGAGCAGGCCACAGGCCGCCAAGCTGCTGCAGGCGCGGCTCGGGAAGTTTGCCCCCAAGCCCTTTCCTCTGAAGGCTCTCACGGCGAAAGCGCTGGGGTTGAGCTACGCAGAAATCAGGCGGGCCGTGGACGAGTCCATCAAGGAGGCGGTGATGCACGACGAGGACCGCGTAGCGTCTGAGGCGCTGGCGCGGGCCCTCGAGGAGCGCCGGAAATTCAGCATCAGAATGACCGATAAAAAGGCGGTGCAGAACCATGGCGGATCAACCGCAAGCTAAGCGTCCACACCTCATTCTTAGAGACACATCACGTGCAGTTGAATTCACGGCGAAGTCTTCGCCCGTGAAGCAGAAGGACATTCCGGCTCAGCCCAGGAAACAGCATGCAGCATCCCTTCAAAGGCAGATCGAGGACTTAAAGCCCACAGCGTCCGAGGCCGCGCGAGTCCAACAGGAACTGCAACTGGAAAGTGGGCTGGGCCTGCAAATCCAGTTCACCAGCCAGCCGGATGTCGTGCTGGCGTTTGAGAGTCTGGCAAACGCGACCAAGAAGATCGAACTCCTGAGCGTCCGCGAAGAAGGCAACCGCACGCTCGCCAACGTCTTCGTCCCGGACGGAGGGCTAGCGCACTTCGAGCAATACGTTGCGGACTACTTGGCGGAGAAGAGGGGCCGCAGGAATCAGGCGCTCGATCATAGGAAGCTGCTCGACGCCATAGAATCTATCCGGTCGGCAGAGCTCAGGGCGTTGTGGACCGATGCACCCGAACTGCTGCCGGCTGATCCCGCCAAGGCTTTCTGGTGGGAAGTGTGGCTTCCGGTTCGGGGGGCGGGACAGCGGCAAGTTGTGGTGGAGGATTTCAAGAAACTCGCTTGCTTGGCAGATTGTATGGTCAGCGACAAGCAGGTCAACTTCCCTGAGCGCACGGTGCTGCTGATGTATGGCTCGCAGCAACAACTCTCGCGCTCGGTAATGACCTTGAACTGCGTGGCCGAGCTTCGCTATGCCAAAGAGACCGCCGAGTTCTTCGATGGAATGGAAGTGGAGGAACAGCGCCAATGGGCGGACGATCTACTGCAGCGCACGCAGTTGCAGCCCGCAGAAGATGCGCCCCGAGTTTGCCTGCTGGACTCGGGCGTGACTCGCGCGCATCCGTTGCTAGAGTCGTTGATGGACGCGGCGGACCTGCACACCGTCAACCCGGCATGGGGCGTTGATGACCAAGCTGATCACGGCACGGGCCTAGCCGGTCTGGCTGCTTACGGCGACCTTGCCGATGCTCTATCTTTTGCGGACGCGATCAGCGTCCCGCATCGGCTTGAGTCGGTCAAGCTAGTACCGGCGGAAGGTGCCAACGAAGGCAATGCGCGGCATCACGCCTACTTGTTCGCGGAAGGCGTGGCGCGCCCCGAAGTCTCTGCGCCGGCTCGCACCCGCGTGTTCACTTCTGCCGTGACTGCTTCGGACTATCGGGACCGGGGCCGGCCTTCGTCATGGTCGGCCACCGTTGATGGCCTAGCGGCGGATGCAGAGGGGGCGGGCGAGAACCCGCGTCTGTTCGTGCTGTCCGCCGGCAACAACCGTGATGCCAATGCGTGGGCCAAATATCCCGACTGTCTGGCCACCAACCTTGTGCATGATCCAGGGCAGGCATGGAATGCAATCACCGTTGGTGCTTGCACCGACAAGATAGACACACAGGGGCATCCGTCCTTGAACCCCATTGCCGGGGCGGGCGGGCTCAGCCCGTTCACGACCACGACACTGACCTGGGATCGCGCGTGGCCGCTCAAGCCTGATGTGGTGCTGGAAGGCGGCAACGCGGCGAAAGATGATTTGGGCGCATCGTGGATGACGAGCCTGAGCCTGTTGACCACTCACAACGAGCCGCAGGCGCGCTTATTCACCACCAGCAATGCCACCAGCGCCGCATCGGCGCTGTGTGCCGGCATGGCGGCGCGGATTATGGCCGCCTATCCGCATCTACGGGCGGAGACCGTGCGCGGATTGCTTGTTCATTCGGCGCAATGGAGCGATGCCATGCTGTCGATGTTTTTGCCGGCTGCGCCGAATAAGGATGACTTCGTCAACCTGATCCGGCACTGCGGTTGGGGTACACCGGACCTGAACCGCGCACTGTGGAGCGCGGGCAACTCCTTGACGCTGTTGGTTGAAGATTCTGTGTATCCATATGCGAAGGTTCAGGGCAAAGGGGTCGTTACCCGGGATATGAACCTGCATTCCTTGCCGTGGCCCAAGGACGAGTTGGAGGCATTGCAGGATATACCCGTCGAGATGCGTGTCACGCTGTCATATTTCGTGGAGCCCAATCCTTCGGCACGGGGCGTCGCGTCGAGATATCACTACCCCTCTCATCGCCTGCGTTTCGACGTCCAGCGTCCGCTGGATACTTCCACCGATCACTTCATTGCACGGCTGAATGCCGCCGCACAGCGTGAAGACGAGGGCGATGGCGATCCAGTCAATCCTTCCGATCCGAACTGGCTGCTGGGCGGCCAAAAGCGCCATCGTGGCTCGTTGCATCAGGATGTGTGGAAAGGCACGGCCGCCGAATTGGCCAGCCGTGGATTCATTGCGATCTACCCATCTGCCGGCTGGTGGCGGACACGGCCTGCGCTGGAGCGATATGGCTTGCCAGCGCGGTATAGCCTAGTCGTGTCTATTCAGACGCAGCAGATGGACGTTGATCTCTACACCGCTGTCGCTCAGAAAATCCCGGTGGGGAATGCAGTAGTCGTGCGAGTGTAGGGTCGGTTGCGGCGTACATACTACAGGCCAAAATCCTTGAAGAGCACCATCTGCTCAATGCGGATCGTCCAGCGGAGTGTTGGCCTGCCGAGCATCCTTGACGACCACATTGCTGGCGGAAAACAGGTGTTTTCCGTGGAATCTGCGGGGTTGCGCGGTCGACGGTCAGCATGACCAGGCGTAGACTCGGGTGATCAGACGGAGAATCCTAAACTGGAGATATCGCGATGAAGTACACCAGGAAATTCTTCATGGCTCTCGCTATCACGATAACGCCGCTGCCGGCGTTCGCGAGCCTCGACGGGATCTGGTGGAACCCCAACATTCCCGGCGAGGGATGGAATTGCAGTTCGCAAGCCGACACGATGTTTTGTCTCCAGTATGGATATGAAGGCGGGGACCTTCGGCCTACTTTCCGCTCAGTTATCGCGGCGCTTACCTTCCAAGTGCTACCAGACGGAGATGTTCGGGTCAATGCGACAGGCGACGTCTACCGGACTCAATCATTCACAGACACAGTTAGGACCGGGGCATTCACGGGGTCCTACGAGGCGGGTGTATTTCGGATCAATGCGGCCGGCCAGATACAGACCTTGGTGCCATTTGCATTTAACTACGCGGGTGATCTTGAAGCGTTGACTGGCGTGTTTGTCGGCGCAACGGTTCCTTCCTTCTCGGGTGGTGCTGGTACATCCTTAACCATCCTGATAAACAACACGATACTTACTGCTTCGAATGGCCTGAGATACAAGGAAGCGGTAAGCAGCAATAGCGACGCTGCTGTGCTTGTTGAATTTGAAGGCGCGTTGGTTCTCTACCAAGCGCCATTCCCACTGCCGCAATTCGTTGACGTTCAAGTGATGCCGACAATTCCTCATGATGCAGGAGTGCTCGTCGGAACCGAGAACTGGCGCGGCCGGTATGGATTCGTGTGTCGTGCTGAAGTTGCGACGGGCATTTGTGTTACTCCGTTCGTCGACGCTGTCCTTTTTCCAATTGCAAACTCGGCGGGCGAAGGGCTGGCCTATGCGCAGATCACGGGCCAGCTAGCGGCACCGGCAAAAAGTCCAGGTGAATCGGTAGATCTTGCTGATCAAATCTCAGAAAAGAAGGCCGTAATTAATATTGATCCCTTGCCAATAATTGAAGCGGATCCCATTCAGATGCGTCAACTTTGTTATCATCTGATCGATAATGCGCTCATTTA
>JAUIFV010000094.1 GCA_030430155.1 Gammaproteobacteria bacterium
TCTGAACACCCGGCGAAAGGCGGCTTCGGTGCGGTATCCGCAGGCCTCGGCCACCAGCGCCACCGACAGTCCCGGGCTGCGCAGCAGCTCGCGGGCGCGCTGCATCCGCCAGCGCTGCACGTAAATGGCAGGGGTCTCGCCGACCGTGTCGCGAAAGTGCTGGGCGAAGGCGGTGCGGGACATCTGCGCCAGGCTGGCCATGTCTTTCAGGTTCCACGGCTGTCCCGGGTCGGCGTGCACCGCGCGCAGCAGTCTGGCCAGGCGCTGATCGGCCAGGGCGGCGGTCAAACCCTGCGCGTGTTCGGACTCGGTCAGCAGTTGGCGCAGCACCAGCAGCAGCACCACTTCGGCCAAGCGCTCCAGCAGCAGGCCGTCGCCGCCATCGCGTTGGTCGGCCAATGCACCCATCAAGCGGCCCAGCCCGGCCAGTTCGGGGTGCGCCTGCTCGGCGCCCAGCACGGTCGCCCTTGGCAGTGCGCCGAGCAGCGTGCTCCAGCCGGGGTCGTCCACATCCAGCCAGCCACAGACCAGCTGCGCTTCCACCGTGCCGGATTCCGGCAGGCAGTGTTCGGTGCTGGGCGGGGCCTCCTCGGCAGTCAGGGCGTGCCATTGACCCGGCGCGACGAAGGCCAGATCGCCAGCCGACATCGCCACTGGCTCGGCGCCGCGCCGGTGCAGCCAGGCGCGACCGGCATTGAGCAGATGAAAGACCGCGCGATCGGCCTGACCGGTATTGACCCGCCAGGCGCCGCACAGATCCGCTCTGGCGAAGACTTCAGCGCGCACCTGTACCCCGCGCAGCCATTGTGTGAGCAACTCCACATTTGAACGATCGAGCATGCTTTGTGAACGAATCCAACCGAACCCGCCTAAGGGACCGGCGCAAAGTGAATGCACTTTCAGCCAACGGGATAACTCGTGACCAATCAACCCAAGGATCACCGACGCTTTCGTCGCATGGCGCTAAGCGCAGCGCTGCTGAGCTGCCTGAGCGCGCCGGTGCTGGCCGAGCGCTATCGCTTGACGGTGGAGAATCTGGCCCCGGAGCGCGGCGTGTTCCTGACCCCGGTCTGGGTCGGCTTCCACGCCGGCGATTTCGATCTCTATGACCGCGGCGTTGCGGTCAGCGCCGAACTCGAACGCATTGCCGAGGACGGCGTGGTCGGCCCACTGGATGCGGTCTTTCTTGCCGGTGACGGCGGGCGTACCAGCGTCACGGCGCTGGAGCCGGACGGATTTCCCGGTGCGCCGGTGTTCGAACCGGGCAGCATCGCTCACGCGGAGATCGATCTGGACCCGGCGCTGCATCGCTATCTGAGCTACGCCAGCATGGTCATCCCCTCCAACGATGCCTTCGTTGCCAACGGCGACCCGCTGGCCGTGCCCGTATTCGACGACCAGGGCCAGCCCACCGGGCCGGTCACCTTCACCGTCTACGGCCGCTCGGTGCTCGATGCCGGCTCGGAGCTCAACAGCGAAACCGAGGCGGCGTTCTTCAACCAGTCCGGGCCCGATCAAGGCACCGTCGAGAACGGCGTGGTCGACGGCCATCCCGGCTTCAACGGCTCCATCGGCAACCCCGACGGCACGCCGATGAACATCCTCGGCGGCAGCTTCATGGGCATCGACTTCGACCCGTTGGCGGCCGACTTCACCCAGTCCGGCTACCCGCTGCTGCGCATCACCCTGCAACCGGTGCAGCACAGCGTGCGGGTGCGCATTCGCAACCTGCAGCCGGCCGGGGGGGTGTTTTTCACTCCGTTCTGGGTCGGCTTCCACGACGGTGGCTTTGACCTCTACGACCGCGGTGCACCGGCCAGCGCGGCGCTGGAGCGGCTGGCCGAAGACGGCACCACCGGACCGCTGAGCGCGCTATTTGCCGGCAACGGCAGCGACGCCACGGTGACCGAGCCCTCCGGCTTTGCCGGCGCACCGGTGTTCGACACCGACAGCGTGGCCGAGCAGCTGATCAGCGTCGATCCCGCCAGCCAGCGCTACTTCAGCTATGCCTCGATGGTGATTCCCTCCAACGACGCCTTCGTTGCCAACGGCGAGCCCACCCAGTTCGAGGTCTTCGACAGCGAAGGACGGTTCCAGCCGGTGCACTTCCGGATCAGCGGGCAGATGGTGCTCGATGCCGGCACCGAGACCAACAGCGAACAGGCGGCCGCCTTCCTCAACCAGAGCGCGCCGGACCAGGGCGAGACCGAAAATGGCAGCGTCGCCGCGCATCCAGGCTTCAACGGCTCGGCGCGCAACCCGGCAGCAACCCCGGTGAACATTCTCGGCGGCAGCAACGCGGCCGGCGCGCTGATCGACCCGCAGGTGGCCGATTTCAGCGCCGGCAATCCCAATCTGGTCGAAATCAGCATCACCCGGCTGGTCGACGCCAGCTATTCCGGCGCCTGGTACAGCCCAGAGCGCGCCGGCGAGGGCTATGTGGTCGACATCAGCGAGCGCGATGGTCAGCAGTTTGGCGTGATCAGCGGCTACAGCTACGCCAGTGACGGCAGCGGCGAACAACGTTGGTTCTTCGGCGACGGCCCGATTATCGGTGACACCCTGATCGCCGACCTGGTCAGCACCAGCGGCGGCGCCTATTTCTCCACCAGCAACCCGACCCAGGTGATCCGCAGCGAGTTCGGTCAGGCCAGACTGCGCTTTGTGGCCTGCGATCAGGCCGAGTTGAGCATGGAGGCTACTGCGCCCGGTTTTGAGCGCAGCGACAGCGCCGACCTGACTCGACTGACGGTGCCGGCCAGCGGGACGATCGCGGCCTGCAGTCGGTAGGTTCTCAGGGCTGAGGGCTGAGGGAAAGCAGCTCGCAAGCCCCATGCCCAGGTTGATCGGTCTCCTGGAGGGGCTGGGTCGGGGTGGCAACCGGCCTGGCCCCGCTTTTTCGCGGGGCTGCTACGTCCACTGGCAATCCAGTGAACGCAGCTGTGGTCTGGCGCCGGTGTCGTCGAAGGACAGCCTGTAGGCATCGCTGGGGCGGGCGCTGTCGACGACAAGCAGGTCGGCACCCAGTTGCGTGCTGCGCGCGGACGCACTGTCCAGCAGATAGTCTGCCAGCGCATCGTAGCGACTGCGTGGACTGGGTGGATGGGCTATGGCCAGGCGTTGAATGACGTGCATCAAAGCGCTCGCCACATCGCATGGGGTACGGTCACGGTTGAGCAACAGCTCCGGCTCGTCGATTGCAGCGGCGTGGATCCAGTACCACAGGCCGCGCCCACGCTGGCCCAGCACCGCCCCACCAGCGTCCAGATCCAAACTGCTGTTGGTGGCCTCGCCAGGGTGCACATCGAATGGATCCCAGCCCAGAGCGATTCCCCGCGGTTGGTCCAGAAAGACCAGCAGACTGCGCTGGTAGCGGGTGCGGGTCTGCTGACTCAGCCAGGGCCAGGCATCATTGGCGCCGGTACCAAACAATCCGCGCTCGCGCAGACCTTCGGCCACCGTTTGCGCCTTGGTCGGCGGCACGAAGGCGCCGCTGCCGATGCCCACCTGCAGCCTGCACAAGTCCACCAGCTCGCCGGGTAGAAATCCGACCAGTCCGATGGCATTGCGGACGAAGTCCGCGTGGGGGCCGGGGGCGATCATGGCAACCCGCAGCGGTGAGCGGAAACGGCCGTCGGAGCGTTGGGCGAGGGCGTCCAGGCGTCGTTCGAAGCTGATCAGCGCGGAGGCGAGCGAGGTGCCGTTGTACAGCGAAGCAGTCAGGCTGCCCAGTTTGAGCAATCGCCAGCGTCTGGAGTACAGGCTGCTGCGTCCGTCGGCGCGCTGCAGTTTGCCGCGTAGGGTCAACTCGGACGCGGTGGTGGGCAGCTGGAATTCCAGTGCCGGGATCCGCCGCGCCCCTTCGTGAACTGCCTGGTACGCCAGCCGGCCGAGGATCTGCTGGTCAGCGCACAGCTCGCCACTGATCTGGTCGCCCGGCAACAAATCGGGGTGGATGCTGGTCATCCGGGATAGCTCTACGGTTTGCGCAAGCTGGCTGCGACTGATGCTCATCGGGTGCTCTCCGAAACGAAGATGGCTGCGGCGCCGGGCTGTGCTGTTCTTCTCGCCCGGCGCCGCTGGCGGCGGTTACTCGAATCCGTCGGCGAAGATGTCGGCCGAAGTGGCGATCAGCAGCTGATAGCTGCTTTGGTTGTTGCTGGCCACCGGGTCGGCGACACCAGGCGGCGGCTGCACGCCGGCACTGACGCTGAGGGTCGATCCCAGCGGAGCGGTGGGCAGCAGGTCGGCGCTGAAGATCACGCTTTCGCCGGCGCCGATGTCGACCAGTACGGTGAAGGCCCCGCTGCCGCCGGCGCTCTGGCACAGCGTGTTGACCCCCGCACCCGGCCCTGGTGTACAGCTCCAGCTGCTGACGTTGGCATTGATCACGCTCAAGCTGACTGCCGCGTTGGCGATGGCCGTGGAGCTGGCGTTGCTGACCACCACCTCGGTACCGCTAAAGGTGACATTGGGCAGCACGAAGCCCTGCGGCTGGCCGCTGTCCAGGGTCAGATCCAGGTCGATCTGCGCCATCTCGTCATCCAGATTGGTGACCTGGACGAAAGCCGTCGGCGTGGGGTTGTGGTAGTTGCCATCGGCGCTGCTCACCCCGCGCAGAACCTCATAGCTGCGATTGCCGTCGGCGATGGTGTCGTCAACGGGGGTGACGAAGACGCTCTGGTATTGATTCCAGTTGCTGTTGTCGAAGTGCACCGAGGTGGTATTCAGGGTGCCTTCGCCGGCGGCGTCGGCGGACACGCTGATGAACGCGCTGACCAAGGCGGCCGGTTCGCTGGTCAAACGAATCTGGGCAATCTCTGCCGGGATGCCGGCATCGGCTTCGCTGGTGGTCTGCGCCGCCGAAAAGCGCGAGTCGATGCCGGCGACATCGTTGTCGGCGACCATGCCGGGTATCGGTGCCAGGGTCATTGCATCGATGAAGGGGTCGGGATGGAAGACGTCGAGAAACTCGATGGCAAAGGATCGGTTGCCGTCAACGCTGGCGTTGTCGTCGGCGACAATCTGGGCGAACTGCTGTTGATCCCAATTACTGGCCGAGAAGCTCAGCGTGCGGATGCCCAGCGCGTCCGCGCCGGCGATGGTCGCCACGCTGGTGTCGCTGCTCTTGATGCGCACGTTGACCGACGGCGTGCCCGGCGGCGGCGACGAGTTCAAGCGCACTCCCAGCGGCAAGGTCTGTCCTTCGGTCAGGCTGAGGCTGTCCGGTGCCGCCAGGATGCCGGCGCTGTCGTCATCGACGATCACGATTTGGGCTTGGAATCCGCTGGAAGCCCGATTGGCGCCAAGAATGTCGTCGTTGTAGCCGAAGAAGGCCACTTCGCTCGGCGCTTCCTGCACGTCATCGTCGACGATGCTGACGGTTGATTGAAAGGTGTTGGACTGGCCTGGCTGCCAAATGTAGATGTGTGGCAGCGGCGGTGACACGACGTAGTCGTCGCCTTCCTGTGCTGCGCCGCCGGATTGCCGAGCGAAGATTGCCCGAGAGAATCCGTCGAGGTTGCCGCTGCGGGAGGCGGTCAGGGTGACCGATCCGGCGCCCTCGCCGACGGTCAGAAAGCTTGGTGCGGCCTGCAGATCGGCAACATTGCCGAGCAGATTCATGCGCACGATGCCGGGGTTGTCCAGATTGCTCTGGAAGCCGTCTTCGGTGGGGTTGGCGTTGAGGAAGGGGAAGTACAAATCACCGCTGGTTGAGTCTCTGGCCAGGTCCAGACCGGGCACTCGATCAAACACCGATACGGCGGTTTGCGGGCGGTTCTCGCGCGCGCTGGAGGATTGGAAGATGGCGAACTGATAGACCCCGTAGTAGCTGCCATAGTTCAGAGCCGACAGTCCCGGAGAGAGCTGCGCGATGTAGGCCTCATAGTGGGTGGCCGAGGTACCGATCAGCCCGACCGGAGCCTCTGCGTAGGCGCGCGCCGCCACCGTGGGCAGGTCGGGACTGGTGGTCAGCCCAAGAATAACCAGGGCGGTGCCGTTGAAGGTGGCCCCGCTGACCTCATCGATACCGCTGCCGCCAAGCAAGGTAGAGGCCTGCAGGCTGCTCAGATCGCGCGGCAGGCGGGTGGCAAAGATGTCCCAATCGGCGCTGCCGCTGCTTTGAAAGGCAGCTGCAGTGGTCGGAAACTGACCAGGCGAGGACACGCTGCGGGTGCGGCCGACTACAAACAGCGAGTCCAAGCCGTTGTGGTAGATGATCTCCTCGGCCAGATCCTCTTCCGCGCCGCCGAGAAAAGTTCCGGCGCTGATGCTGGACAGGCTGCTGTTGGTGAAGACCACCACAAAGGAGTCCTGTAGTCCGGCATTGCTGGTTTGCAAGCCGCTCATCGCCGGCAGACTGCTGGCGGCCGTGGTCCCGGCCAGGGCAATGCCGTGAAACAGCACGCCGTCGGGCATCATCGCCAGGGACACCCCGGTTTCGGTACTGCCACCGCCAAAGAAGGTCGATCCGTTGAGCTGATTGAGTCCCAGTGACAAGCAGGTCAGTACCGCGTCGATGCCGACCACGTTGCTGGTGTCGAAGGCGGTCGCGGTGGTGGGGTAGCTGTCGCTGCTGGAAAAGCCGCTCACGCAGACCATTGACTCAGTCACCCCGCTGTAGGTTTCCATGTCGTAGAAGACGTCATTGCCGGGTGAGCCTAAAAAGGTGCCGCGCTCGAGCACGTTCAGGCTCAGATTGAGGCGGGCGATGGCGATGTCACCCAATGGGCCGCCGTTGAAGCTGCCGTCGAAGGCGCCGGCGACGGTGGGAAAGCTGGCGTCTCGGGCGGTGGCGGCGAAGTACAGCGAACCTGAGCGGACGCGGATTTTCGGATCGTTCAGATTGCCGCCCAGGTAGGTGGCTGCCTGCAGGGTGGTGAGGTCGGTACTCAAGCGGGCGATATAACCAGGCCGACTGCCCGCAGGTCGGGTCGGAAAGACCACCCCGGGATTGGTCGGAAAGTCAGACGCCGTGGCCGTGCCGGCCACAAACAGGGCGCCGTCGGCGAGCAACAGGGAATTGATGGTCTCGCTGCTGTTGGCGCCGTCCGGGCCGCCGAGATTGGTGGCCACCAGCACTGGGTCGATCCATAGCGGTTGCGACCGGTCGTATTCGGCCAATTCGAATCCGTACGTCGCCCGTTCACCCTGCGCTTGCACGATGCGATAGCGCACCGCGATCTCGCGGCGCAAGCCATCAATCTGCTGCCAGGCGATAGGCGCGCTGAAGGCGACTTCGCCGAGCGTCGTGTCCAGGAGCAGGCGGCCGTCTTCGGCCAGGCGCAGCTGCTGCACGCCGGCGATCTCTAGCGCGATCTGCTCGGGTTGGGCCTGCGGGGCCAAACGGAAGATTTTTTCAAGGCTCTGCCCGCGCACGGTGAGATTGACTTCCACTCCGGCGTAGACCTCGCCGAAGCTGATGCCTTCATATGCGGCCAGTTCACTGCGAGTGCTTTCGCCATATGGACCTGCAAACGCGCTGATACGGGCCTGCGCCGGCTTGCCGGCGCTCAGCTGCGGGGTTTTGGCGTCGGCGAAGCGCTCCATAATGGCCAGGTCCCCGCGCTCGCCGCCGGATCGTAGCCGATAGGCCATCTGGCCATCGTGGGTGACAAAGACCCGGCCGCCAAAGGTGTCGGCGTAATAGGCGACGTTGCCCGCCACCTGCCCCTGGTTGGCAATCAGCGGCAGTTGCACGGGTGCACTGGCCAGCTCGCTCGGGTCGGGCACGCTGGCCGCCAGCGGCGCGCTGAGGCCGAGCAACAGCAGGCATAGCAGCTTGAACAATCGGATACGCATCATCATCGGTACTCGCGTGGCAACAGACAGCCAACCCAATGCCGGTGCTGGGCCATTGCGCACGCGAAACGGGTGATCGACTGCGATCGCCGACTAAACGTGCGTTTTAGGCACTCGGCGGCATTGGCGTCATGGGTAGACGTGCGCCGGCGCAACTGCCTTGATCTGTGCCTGGATCAATGGCCTGTTTCGATGGTTTTCAACGTCTTACGGTGATAACCCGGTGTTGCAAGGAGAGGGCATGCTGACCAGCTTTGGCGCCATCAAACACAACTCGAAGGCACCTGTGGCGGCACAGGAGCAGGTGTCGCCTGCGGCGAACAGCATGGAATCCACCGCGACTCTGCTGGCACTGGTCCGCGAAGGCGATGACCAGGCACGCACTCGGTTGTGCGCGCTGTACCTGCCAATCCTGCGCCAATGGGCGCGCGGCCGACTGCCGCAGCACGCGCGCGATCTGGCCGAGACTGACGACATGGTGCAGGTCACGCTGATCCGCGCGCTCGGTCGCATCGACGAGTTCAATCCACGCCACGAGGGCGCCTTCCTGGCCTATTTGCGGCGGATACTGCTCAACAACATCCGCGCCGAGATTCGCCGAGTTAGCCGAATGCCGGCGCGGTCCGACAGCGACGCGATCACCACACCTGATGAGCAGCTGTCAATGGTCGACGCCATTGCCGGGCAGGAGCTGATGGCTCGCTATGAGGCAGCGCTGGAAGAGCTCAATGAAGCACAGCGCGAGGCGGTGATGCTGCGGGTGGAGTTTGGCTTCAGCTACGCCGAGATCGCCAGCGCCATGGATGCACCCAGCGCCAACGCCGCGCGTATGACGGTCTGCCGAGGTTTGGAGAAGCTGGCCGAGTTGCTCCGATGAGCGGCGCTCTGCGCCCGCTGGTCGAGCGGCTGAGCGACGGCGCGGTTATCGACTGGGATAGCCTGCCCAACGACGCTGATCAGCCCGGCGAGACGGTCGCCGGACTGCGTCGACTGGCCAGGATCACCGACGCCTTTGCCCGCTGCACCGACCGAGCGCCGCAGTGCGGAGCGGAGCAGAGCCTTATGTGGGGTCATCTGCAGGTTTACGAGTGCATCGGCGCGGGCAGCTTCGGGCAGGTCTACAGAGCCTATGACCAGACCCTGGATCGCGATGTCGCGCTGAAGCTGCGCCGCGAGGAATCCTCCGCGTTGGCCGGCACCCGGGCATTCATCGCGGAAGCCAGGCGACTGGCAATGGTGCGCCACCGCAACGTATTGGCGGTGCACGGCGCCGCTGTGCACAACGGCCGGGTCGGTTTGTGGGCAGACCTACTACGAGGTCAGACGCTCGCCGAACAGGTCAAAGCCGATGGGCAGATCAGTGTCAGCGCCCTGCCGGAGATCCTGGACGATGTGCTTTGCGGCCTTGCGGCGATACATCAAGCCGGTCTGATCCACGGCGACGTCAAGGCTTCCAACGTCATGATCGAGGCCGACGGTCGCGCGGTACTGATGGATTTCGGCGCTGGCGCCGAATCTGAGCAGGGCGCCGCACGCACGGCGACCGTGCAGGGCAGTCCGCTGTGCATGGCCCCAGAGTTGCTGGATGGGGCGCCGCCTAGCCAGTCGGGCGATATCTACGCCGTCGGGGTGATGCTGTACTACCTGTGCAGCGGTCGTTTTCCGGTCGTCGGTGAAAGCATTGAGCAGCTACGACAGGCGCACCGGCAGCGATCGTCCCGCAAGCTCAGCCTGCAACTGCCATCTCTGCCCAGAGAGCTGTCGCTGTTGCTAGACGCCATGCTCGCCCTCAGCCCTGACGCGCGACCCTCTGCCAGCCAGGCCCTGGCGCAGATTCGGCGGCTGCAGAGCAAGCCGGAGCGTCGCAAGCGCCAAATGCTGATCGTTGCGGTGGTAGCGAGTTTGAGCCTGGCTTTGGCGGTCAGTTTGCTGGCGCTGCAGCGAGTCAGCGTGGCCAGAGTGGAGGCCTTGAGTCAGTATCAACAGGCTGAGCGCGAACGCGAGCACGCGGTTGCGGTCAAGGATTTCATCGTTGAGGGGGTGCGCGCAGCCGCGCCGCTGCAGCGTGAAGACGGTAGTTCGCTGTTGGGTGTCTATCGTGGGATGGCCGAGCGGGTGGATGCCGAGCTCGGCGCTTTTCCCGTCGCCCTGGGTGAAATGCGGGTCGCCATCGGACGCGGGCTGCACGACTACGGTGATCATCAGGCCGGCATTGCGCTGGCCGAGCGCGGATTGGCGACGCTGGAGTCCATCGCCGAGCTGGCCCCTGAGCGGCTGATTCAGCCCTTGGAAACGCTGGCCATGCTCTATCGCCATCAGAATCAGCTGGATATGGCTGAACAAAGCGTGCGCCGCGCCTTGGCGATTGCCGACTCCAGCGTGCTGGAGGATCGTCAACTGGCCGCGCTGCGTTTGCGGGCGCGAAACCTGTTGGCCAACGTCCTCAGCGACCGGGGTGAGCTGCTCGGCGCGCTGGTGGAACACCGCCAGGTCCTTGAGGAGCGGCGGCAGTTGCTGGGACCCGAAGCGGTGCAGCTGGCGGCAAACCACAACAACATTGGTCGCACGCTGGAGCGTTTGGAGCGCTGGGATGAGGCATTGCAGGCATTCACGAACGCCGAAGGACTGCTGCTGCGACACGGTGAGCGGGACTCGATCAAGCTTGCGCTGGTGCGCAATGGTATGGCCCTGTCGTTGATCGGTAGCGGTGAACTGCAGCGCGGTGAGCAGATGCTACGGCAGACGCAGGAACGCTTCATTCGCGACTATGGGCGGGAGCACGAATTCGTCTACGCCACCGAGTTGGGGCTGGCAGAAGCCGCTCGCCGTGGCGGCGACCCCGAATCCGCCCTGCGCCGACTGGATGCACTCGCCAGCGACACGGACTATGAGCCGAGTTTCTATTTCTGGCTGCTGCGCGGTCGCGCCGCGGCCGATCTGCAACGCTGGCCTGCCGTCGCCGACAGCTATGGCCACGCGTTGGACTCGCGGTTTGTCGACAACCAGCCGTTTCGTGCCTATCTGCAGGCATCCATCGTCTGGGCGGAAGCGGCTGCAGCGCAATCCGAGCCGCCTACCGCCCAGCTGCAGGCGGCGCTGGGCGCGTTCGAGCTTCAGGGCTTGCATGCGACCGCCGAGGCCGCGATGGCCAGGCAATGGCTAACCAGGACGGAGTGACAGATCGATCGCATAGCGGGACTTTCCAGTCAGGGCAACGGCGATAAACTGCGCTCATCGCCAGCCGCACACAGCATCGATGAGCGCGCACGATCCGACCACCGAGTTGCCCAACGCCAGCCTGGAGATGCTGGCGCTGGAACGTGGCTGGGTAACTGCGGCGCAGGTTGACGACTGCCAGAGCCTGCACCTGACGCTGTTGGAGCTGGAACTGCCCGCATCCATGGGTGAGCTGCTGGTGCGCAAGGGCTATTTGACGCAGTCCCAATGCGCCGAGCTGGAATCGGCCCTGGGCGAGGGCGGCGGGATACAGATTCCCGGCTATCAGATTGTCGAGAAGATTGCCGAAGGCGGCATGGGTACGGTCTACAAGGCGCGGCAGATCTCGATGGACCGGCTGGTCGGCCTGAAGGTGCTGCGCAAGCGCTTCGCCGCCGAAGCCGACGGTCGCGAGCGCTTTTTGCGCGAGGCCAGGGCGGTTGCCCAGCTCTCCCATCCGAACGTTGTTGCCGGCATCGACGCTGGGGTTGCCGGCGGCGTCTACTACTTCGTGATGGAGTTTCTGGACGGCCAGTCCATCGAGCAGGTGTTGCGCCAGCGCGGCCGCTTGCCTTGGGCCGAAGCCACCGCGATCACGCTGCAGATGGCCCGCGCGCTGGCCCATGCCGCTGACCATCAGATCGTTCACCGCGACGTCAAGCCGGGCAACATCATGCTGTTGGCCGATGGCACCGCCAAGCTGGCTGATCTGGGTTTGGCGCGAGCCGACAGCGTCATCGATAGCAGCCTGACCCAGTCCGGGATGATCGTCGGTTCGCCGGCCTATCTGTCGCCAGAGCAGGCCGCCGGCGACGTGGTGCTGGACAGCCGCAGCGACATCTTTTCCCTGGGGCTGACCTACTTCGAGATGATCGCAGGCGAGCGCGCCTATCAGGGCACCAACCCGATGAGCGTAATGTCGGCGCTGCTGCTGCGTGATGTGCCGGTGGATCGTCTGCTGGCGCTGGACGCTCCCGGCGATGTGGTCGCGATCATCGGCAAGATGACCCGCCGCGACCGGCTGGGCCGCTATGCGGATCCCAAGCCGCTGCTGGAGGACCTGCAGGCGGTCAGCGACGGTCGTCGTCCGCAGCACGCCTATGCCTCGGACCTGGTTG
Organism: Gammaproteobacteria bacterium; assembly: GCA_030430155.1. Classification (GTDB taxonomy): domain Bacteria; phylum Pseudomonadota; class Gammaproteobacteria; order Xanthomonadales; family SZUA-5; genus SZUA-5. The sequence continues at coordinate 12,138 of JAUIFV010000094.1, forward strand.
CGAGCTCGGACTCCGGAGGCACCGCCGCCGTTATGCCGGCGATGGGCTCGTCGACGACCCTGGCCGCCTTCGGACGACGGCGGCTGCCGCTGATCGGCGGATTGCTGGTGCTGCTGCTGATCGGCTACGGCATGTGGACCGTGGCCTTCAGGACGCCGTCTCCAGTATCCACGATGCCCATGGCGGCGCCGACCGCAGCGGCACAGCTGAGCCTGACCGCGGCAATCGCCGTGGCCCAGAAGGCGCACTCCGCACCGGTGTTTCAGGCCGAGCTGGAGAATGACGAGTACTCGGTGGATCTGGCGGTGGACGGCCGCACCCTCAATCTGAGCATCGACGCCGACGACGGTGAGATCAGCGAGCAGCTGATGGAGGACGAGGACCACAGTCTGGACGTGCAGATGACCGCGGTCTCGCTGATCGATGCGGTCCGCGCCGCCGAGGCGGAGACCGAAGGAACCGCCGTGCACGCCGAGATCCGCCTGTTGCCTGGACGCAGCGTCATCGCGGTGAAATTCCGCCACGCGCTGGGCAATCGCTGGGCAAGCGTCGACGGCAGCAACGGCGAGGTCATCGAGGTCAGTGATCAGCCTCCTGCTGGTTGAGGTGTCCGGATCAGGCAAGCGTGGTCGGGCGCGCTACTGCCCCTGCAGTGCTCGCTCACTCCGCCGGTATCCCCAGTACCGCCGCCATCACCAGCACCACTGTGAGCAAAGCGAAGCCCACGGTGCGCGGCCGATGATCGCCGCGCCGATGGCTGAGCAGGGTGGCCAGCGCGCACTGCAGCGCGTAGTAGATGGCGAAGGCGCGCGAGGCGTAGCTGATGATCTGGTAGATGTCGGCGGTCCAGGTCAGCAGCAGCGCCAGCAGCGCCATGCCGATGTAGGCGGCTTTGGGCCGGATCCTGCCTTCGCTCATCTCCTCGGCCAGACCGCCGCAGCCGTTGGTGTCGGCCACCGCGGCGCTGAACTGGGCGGCCAGCGCTGCGGCGACTAGCAGGATCGGCAGGATGGGCGAGATCTGTTCGGTCATGCCGATCACCGCAGTCTCGCGCAGGCCGACGTCTTCGGCTGGAAAGGACAGCCCGGCCAGGGCGATGTAGGCGATGTAGATGGCGCTGGCGATCCACTGCGCATAGCGCATGGTGCGAATTCGGGTGGGGGCGTCGTAGGCATCGCCCAGGTAGCGCGAGGTCTCAAAGCCCTGCACGGTGATCAACAGGCCGAAGGCGAGGCGAAAGGTGTCCCAGTTGAAGTGGCCGTCCTTGAGCTGCAGCGCACCGGCTTGGGCCTGCAGGCCGGTGTACCAGGCCATGCCGGCCAGCAGTCCGGCGATCACCGCCAGCTTGATGCCCACGGTCACCGTCTCGGCCTTCTCCAGGCCGTGCAGTCCGCGGCGCCAGCCGAGCAGGGCGATGAACACCAGCACAGCCGAGGTCATCAGCTTGGCGCTGATGGGGTCGTCGGCCGGAGTCAGGCTCATCGCAAAGGCGCCGAGCAGGTTGAGGTAGTAGCAGACCGAGACCACGTAGGCGAAGGCCAGGGCCCAGTCGGAAGCGCGCTCAATGCGCCACTCGCTCAGCCGCTGCGGATGATCGGGATGGTCGAATACGGCAATGTTGAAGCGAATCGCCGAGCCGACCAGATAGGCCAGCACGCACAGCCCGGCCATCACCAGCACCGCGCCCACGCCGAACTCGCGCACCAGCAGGGGCGCCAGGACCAAGAAGCCGCTGCCGATGATCGACGCCAGCGGGGTCACCGTGGCTCGCCAGGTGGCGGTGTTGGCGAGCTTGGGGTGAAACAGGGCCAGCGCCGCGGCGACCAGAAACAGCAGGACGATGATCGTAGACAGCAGTTCCTGGGTCATCGGCAGTGTGGCTCGGGAATGGACTAGGCAACGGGGTGGCGAGGCGGCAGGGTGTCGCAGCGGCAGGCAAGGGCGCTTGATCACGGTCAATCATCGGCTCGCATGACTGAATGTGACTATCGCCAACGCCAATCTCACATGGCGCTCGGCGCAGCTCGTGGTTCAATAGCGATCCTTCCGGTTGAACACTCCTATGCCGTCAAAGCTGTTGCGACTCCCCTTGATTACCGCGCTGCTGTTGATCAACGGCGCCGCTGTGGCGTCCGAGAGTGTTGAATCGGCGACCGCCGACCCGTCGGGGCTGCAGCAGGCCGTGGGAGCGCTGTTTGCCGCCATGGGCTTTGCCGATGCATCGCCGCCAGCCGACTTTGCTCAACCCATGAATCCTGGCGACCCGGAACAGCAGCTGGCCGCCCGGGAAGCCGAACTGGCGGCGCTGGCCGAGCAGAATCGGCTTCGAGAGCAGCAGTTGGATTCCCTTGCTGAGCTGGTGCGCGAGCGCGAAGCCGATCTGTCCAGACGTACTGCGGAGCAGGCCGAGTTGGCCGAGCGGTTGGCGCGTTTGGAGGCGCTCATGGGCGGCGCCCAAACCAGCGAGGAAGGCGACGGGCAGAGTCAGTCTCCGTAGCTCACAGACGCATTCGCGCTGAGACGATCGCGCAAGAACGAGCGCCGCGGAACTTATCCGCCGTTCAGACGTCTTTTACATCGATCGCCTGGCCGGGCAACGCAACGCAACTTTGGAGTAGGCACCATGCGGATGTGCTGGATTTGGCTCGGCTGCTGTTTGACGATCAATGCTTTGGCGGAAACCCGGGGCGATCGCTTCTACGCGATACCGCCTGCGGTCGCCCCCGGCGCGCCGGTGCAGCTGCATTGGAACGTCAGCGAGGACGTCGATGCGAGCTGTGCCCCCAGCGGCGGCAACGGCACCATCTGGGCCGAGCTGGGTACGCTGCCCGCCAAGGACTGGGAATGGCTGAATGCGCCGCGCAACAGCGGCCGCCATGTGTTCACTCTGCATTGCGACATCAACGGCGTGCGTGTGCAAACCTCTGCCGAAGTGCGCGTGCGTCGTGCCGGTGCCTCAGCCAGCTATGGACCAACCCGTTCGCCCTGGCAAGAGGTGCCTGCGATGGCAGCGGCCGGCCTGCGTGCCGCCAGCCGGCCTGTGCCGGGAGACAACAAGCTGCTGTTTGAAGTGGACGGTCGGCTGGATGGATACACCGCCGACGACGCCGATCGCAGCGCGTTGATCTACGATCCGGACGCCAAGGCGCTCATTCCGCTGCAGGCCAGCACCGATCGTCGTCCAGTTCCGGGCAGCAGCGTGGTCAGCGCCATCGACATCAGCGGTCAGTATCCCGCGGCAGGCAACCGGCACACGCTCTGGTGGGGCCATTCGCTGTGCAGTCCTGCTGCTCCGAACTGTAGTTCCTTCCTGAACGAGCCGCTGCGTGGTGTCTTCGGCATGACCTCGATCAGCACTCAGACCGTCGTCGAATCGCCGTTGGTCCGTGAGCACATCTATCGCCCCTACGTGGCCTTCGATTCCACCAATCAGGAACTCACCGATGACTGGGTGATCGCCCAGCGAAACATCTATTTCATGACCGATCGGGGCGAACTGGCCGGTGCCCCGCAGCTGGTCAGCAAGATCGGCAGCAACGGCATTGCCTTCGACGGCAACAGCAGCCACCCGGTGTTTACGCGGCAGGCGTTGCCCTCGGTTGCGGCCCTGGTGTTTCAGACCAACGCGATGAACGTCTTGGCGCTGCAGGGCGTGCTCAATATCGAGCGTGAGCAACAGATTTGCGGCATGTACATCACCGGCTACTCACCTGATCACGACAGCCTGTTTTGCGTGACCCGCAATCGGCTCAGCGGGGCCTTCGGTAATGCCGACAGCGTCAACCCTCGCGCGGTGACCACCGTTGGCAACGGCGTGATCGTCGTATTCGAGTCGGAAGCCAGCAACCTCGTGGAAGGGGACGACAACGGGGTCAGCGACGTCTTTGCCGCAGCGCGCACGTACAACGGGACAGTGAAGGGGCCGGTGCGATTGAGCGTGGCCCAAGACGGTTTGCAGGCAGACGGCGGATCCTTCGCGCCGAGCATCGCCGAAAACGGCCACGCCGTGGTCTTCGAGTCCGAGGCCAGCAATCTGGTCGACGACGATGGCAACGGTCTGCGCGACGTCTACTTGCTTGATCTGATCGAGGGTCGCTACGAGCGGGTCTCCACGGCCTGGGACGGTGGCGACGCGGATGGTCCCAGCAGCAGTGCAGAGCTGTCGCCTGACGGCCGCGTCATGTTCCGCTCCAAGGCCAGCGATCTGCTCGCGCAGCCGATGCCCGACAGCGACGCGATCTACTTCCGTCAGCGCCTGCGCCACGGCGGCGCTTCCCGACCGTCATTCAGCGAGCTGCCGTTGACGGCCGGCTCGGATTCGGCGTGTCGCGGCGGCTATCACAGCCTGGTGGTGAGCGATGGCGTGGCCTCGGTGCATCAGGACCAGAATGCCTATCTGCGGGTCAATGCCAGCGAGCCCGATTCGACAGGGACGGTAGGCGTGCTGGCCGCTTTCGCCCGAGGCCAGCTGGCGCTCACTTTGCCGGAGTCCGATAGCGTTCGTGTGGCGGAGATTACGATCAGCGCCGAAGGACTGGTCCCGTCCGGCGTTGCCGACGTCCGGGTTCGTTCCCACCGGCCGGCAATCGGACTGTTCGACAGCGGCGCCTTCACCCACGTGATGGAGTCTATCGAGCTGACAGCCGAACAGCCGCTGCGGGTGCGCGCCAACCTTCGGGCGACTGATCTGAGTCTGCAGATCTATGTCGGCGGTAGCGATCGCTATGTGATCCAGGTGCAGATCGAAGATTCAGCGGGCCCGCTGCACTTTCCGCTCAGTGCCAGCATGTGGGTCGATTCCGGATTCGATCCGCACAGCAAGATCGGCGGACTGCTGGGCCTGTGTCTGGACCAGCCTACCCGCATCGATGCCAAACTGGACTCGTCCTGGCGCGATGAACTGGTCACCGCCGATCTGCAGCTGAGCATCTACGACGAGCAGGGCGTACTGCGCCATCGCGCGCCGGACACAAGTCGATAGTGTGGTGAACCGCGCACCTTGATCTCACCGCGCTAGTGAGCCAGTTCCCTGAATGCGGCGTTGTTCGTCGTCGCTATAGCCCTGCTATGCCTCCTCCTCGCGCCTTGCCTCAGGAATCGTCCATCGGAACGTGTTCAACGTGTGCGATTCACCACACTAGCCCGCAGCCCCCAATCGCGGGCCTGTGCTGCCGGCGGCGACGACGCGACCGTGACTTGCCACAATGGGCGCGCCCGTGAACCCGCCGACCCGCAAACCCCAACCGCCTGAAGAGCCTGACCCGCTGGACTGCTGCGGCGAGGGCTGCGTGCGCTGCGTCTATGACCTCTATGACGAGGCCTTGGCCGAGTACCGGGTGGCGCTCGCGGCGTGGGAAGCTGGCAGGGATGCGCCTCCAAGCGACTGACAACCGCGCCGTCGCTGCTATCGTTGGTCTTTGTCCCGGAGTCCCGCCATGCCCATGGAAGTCAAGGTTCTCGGCTACGCCGCCCTGCTGCAGTTCATCCAGTTCCTGATCATGGCGATCCCGGTCAACTTGACCATGGGTATTGCCTATACCGCCGGCTCGCGGGATCAGCCCAAGGACATCCCTGGCGTCGCCGGCCGGCTCAAGCGCGCCTACGACAATCACTTCGAGGGACTGGTGCTGTTCACCATCGCGGTGCTGGTGGTGACCCTGGGCAATGCCAGCAGTGAACTGACCGTGACCTGCGCCTGGACTTATCTGATTGCCCGCGTGCTCTACGTGCCGGCGTACGCGTCCGGCATTTTCATGCTGCGTTCGGCGGTCTGGTTTGTGGGCTTCGTTGCTACCGCGGTGATGATCGTGGCGGCGGTCGGCTAGTTCGACCGGCTACTCAAAGACCTTCTGGATGCGCTGCCCGTCGACGTTCTTCTCCAACTCGCCAAAGGCGGTCGATACGTCCGGATGGGCCATCAGTTCCTGCATTGCCACCGCGCCGAGCACTTCAAAGGCTTTGGCGATGGAGCTCTGGCCTTCGGCTTCAACCATGGCCCGGATCTCGGTGGCACAGTCTTCGGCAATCAGCCGCGTGTAGAGCTCACCGGCGACGCGATTGGCTTCGGCGTCCATTTCGGCCGAGCTGGCCGACAGGCTGGCGATTTCCGGATGCTTGGAAATGGCCAAAAACATCCACTTGACCAACGCCTTGCGGTCCTTGCCTGAGGTGTTGTCGGTCAGGCAGGTGGAGGTGGCTTCAATGGTCGGGTTGGCGGCGGCGATCGCTGGCAAAAAACACGCCAGAGCGAGGACGAGCTTTCGAATTGCGGTCACTAGCAGTTCCTTGTGGCTGTAGATTTCGGTGAACAGACCGAGGGCGATTGACCTGGTTCACTGGTTCTAGCGAGTCGCTCGCACTGGTCCATTGATGCGGTTCGCTGCGCTCACCACATCCTTCTATGACCCCACCCGCTGTCAAGAGCTGCCGAGCTCTGTTGCTTTCGTCTTTGCTGTCTGCTGTTGCTCTGTCCTTTGGTTTTCTAACGCTCAACTTCTCGGGATCGGCACCAC
>JAUIFV010000095.1 GCA_030430155.1 Gammaproteobacteria bacterium
GCGGTGACCTCGATGAAGTCTGTATGCGGGCCTGCAGCAGTTCCCCGCCGGGCTTCCCCTACAATGGCGCCCCACTTCCCCGGGTATAGCGATGGCCGACAAAGCCACGATCCACAAGGCCGAGCTGCAGATCAGCGACATGGATCGGCACTACTACGGCAGCCACCAGCTCACGCTGGCCCAGCATCCGTCGGAAACCGTCGCGCGGTTGATGGTGCGGCTGCTGTGTTTTGCGCTGTATGCCGACGATGATCTGGGCTTTGGCCGCGGGGTTAGCAGCGACGATGAGCCGGACCTTTGGCGCAAGTCGCCGGGGGGCGAGATCGAGCTGTGGATCGACCTGGGGCAGCCGGATGATTCGCGCCTGCGCAAGGCCTGCGGTCGCGCTCGCCAGGTGGTGATCGTCGGCTACAGCGGTCGCGCCTTTCCGATCTGGTTGGAAAAGACCACCGCGGTGCGCGGGCGCTGCGGCAATCTCAGCGTGCTTGAGCTGGAAGGCGGCGTAGCTGAAGAGCTGGCCCGTTTCAACCAGCGGATGATGCGATTGCAGTGCCTGATCAGCGAGGGCGAGGTTCAGCTGATTGCCGAGGACGGTCAGAGCCTGAGCGTGCGGCCTCGGATCCATCAACGGGCGCAGCGGTGAGTCGGACCGATCGTTGCGAGGTGGTGATCATCGGCGGCGGCGCCGCCGGCCTGATGTGCGCGATCACCGCTAGTCAGCGCGGCCGTCAGGTGCGGGTGATCGAGCACGCCAACCGCTGTGGCAAGAAGATCCTGATGTCCGGCGGCGGGCGCTGCAACTTCACTAACACCGGCACCACGCCGGCGCAGTTTCTGTCCGCCAATCCCCACTATTGCAAGTCGGCGCTGGCCCGCTATAGCCCCTACCACTTTATCGAGATGGTCGAGCGGCATCGCATCGCTTATCACGAAAAGGAGCTAGGGCAGCTGTTCTGTGATGTCTCTTCCAAGCTGATCGTGAAGATGCTGCTGGATGAGTGCGCGGCAGCCGGGGTGCGGATCGACCTGAACTGCGCGGTGCAGTCGGTGCGGGGTGGCGACGGCGAGTTCGAACTGCGCACCAGCGCCGGTCAGATCCGCTGCGAGGCTTTGGTGGTGGCTACTGGCGGATTGTCGATCCCGAAAATGGGAGCGACGGGGATTGGCTACGAGCTGGCCCAGCAGTTCGGCCACCAGGTGCTGGCCACCCGTGCCGGGCTGGTGCCGTTGACCCTTAGCGGCAAACATCAGGAGCGCTTTTCCGATCTGGCCGGTCTTTCCCTGCCGGTCTGCGCCAGCGCCAACGGGCAGAGCTTTAGCAACCAGCTACTGTTCACCCACCGCGGTATCAGCGGTCCAGCGATATTGCAGATCTCCAACTATTGGCAGCCCGGCGATGAACTGCGGCTGGATCTGCTGCCCGACGGCGACGCCTTTGACTTGCTGCAGGCTCAGCGCGAGCAGCGGCCGGCGGCGGAGCTGCGCTCAGTGCTGGCCGATCTGTTGCCGAAGCGCTTTGCCCAGCGGCTGTGCGAGCTGTGGTTTGCGTCCAAGCCCATGCGCCAGTTCCACCCGCCCCAGCTGCGTCAGATCGCCGAGCAGCTCAATTGTTTTCCGCTTACCGCCAGTGGCACCGAGGGCTATCGCACCGCCGAAGTCACCCTGGGCGGTGTCGACACCAACCAGCTCTCCTCAACCAGCATGGAGTCCAAACTGGTTTCCGGCCTGTACTTCATCGGCGAAGTGGTGGACGTGACCGGCTGGCTGGGCGGCTACAACTTCCAGTGGGCCTGGGCGTCCGGGCATGCGGCGGGAAACGTCGTTTAGAGTTTTAGGTTGTTACGTTTTACGTTTTACGAAGAAGCCAAAAAACGGCGCGTTCCGACTGCCGCTCTTAACGTAAAACGTAAAACCGTAAAACGTAAAACCAATAAAATGAAACCGCCCTCCCCAGTTCCCCGGAGAGGGCGGCAGGTTCGCACACGAAAGTCGACGACTTAGCGCGCCGCGTTGCTGTTCATATCCGCATTGCGCGAGGCGTCGGTGGTCTGGGCCGGGTCGCGCATGCCGCTGGTGTGGCACCAGCCGGTCTTGTGGCCGCGATTGTTGGCGCCGGAGAGCTGGCCGTAGGCGCGCTCGGTGGTGCCGTCATCGGGATCGGACAACAGCAGGTCGGTGGCGATGTGGCAGTAGTCGTATGCCCACCAGCGATCGTTGAAGGAGGTGGTGTAGTAGTGCACCTTGGACCGTGCCCAGCTGGGAATGCCGGACAGCCAGCTGGCCGCGCCGCCGTAGGTCAGATTGCTGTTGCTGCCGCAGCCGGCGCCGAAGATTTGTCCGATGGCGGCCAGGTTACCGGCCAGGTTGGTGCCCTGGTAGGGCGTGCCCACCGACTGGATCAGGCGGTTGCCGGAGGCGTAGTCCAGACCGCTCCAGTAGTAGGTGTAGAGGTGGGTGGTTGCCGCGCCGCCCTGGCTGTGCGCGACCACGCCAAAGGAACTCCAGTTTGCGCCGTAGTCGCGGATGCGGCGGGCGAACTCGTCGTGGCTGCGATTCTGGTTCAGATCCTGGAACACCGACTCACCGGTGAAGCGACCGGTCTGCGAACCCCAGACGTTGCCTGAGCAGTAGCCGTGTACCAGCAGCAGGCGCGATCCGGCGCGGCTGGCCTGCGCCGGGCGCGGGCCCATCCGCATGCTCTCGCTGATGCCGAAGGCGGCGCGATCGGCGCTGGCCGGCAGGCGTGCGGCGCTGAAGCTCATCCGCTCGCTCTTGGCTACGGTAATGAAGTGGTCCGGATCCTCGATGCGCAGCCCGCGCAGCTCAAAGCTGTTCGCGCGCACGTTGGCGAGAGCCAGCCAGCCACCGTCCAGGCTCAACTCCAGCTGGCCGTTGTTGATCTGCTTCATGCCGCCCACCCAGGCGACCGGTGTGGCTTTGCCGCCGGCCTCGCTGGCCCAGACTTCGGCGTAAACCCGATAGTGGCGATCGGCAGCCGCGCGGCTGGCGTTGACCGGGACGCGAATGGCCAGACGGGAGTCATCGACCACCGCGGCGGTCACCTGGGCGCGGGAGAAGCTGAGATCGGCGTTGACTACCGGTATCAGATGCTCGGCGGTGCGCAGGAAGCTGATGCCGTCGGCGGTCTGGCCGGCCATGCTGATCTGCGCAACGTAGCTGCCGGCCTGAGTCGCCTGGAAGCTGCCGCCGTAGACGCCGTCGCGAGCGCGGCCATCGCCGTGCAGTCCGTCATCGTGGAAGGTCTCGCTGTAGCGACGTCCGTCCGGCGCGGTCACCATCATGCTGACACTGCTGACCCGGGCGATGCTGTCATTGATGGCGCCGAACTGGTCGACCTGAGCGACCTTGGCGGTCAAGCCGATGCGCTGACCCACGGTCTGATTGAAATCCGTTTGGGCAGTCAGCAGACGGGTGTCACCGCCCTCGACCAGCAGGAAACCCTGCTGCGCTGCCGAACGCGAGCTGGCGTTGATGCTCACTGCCCAGTTGCCGCGCTGCATGCCGTCAAAGGCGTAGTACTCGGCCGGCACGCTGGCACCAGCGATGCCGTACTCGGTTTGTTCGACCCGGGTCGCCAGCGAGCGCGTGGCGCTGCCGTTGCTGAAGCTGAACGGTGCGCGCAGATCCATGCTCCAGTCGCCGGCGCCGCCGTTGAGCAGCGCCATGCGCAGATTCTCACCCTCGACCGCAACGTTGCCCTGCCAGCTCAGATTGCCACGAGCGTCGGCCTGCAGCGTGATCGGAATCAGCGCGCTCTTGGCGGTCTGCAGGGTGGATGCGGGCGTGGCCGCGGCCATCGAGGCAAATTCGGACGGCGGACCGGCAAGCAGTTTGGCGTTGGAAACATCAGCGGCGCTGACCATGGCCGGAATGGCGGTGGCCACGGCCAGCAGAGACAAACGGGATGACAGCAGCAGATGAGTAGATTTCACGACGACCTCCCTCGTTCGTGATCGCGCTTAGGCGGGTTGATGAGGCGGTCATGCACCAAGCTCCCCCGAGCGCATAACCGTACCGTACGGTATGGTATGGACATTCTGGGGCAGTTGACAAGTCCCTTTTTCGTTTTTCTTGGCAGAAAGTGACCTGCAAGGTCAGTCTTTATGGCGTTTGCGGGTTCGCAGACGACCAGAGCTTCAACCGATTCCAATGCGGCGCCATCGCTAGCCAGCAGGCAAAGTGACCGCTGGGAGGGGCTGGATAGGAACTCGCGGCATTGCGCATACATCGAGTTCAACGCTGACGGCAGCGCCGCCGTAGCGTTGCCGAAGCGGCTGGCAGCCGATGTGATTATTCGGCTGCTGCGATGCCTCGACAGCTGCGAGCGTGTCGCAACTGTCGAGGATCCAGCGGCCGCGCAGGCTGCAAAGCCTGACCTATTGCTTGAGGCGCATCTCCTGGCGTATCTCCATGCCAGCTTCGCTCATCACGATGCGTACATCCAGGTACTCGATGGCCTCGCCGGTTTTGCGCATCAGCTCGGCCATATCCTTGGCCAACTTCAGCCGCTGCTCGCGGGTCATGTTCTTTGCTTCGGCCTCTTCGTCGCTTTCGGCGAGCGCTTCGGCAGTCATCATGTCCAACATCACCTCGCCGTAAAACTCGCTGTAGAAGCGGCCGGTGACGCCGTAGCGCAGTATGGGACGCTCCGCATCCGGGTCCACTTCGGCGATGGCACGGATACGCTCGTCGTCGATATCGCCCACCGCCAGCGCCAGACTCTTGTCGGTCATCAGCGCCTTGGCCGGAAAGGGAAGTGGGAAGAGCTCGCCGGGTACCTCGACCACACCCTTGTCGACGCCGATCTGCAGTGCCGAGAGTTCCTCCATCTGGCCGGAAGCCAGCGCCCAAAGGGCTGCCGGTGCGGGCGAACTGATTGCCACCACGCCTTCGCCTGAAACCGGGTTGCGCTCTTCATCCAAGACGATATTGTCGAAGCTGGCGAACACCCCGTGGAAATTGGCCGCCATGCCGATGGCCATCGGGTTCAGGCTCTCCTTCATCTCCGCCATGGCTTGGTTGAGATCGGTCAGCTGCTCGCAGCTGAAGGGATCGGCAGCGACCTCGTCGGCCATCGCGCGCAGCGCGGTGCCAGTCTTGACCGGGTCGATGCCTAGCCCGAACCAGGCCCAAGCGTCTTTGGGTGCATTGGCGCCCGGCTGCGCAGCGCTGACCTCGACCCAGCGCTTGGCCAGATCCGGCGCCATCTCGAGCACGCTCAGCGCATCCATGCCGCCCGCATCCATGCGCGTGCCGCCCATCACCAGCCGGGGTATTGCCGCACCCAGTGCCGCTACTTCGCTCTGGCAGACCGGGTCCAGCGCTTCGGGTTCGTCGCCGTCCTCACCCAAGGCCATCAGCGCCTTATCGCCCGGTCGGCTGGGGTTGATCATCGCCCCCACCAACGCCGCGGTATCCACCACCGCCACACCGGCGTTGCCCTGCAGCCCATACTGTTTTGCGACCTGGCTCAGGGTGCCGCTATCGAGCATGGAGCGCTCAGGCAGGGTCAGGCCGAGGACCTGTTCGCGCAAGGCCTGATCCTGGCTCAGCGGGAGCAGAGCGAAGACCGCCTGATCGGCGATCGTTGCCACATAGACCACGACCTCATCGATCTCCTGCCGACGCACCTTGTGGCCGCCGACTTCATCAGTGGTCATTGCCTTGCCGGAGGACTGCTCCAGCCGCGCCACCACCTTCTCGAATTCGGCCGGGTCGGCCAGTCGCATTCGCATCACCGGTAGCAGGCCGTATCCGTACAGCGCCAGCTCGGCGTCTTCGGCCATCCCCAATGGGGTGGGCTGCTCGGGGTCGAGCAGCGGCGCGAGCTCATCCAGAATGCTGTTGACCATCTGCATGACCTGACGCTCCTGGTCATCCTTGGCCGAAGCCATAGCCTCGGTCAGCATCGATCGGTACAGGTCGATCATTGCCGGCCCGCCGTAGGCTTTGACCCAGGCCTGGCGCAATTCGCCGTCAAAGGGCTCCAGCGATGCCATCACATAAGGCGAATCTGCCGGCACGTATGCGAGCAGGTCCTGGCCGGGCCCGGTGGCATCCTTGCCGCAGGCGGCCAGAAACAGGCTTGCGGCCACGGCGGTGGCGATGTTGCGCAGGTGCATGGGGCTAATCCGTCGACGAAAACCGCTAGGCTACCTCTGCGAGGCGATCGCCGTCGAGAATAGCGCGCGGTCAGAGCCTGGCTTAAGTCCCTAGACACTCGAACGTCAGCCCCGAATAGGCCTGCAGGCGCTTGATCAACTTGTCGCCGAAAATGCTCGCCGGTGTGCCGAAGCCGCCGGCGACGCTGCTATCGATGTCATGGGCCAGGCAGGCGGCGGCCTGACCAAGCATCTTCGCGGTGGAACCGTAGCCGGGATCGCGGTCGCCGGTCACCTTGCAGCGCAGCTGCTCGCCGTTGCCGGTCTTGCCGTGGAAGCGGAGGTCGAAGTAGCCCTTTTCCTGCGCTTTGGGGCTCGGCCCTTCGCCGGCGGCGGGCAGCACAAAGCGCTCCAGCAGCTTTCTGGTCGGTCCGATCCCGCTGGCGAAGATGAACCCGCCGAGCATGCTGGCCATGGTCATCGCGCTGAGCCGGCCCTTGACCCCGCGGCCAGTCAGCGCGGCCTCGTCGTAGACGAACTCCCGCGCATAGGGCGGCTGCAGCAAGGCGTTGCTGCGCTGCACCACCCGGGTGTTGATCGCCGCCATCACGAAGGGCGCCATCCAGCTGTTGAAGTCAGAATCGTAGGCCGCGAACTTCAAAAACGGTTGGCGCACGCTCGGGCGCTGGTCCTTGGGGCAAAGCAGGTAGGGGTTGGTTAGCGCCTTACGCAAAGCCGGATCTTTGGAGGCCTCTTTGACCACGTTGAGCAGGCTGGCCGCGGTACCGCCGGAAAAGCCGCCGCGCATCGCCTTGACCCGCATCTTGACCCGGTTGCACGGCGCACCGAAGCGCTCGCGCGCCTGCTGTTGCAGGAACCACACGCCCAAGTCGGAGGGAATGGAATCGAAGCCGCAGCAGTGCACGATGCGCGCTCGAGACTGCTTGGCGGTGTCCTCGTAGCGCTCGATCATCCGCGCGATCCACTGCACTTCACCGGTCAGATCGCAGTAGTCGGTGCCGCTTTCGGCGCAAAGTCGCAGCAATGGCTCGCCATACAACGCGTAGGGCCCTACGGTCGATACCACTACTTGGGTGCGCTGGCAGAGTTCGCTCAATGCGTCTTCATCGGCAGCGTCGGCGACGATCAGCTCCAGCCCAGCGGCCTCGCCACCCAGATCCTGTTTGAGCGTCTTGAGCTTCTCCATCGAGCGCCCTGCTGCTGCCCAGCGCAGGCTCTGATCGATGCCAAACTGATCGAGCAGGTAGCGACACAGGATCTGTCCGACGAAGCTGGTGGCGCCGAAAACCACCACTTCAAGGTCTGCTTTGGCCATAGTCCGTTTCCCAAGTGCACCGATACGCACAGTATGCACGCCGCTACCGGCGCACGGGCCGGGTGGGGCGCCCGTTTGGGCCACGCGCGCCCACGCGGTAAGCTGGAGCGTCCCAACGCTACATGCTCGGAAGGCCTATGGCGGCATCGGAGAAGATTCGCAATGTGGGTCCGCGCTCGGCGGCGTGGCTGCGTCAGGTGGGCGTACGCAACATCGACGATCTGCGCGAGCTTGGTGCTATCGAGGTCTTTGCTCGAGTGGTCAAGGCTGGATTCAAACCCAGTCTCAACTTGCTCTATGCGATGGCCGGCGCCGAGGACGACTGCCACTGGACTGCCCTGAGCGACGACCGCAAGGCCGTCCTGATTCAGGCCGCTGAGGATATCCAAGGCGCGGCCAAGGCGCGGCGCAAGGCACTGGCTATGGGCCGCGACCCGCGCACTGTTCCCGAGGTGTGCGCCCCGGATTTGAGTGAGGGGCAGGGCAGCGAGGAGGAATGATCCTCCTCGCTGATAGTTGCTAGCTCCCGCTATCTACTTCGGTTGCCGGAGTTGAGTCACCCCGGTCACCATCGTCGGACTCGGACTCGGACTCGGACTCGGACTCGGACTCGGACTCGGACTCATGTTTGGCTGAGTCCTCGCCTTCGGCTTGATCCGCCGCCTGGGTCTGCGCCTGCTGCTGCGCGGCTTCACGCAGGATGGCTGGCCAGGGGTCGACTTCCAGATAGGCAAGTGGCTGCGCGGTTTCCTTGTCGATCACCATCGCCATATCGGCCAACTTGGCCTTCAGCGGCAAGTACAAGACCTGCTCTGCGCCATGCTCCTGCTCGATTTCGCCGATCCATTCGTCCCAAATAGGGTTCTGGCCCTTGAGCATGGCCAATGGTCGCCCGCGCGCGGCGACCGTACTCGCGTGTTCCTCATAGGGGCGGTAATACTTTGGAAAGTACTCCAGATCCTTGCCGGCCAGCCCGGAATTGAACATCGCTTCGAGCTCGCCCATCTCCGAAGGCCGCTCGACGAACACCAGCTCTGGACCGGTCCAGCCGACCGATCGATAGCGTGGATCGCTTGCCTCGACCTGATCCTCCTTGCTCAGACCGTTCGCAGGCATAACCACGAAGCGATCCACCACGAAGGCAATATAGGCCGGCCGGGCAACGGTCATGGTGGTCAGACCATAGGCCAGAAAGCCGATCTGTATCAGCGCAATGATGGTCAGATCGAGCTTGATCAAGCGCTTCTTGGCATTGAACACCAGTAGGGTCAGCAGTGGCCCGGCAATGACGTCGATACCCACGATCAGCAGCAGCAGCTTTTCGCCACCAGTGGCGCGAAATAGCGGTCCCGGGTACCAAACGAAGAACAGCAGGGCAAGTACGCAGACGCCCAGCAGAGCACTGAGCAGCAGATGGATACCAGAGGCTCTCCAGCGAGTCATAAGCTCCTCCCGATTGTCAGTGGCGCGCCACCCCCTGGCGGCGCGCGAGGCAATGCTACCGGGAATAGGTGCTTGGCAGCGGATTTCAAGGCGTGGACAACGAGGGTGGGGGCTGCCTAGTGTGGTGTCTCAAAAACAAGTTTCATTATTTCCGCGTCTTTTTCCCTGAATGCGGCGTTGCTCGTCGTCGCCATAGCCCTGCTATGCCTCCTCCTCGCGCCTTGCCTCAGGAAAAAATCCATCGGAAATATCTGCAACGTATTTCTGAGACACCACACTAGCCCCACATATTGCGCAGCGCGCTGACCCAGGTGGCTATGCCGATGTTGGCGTCGATCTCGACTTCGGCGTGAGGCATGCCGTTGAAGTTGACGAAGCGCGCAGAGTGAATGCGACCACCGCTGGCCAGCAGCAGCGTCGGTAGGTTGAACTGTGTCGCGTCGGGGCGAGCGCGTTGGATGCGCCGCGCGAGTTGCTCGCTCAGGTCTTCGCCGCGGCTGGCGAAATAAAGTCGTGCCGCGCGGGCCAGATCGCCGTCAGCACGGACCTGCGGCTGTCGCCAGTGCAGTGTGACCCGATTGCCTTGCGCGTCCAGAGCCAGTGGCAGCTCCATCCACACCCGCGCATCGGCCAGCTCGGTCTGCGCCTGGCCAAGGATCTTCAAATCGACGCAGGCCCACATCTGCACGTCAGCGACCAATCCCAGCAGCAGCTCACCGGCTTCGGCTTCAGCCGACATCTCGCGCAGCTTGACCACCCAGTTGTCGGCGCGATGGCGACGGCAGCGCTGGTCCGGCAGCTCGCCTCGAACCGATTCGACCAGCGTGCTGAAGGCGCCACTGAGATCAAGCACACTGCGCAGACGAGTGATGCTCTCGCCGTCATCGCCGGCGACCTTGGACAAGTACATGCGGTAGCGGATGGGCAGTGAACGGCCATCCAGGTCGACCGACGCACTAACCTCGGGCAGCACCATTTCCCCCGCACGCGGTTCTGCCTGGGCGGCCAGCAGCGGAAGTAGGGCAGCGGCGATACACCAGCAAATGAACAAGCGTGCGTTCACAGCCTGATCGTGCCTGGGCGATACTGAATCTAGCCCAGATACCACTAGTCAGTCCGCGTCGGCTTCCAGCAGCTCCCGCACCGCGCCGATATGGCGTTCGCTGACTGGTACCTGCTCGTCGGCGGCCAGCATCGCGCTATAAGTGCCGTCGCCGGTGACCCGTACCGCGCTGATCAGGTTTCTGCGGACGATGGCGGTGCGGTGCACGCGCATGAACACATCGCTATCCAGCCGTTTTTCCAACTGGCTCAGCGGAACCCGATGCAGCACGCTGCGTCCGCCCAGGTGCAGTTCCACATAGTTTCCTGCCGAAGCGATCCAGCGCACCGCGTCGATGGCGACCGTCTCCACCTTGCCTACCGAGCGTACGCAGACCCGGGTCAGCGGACTGCTGGGCTTGGACTGACGCGCTTCATCCACCGAATTCATCGCGTCGGCAATGGCCTCGCGCCACGGCGGCGACTGGCGCAGGCTGAGCAGTTCCTGTGCTCGAGTCAGCGTTTGCGCCAGGCGAGCGTCATCGAAAGGCTTCTGCAGGTAGTCCAGCGCGTGCACCTCGAAGGCTTCGATGGCGTACTGATCGTAGGCGGTGACAAAGACGATCACCGGCGCCGAATCCTCCGCGACCAGCTTACGGGCCAGCGACAGACCGGTTTCCTCGGGCATTTGCACGTCGAGGAAGACCACGTCCACGGCCATCACCGACAGCGCCGCTCGCGCGGCCGCGGCGCTGCCGCATTCGGCTACGACCTGCCATCCCGGAACCTCGCTTAAGGCGTGGCGCAGGTTGGCCCTGGCCAGCTTCTCGTCATCGACCAACAGCGCACGGACGCTGGTGCTTTCTTGCGCTGGCGCAATGGCCGCGTTGGCGCTTGCCTTCATGTTTCCACCTCTGGCAGCCAAAGGTCGACCTGGAAGCGGCCGTCGACGACCTCGGTTTGGATCTTCGCAGCGCCCTCATAGCGCAGCCGCAGGCGCTCGCGAGTATGGCTCAGACCCAGTCCCAGGCCCGGATTCGGCGCGGCGTTTGCGCTCGCCGGATTGCTCAGATGCAGCGCAATGCCCTCACCCTGGACGGTGATGCGCAACAGGATATCGCTGGCGCGTTGATGGGTTTCCAGATCGTGGCGCAGCGCGTTCTCCACTAGCGGTTGCAGCAGCAGCGGCGGGCAGCTGAGATCGCGCAGCTTGTCCTCATCGGCCTCAATGCGCACCTGCAGGCGATCGCCATGGCGCAAGGACTGCAGGCTGAGGTAGTCGCGCACGAAGCGCAGCTCATCGGCGATGCTGACCCAGTCGCGTCGACTCGCGCCCAGGGTGTAGCGGAGCAGCTCGCTGAGCCTGGCGATGGCGCTCAGCGCGACCTTCTTCTCTTCGCCCCGCACTAGGCCGCTGATCGCATTGAGAGCGTTGAATAGGAAGTGCGGTTCCAGCTGTGCCTGTATTGCCGCCAGCCGTTGATGCTCCAACTGCAGCTGCATATTGAGCATCTTGGCCTGCATCCGTTGATTGCGGCGATCGCGCTCGATCTGACCGCGGATCAGAGCCAGACCAAAAGTGGCGCCGAAGATCCCACAAAACAGCACGTAGTCAACGAAGTAGCCAAACCCTGGCCAGGTTGCCAGCCGCATCGGCAGCTCGCTCAGCGGCCAGCCGTTGCGCAGGCTGACCAGGGTGACCTCGTAGACCATGTACGGGCAGAAAAACAGCAGATGGCTGAACGCAAATACCCGCAGCAGCCCCCAGCCGTCAGCCATCAGATGTGCGCGCCTTTCCAGCAGCGCAAACAGAGCGGTGCTGAAAATCACCCACGGCGGGTAGTAGAGAATGATCTCCCCTGCGAGGGCAAAAAAGGACGGCTCCGGTTCCACCGAGTCGGTGTAGCGCGCCAAGGTCTGCAGCACCGCCAGCAGCGCAAAGGCCGCCAAGCCGACGCCGATCACGGTGCGCAGCCTGACCAGCCGATGCTCTTCGGCGGAAGTGCTGGCGCGCGCGGCGTGGCCGCTTTCGAGCGCTTTCAGCGCAATGTCATTCATCCGCCAAGCCTACGCACTATCAACCATCGGCACCATTGACGCGATCCCATGACGGCGGTCGCTGGTCCCAATGGTCGGCAAGGCCGGGCAATCAGCGATCCCGTCGTGACGGCAGGGTGGCCCTGAGCTGATCCAGACTGGTGCCTTGCGGGGTCGCTGCTTTTGCGGCCATCTCGGCACCGCTGGCCTGGCCGTAGACGATTTCCCAGGTCACCGGCAACCCGGCGGGCTGGCGCAGCTCCTCGTAGGCGGCTTGTAGCGTGGCCAACGCGCGCTTGCCGGTCAGACCGCGTTGTCGTGAGGCCGCGGCATTGCCGGCGCCCAGCGCCTTGAGCTCGCGCATCAGGGTAAGCGCGTCCGGGGTGCGTCGTGTAAGCAGATCGCGATCCAGCACCGGATTGACCAGTCCGGCCTTGAGCGCCGCGTCGCCGATTTGCTGGATGTGCAGGAATTCGATCAGATGCGGCTGCTCGTCGACTGCCGCCCAGGCGCTACGCAACTCCTGCAGCGAGTCCATGCCGAATGTGCTGAATAGCGCCATTCCCCCGGGGCGCAGAACTCGGGCCCATTCGACAAAGGTGGCCCGCAAGTCATCGCACCACTGGATGCACAGATTGGAAAACAGCAGATCGACACTGGCATCCGCTACAGGCAGCCTGGCGGCATCGGCGGCGATACGGGTGAAGGGTCGAAACCAGCCGATCTGCCTGCGCGCCTGCTGCAGCATCGGCAGGGCCAGATCGATGGCCAGCACTTCGGCCTTGGGATAGAGGCGCTTCAGGGCGCGAGCGCCGTGGCCGGTGCCGCAGCCGACGTCGATCACCCGGCGCGGCTGCAGCTGCAGCGCTTGCAGTCGCTCCAGCAGCTCGGCGCGGGTTTCGCTCTGCAGCGCGGCGACACGGTCATAGCCGGCGGCGGCCCGAGCGAAGTTCTGCGCCACGCGCTGCTGGTCGATGCGGGTCACTGCGGCACCCGCTGCAGAAAGTCTTCCAGCGCGTCGGCGAACGCCTGCGGACGGCCTATGAAAGGGGCGTGGGCGGCCTGCTCGACAATCAGCGCGCCGCCGTTGGCGCACAGCGCGGCAGCGGCCTCGATCGCCGCCGGCGGCACCAGCCGATCGCGCCGTCCGCCTATCCACAGCGTCGGCGGCTGCAGATCGGGTAGCGAGGTGCGCAGGTCGGTGTCGTGAAGAATCGCCAGTCCCTGGGTGAGTAGGGTCGCGCTGGGCTGCGGCACCGCCTTGATCAATCCGCGCAGCCAGTGGCGCTCGTCCTGGGCATGCTCGGCGCCGAGGGTCTCCAGGGCCAGGAAGCGCTCCAGTGTGCGCGGCAGATCCTCGGCCAAGGCGCTGGCGAACTGCTCGAACACCGACGCGGATACCGCGCAAGGCCAGTCCTCGGCGTGGGTGAAGCGTGGGGACGCGGCGACCAGCACCAGCGCCCGCACCGCTGCCCGGTGGCGCAGTGCCAGCTTCAGCGCGACCAATCCGCCCAGCGACCAGCCCAGCCACGCCGCGCGTGGCCAGCGCGCCGCCAGCTCGTCGGCAATGGCGGCCAGGTCGAATCCGCTCGCGGCGACCGACTGGCCGTGCCCGGGCAGATCCACGCAGTGCAGCCGATAGCGGTTTTGCAGTCGTTCCACCAGCGGCTCGAACACCCCGCCGTGCATGGCCCAGCCGTGCAGCAGCACCAGATCCGGACCCTGGCCGAAGGACTCAAGATGCATAGTCGGTCTCGGCAAGCGGCGCCGGGTTGGCGTCGTGCAGTCTGGCCAGCTGCTCGGCCAGCGCATCGATGGTCGCCAGCGGCTGGCGCACATTCAGGGTGATGCGCAGCCGGGCCTGGCCGACAGGCACTGTCGGCGGACGGATCGCCTTGACCGCGTATCCGGCTGCGTACAGGGCCGCTTCCCAGTCCAAAGCGCGCTCGGATACGCCCAGGATCAGCGGCTGTACAGGACTTAATGAATCGCTGAGTGGCAGTCCCAGTTCCTTAGCGCGAGTGCGAAAGCGAGCAATACGCAGGGCCAGAGCCTGACGCAGATCCTCCGCCCCACGTACTCGCCGCAGTGCCGCGCTCATGGCGTGGGCCCAAGCAGGCGGCATGGCAGTGGTAAACAGATGCGGTCGGGCCTGATTGATCAGCGTGTCGATCAGCAGCTCGGAGCCGGCGATGAAGGCGCCGAAGCCGCCAAGCGCCTTGCCAAAGGTGCCCATCAGCACCGGCACCTGTGCACTATCCAATCCGGCCGCTGCGGCACTGCCGGCCCCTTCGGCGCCACACACGCCCAGCGCGTGGGCTTCGTCGATCATCAGCCAGGCACCTTGACGGCTGCAGACCTGGGCCAGTTCGACCAGCGGCGCGTAGTCGCCGTCCATGCTGAACAAGCCGTCGCTGACCAGCAGCGCGCGGCGTTCCGGCTCGGCGGCCAGCAGCGCCTCGGCCGCTGATGCCTGGCCGTGGGCGTAGCGCCGCAGCCGGGCCTGGGCCAGGCGCGCACCGTCGAGCAGACAGGCGTGGTTGAGTCGGTCCTGCACGCAAAGGTCGTGGCGACCGAGCAGCGCGGTGATGGTCCCCAAGGCCGCCGACCAGCCGCTGGAGAACAGCAGCGCGCGCGGCCGCTGCAGCCATTCCGCCAGCTCGGCCTCCAGGCGCTGATGCTGCTGATGGTGGCCGACCACGGCGTGGGCCGAGCCGGCGCCGCTGCCGTACTCGCGCGCCGCTGTCGCCAGCGCTGCGGCCAGTTCCGGGTCGCGGGCCAGGCCCAGGTAGTCGTTGCTACAGAAGTCGAACAGCGCCCGGGCGTCGTCATCGCCGGTCGCGATGCGGCCGTCGTCCAGCCAGCGCAGCGGACGCAGTCGGCGCTGACGCAGTTCGTCCTGACGCCGCTGCCCGGCCTCCTCCAGCGCAGTGGCAAAGCGCGGGCGCTCGTTGCTTGCGGTCATTCGCCGGCCGGGACGGTGCCACCCATCGGCTGCATGCCGAGTCGTTCGAACAAGGCGCGGTCTGCTTCCGCTTCGGGATTGGCGGTGGTCAGCAGCTTGTCGCCGTAGAAGATCGAGTTGGCGCCGGCGAAAAAGCACAGCGCCTGCATTTCATCGCTCATCGTCTCGCGGCCAGCCGACAGCCGCACCATCGCCTTCGGCATCAGCAAACGCGCCACCGCGATGGTGCGTACAAAATCCAGCGGATCCAACGCCTCGGCCTCGCCCAGCGGCGTACCGGCAACGCGGACCAGCTGATTGATCGGCACGCTCTGCGGCGGCTCGGGCAGATTGGCCAGAGCGACCAGCAGGCCGACCCGATCACCGGAACTCTCGTTCATTCCGACGATGCCGCCGCAGCACACCTTCATCCCCGCCTCGCGCACCGCGCTCAGGGTGTCCAGGCGCTCCTGATAGACCCGGGTGCTGATGATTTCGCCGTAGTATTCCGGGCTGGTGTCCAGATTGTGGTTGTAGTAATCCAGCCCCGCATCCTTGAGCCGTTGAGCCTGCGCCGGTTCCAGCATGCCCAGCGTGCAGCAGGTCTCCAGACCCAGCGCCTTGACCCCACGCACCATCGCCTCGACCTGGGCCAGGTCCTTCTCCCTGGGACTGCGCCAGGCCGCACCCATGCAAAAACGCGTCGCCCCCTGGGCCTTGGCCGCTCCGGCCCGGCTCAGCACCTCGTCCAGCGGCATCAGCTTCTCCGCCTTCAGCCCGGTCTTGTAGCGTGCGCTCTGCGGACAGTAGGCGCAGTCCTCCGGACAGGCCCCGGTCTTGATCGAACACAGTGTGCTGATCTGCACCTGATTGGGATCGAAATGCTCGCGATGGGTCTGTGCCGCCCGATACAGCAGCTCCATCAGCGGCAGCTCGTAGAGCGCGAGGGCTTGGTCCACCGTCCAGGCGGCGCTAGCGTGGCCGTCGGCCATGGGCGAGACTCCGAATACTGTAATCGCGCGATTGTAAACCGGGATGAGGGATCTGACCGACACCGCTGACAGCGGCGGTTCGCCGCTAAAGCGCTGGCTGAGTGCACTGTGGCCGGGACGATGCGTCGCCTGCGCCGCCGACAATGCCGTCAACGATCTGTGCGCCGGCTGCCGCGCTGATCTGCAGCCGAATGACTGCTGCTGTCCGCGCTGCGCCGTGGCGATGGCGGAATCGGCGGCGACCTGCGGCCGCTGCCTGCGTAAAGCCCCGACCTTCGACGGTGCCTGGTCGCCCTGGCTCTACGCGCCACCGCTGGACGCGATCGTGCTCAAGCTGAAGTTCGCCGGTGACCTAGCCGCTGGTCGAGTGCTGGGTCGCTTGTGGACCCACAAGACGGCCGCGCCAGCGGTCGCAGCGGTGGATGTGTTGGTGCCGATTCCGCTGGCCCGCGACCGGCTGATCGAGCGCGGCTACAACCAGGCGCTGGAGCTGGCCCGACCACTAGCGAAACGCCTGCAGCTGCCGCTGCGCCCGGACCTGCTGCGCCGAGTCCGTGCCACCGCACCGCAAAGCGGCCTCGACGCCAAAGCGCGTAGGCGCAATCTGTCCGGCGCCTTCGCCGCCGATCCGGCTGTCGCTGGCCTGCGCATGGCGCTGATCGATGACGTCATGACCACCGGCGCGACGATGGAAACGGCAGCCAAGGCGCTCAAGCGGGCGGGAGCGGTGAGTGTGCAGGCGTGGGCGTTGGCTAGGGCTTAAAGAGGGCCCCTGGGTCTGGAAAGGCCCAGGGCTCAGGGCTCAGGGCCCAGGGCTCAGGGCCCAGAAAAGGCACGTCAAGGCGGTTCTACTACTGGGCCCTGTGCCCTGGGCCCTAGCTATCCAATACATAACTGGTCGCAATCCCCACAAACACCACCAGCCCCACCCAGTTGTTGTTGAGAAAGGCCTCGAAGCAGGGCTCGCGCTGCTGCGCGCGGGCCAGCCACAGCTGGTAGATCAGCAGCAGTGCGGCCAACACCAGTGCGGCATAGTAGACGGTGCCCAGCTCGGCGCGTTGTCCGAGCAGGAACAGGGCCAGCAGGAAGGTGCCGTTAAGTACGCCGATGGCGACGCGGTCCAGATCGCCAAACAAGATTGCGGTCGAGCGCGCCCCCATCTTCAGGTCGTCGTCGCGGTCGACCATCGCGTACAGCGTGTCGTAGGCCGTGGTCCACAGCAAGTTGGCGCAGAACAGCAGCCAGCCCAGCTGCGGCACCTCGCCGCGCACCGCGGCGAAGGCCATCGGGATGGCCATCGAGAAGGCCGCGCCGAGGACCACCTGGGGGAAGAAGATCAGCCGCTTGCTGTAGGGATAGAACACGGCCAGCGCCAGCGCGGCCAGGCTGAAGTAGACGGTGAGCCGGTTGGTCAGCAGCACCAGGCCGAAGGCGATCAGCATGATTACCGCGAAGCCGATCAGGGCTTCAGTGCCGCTGATCTCGCCGGTCGCCAGCGGGCGCTGGTTGGTGCGTGCGACCTGCGGATCCAGCCAGCGGTCGGCATAGTCGTTGATCACGCAGCCGCCGGAGCGGGTCAGCACTACGCCAGCAACGAAGATCAGCAGCGTTGCCCAGGGCGGAAAGCCTTCGGCGGCCAGCCACAGCGCCCACAGCGTGGGCCACAGCAGCAGCAGGGTGCCGATGGGTTTGTCGGCGCGAACCAGCCGCCACCAGGCATTGAGCTTCCTGGGTCGTTCAGGGCTGGCATTGCCGCTGACTACCCGCGCGCCCTGGGCAGTCAATTCCACTCGATGCGGGGGGCGCTGCTGTTTGGACACGTAGACTCGGGCCTGCCGGGACCGGCATAGTTTCGCCTGATGTGGGTTTATCTCGCCAGCGCAGGGGGACTACAGGTGCGTACAGCAAGCAATGGCGATCGACGTCGTCGTCTCGGTGCGCTCTGGCTGCTGCTGACCGCCGCCTTGGGCAGCGGGCCGGTTGCGGCGGAGCTGCCGGCCGACTGGTTGGGGGTCGATGGCCTGGAGTATCCGCCGGCCGACGCGCTGCGGGTCAGCGAGCTGGCCTTGCGCGACCCGCACGTATTTCTGGACACGCCTTTCGGCTGCCTGGACTTCACCGACACGCCGATTCCACTGACCCAGATTTCCTTCAACGCGCAGCTGGCCGAAGCGCTCAACGGCGACAGCAATCCGGCCGACGGCTTTCTGGACGCCAGCAGCCTGCTGCTTTTTCATCCGGCCAGCCAGCGCGATGGCGATCTGCAGCGAGTCGATTTGGTTGCTGGCGACTGCACCGCGCCGGTCAACAGCACCGTGTGCAGCAACGCCATCGGCGCGACCGCGGTCGTCGACACCTATCTGAGCAGCGCCGACGGGGCCTGCCTGGAGGCGCTACCTGGGACCACTTCGGGCTACAGCCCGGGGCTGCCGGTGATGGCCAGCCCGTGCTGGCTGAATCGGCCGCGCGATAGCGAGTTCGTGGCGCAGGGGCTGACCCTGCCGCTATTGGATGCCCAGCAGGGCGGCCAGTGGGCGGCGGGCGAAGTCAGTAACGGGCTGCAGCGCGGCTTTTTGAGCGAAACGGCCGCCGAACAGATCGAAATCCCCAATCCGCTCGGTGGCCAGCCCATCGTCCTGGCCAGCCTGTTGCCCGGCGGCGCCGGCAGCTGTGCCAGCGGTGATGATCGGGACGTGCATCGCGGCATCAGCGGCTGGTGGA
>JAUIFV010000279.1 GCA_030430155.1 Gammaproteobacteria bacterium
CGCTCCACCGGGCGCTGACAAGCAGATCGCCGCCGGCGTTTGGAACGCGGCCTACGCCATACCCAACCTGCGTGTGCGAGCCTATCGGGTCCCCAATCTGGCCCCGGTAAGTTCCTGGCGCTCGGTCGGCGCGTCCAGCGGCGGCTTCTTCCTCGAATCGGCGATGGACGAGTTGATCGCGTCTGCGGGATTGGATCCCCTCCTTGAGCGCCTACGGCTATGCAACGAACCGATGACCCGCAAGGTGCTGGAAACGGTCGGCGAGATGTCCAACTGGGGCTCGCCGCTGGCTGCCGGTCGCGGCCGCGGATTGGCCCTGGTGGACTCCTTTGGCGTACCCACCGCGGAAGTGGTGGAAGTGACCATGACCGAGGCCGGGATACGCATCGACAGGGTCTATGTGGCCGCCGAGGTGGGACGCATCGTCGATCCCATCAACTTCGACAACCACGTCAAGGGCGCGGTGGTCTGGGGTCTGGGCCACGCAATGAACTGCGAGATCACCTACGCCGACGGCCGCGCGCAGCAGCGCAACTACCATCAGTTTGAGGGCATGCGTTTGTATCAGTGCCCGCAGATCGAAGTGCGCGGGCTGGAGAACTCCCCGCACATCCGCGGCATCGGTGAACCGCCAGTGCCACCGGCCGCGCCGGCACTGGCCAACGCCATCTTTGCCGCGACCGGCAAACGCCTGCGCGAAATGCCCTTCAACAAAGCCATCGATTTCGTCTGATGAGGAGCCGTTCAGTAATGCCTACCTCGCTCCTTGCACTGAGTATGCTCGGCGCTACGGCGCTCGCCGCAGGTGACAGCGGTCTGACGCTCAATCGGCCCGCGGGCGAAATCAGCGCTGACGCCGCAGCAGCCGCCTGGGAGCGGATCTATGCCGTGCTGTCCCACCCGCGCTGCGCCAACTGCCATGTCGATGAGCGCAATGTGCCGATGTGGTCCGGGCCCAGCTATGACGCGCCTCGACCGCACGGGATGAATATCAACGCCGGCGCCAGCCGCATGGGCGTGGAGTCGCTGCTCTGCTCGACCTGCCACATCACCTCCGCAGGGCCCAATAGTGTCGCCCACGGGGCGCCGCACGCCGGCCACCCGTGGATGCTCGCGCCGGCCGCTTTCGCCTGGTACGGCAAAGACAGCGTCAGCATCTGTGCCCAGCTGCGCGATCCGGCCCGCAACGGCGGTCGCGATGGCGAAGGGCTGGTTCAGCACATTCTCCATGACGCTCAGGCCCACGCCTTCATCACCTGGGGCTTTGCTCCGGGCGGCGGACGCGAGCCGGCCCCCGGCAGCATGCAGGCGCATCTGGACGACATGCTGATCTGGACCGCCGCCGGCATGCCCTGCCCGCAGGCCACTGGAGATCAGCCGTGAACGCGGTACACCCGCACTATCGCTACGCCGCCTACGCGCTGGGCCTGTCGGCGCTGCTGCATCTGTTCGCCGGACCGTTCAGCGGCTGGGCCGACGTCGGCCTGCTACTGATTCCCATCGGCCTGATCTACCTGCTCGCCGCCGCTGGCCTCAAGCGCGGCTGGCGCTGGCTGGCCTATCTGGTGTTTGTGTGCATGCTGGTCGGCACGCTGATTTGCTACGCGGCGTTCGGGAGCGAAATCGCAAAGCCCATTCCAAGCGCATTGATCGTTGGTATCGTCGTCACTGACTTGGCGTGCGCGGCGGTGTTGTTCGGGATTCTTTGGAAGGACCGGATTGGTTTTACGTGATTACGTTTTACGTTAAGAGCGAAGAGCCCCATCTCTGCTCTTGCTCTTTCGTAAAACGTAAAACGTAAAACGTAAAACCTAGTCCTCGAACGAATCCGCAAAAATATCCCCGCTCCCCACCAACCCCGCCCAATGCTGCAACAACGCCACCAACGCATCTGGCTTCTCGGTGGAGGCGCCCTGACCGGCCTGACCGAAGCGGTTGACGCCGTGGCAGCCGTCACAGGTGCGGATCTCGCCGGGCTGCAGGCCCAGCCAGAAGCGTTCGCGAACGACCGGGGTGCCGTCAGGCGCGGTGGTTTGCCAGCTCAGCGCGCGTTGAGTGGGCACGAATATCGCACTTGAGCCGTCGGCAAAGATCGGCGTGCTGCCCTCCGGTCCGCCCGGGTTGGGCAGGTTGTAGGCCAGCGCGTTCTGATCATGAAGGAAGCGCGCCAGCACTCGCCGCCCAGGACGAGGATCGGCGCTGCCGCCTCTGCCGCGCAGCTGATCGCCCTGGATCAGCTGAAAATGGGCGATGTCATAAACCGTGCCCGCCGCACCGATGGTCTGCACGCCGCCGGGAACCCGCAAATTGAAGGGCTGCTGACGATCGGCATCGTCGCGGAAGGTCTGATTGCGTACCACGATCACCGCCAGCTGCTGCTGATTGAGGAAATCACGGAAGTCCTGAGGATCGACCATGGCCTCGGTGAATGCCTGCATCTCTGCGGCCGCCAGCGGAGGCTCGCTGGTATTCGGCGGCGGCGTGGTTGCTTTGACTTCCACCGCAGAGAGTTCCCACAGCTCGCCGCTGTAGTTGACCATCTGATCGGGGTTCCAGAAGCTCACAGTCTTGTTGATGCCGCCGGTCAGAGTGGACGCCGGGGCCAGGAATCCGCCGTCCGGGCCTAGGACCTTCAAACGGAAGCGGTAGTTTGGAATCGGCGCCAGGGCGCTGCCCAGATTGGCCAACGGGCCCTGCTCGTCAGTGTGCGCGACCACCACGGTGCCGTCGCTGAGCACCAGCGGGTTGCGATAATGACCGGTATGGTCCGGCGCAGGCGTGGTGCCCTCGGTGCTGCGCGGGGTCAGGTAATTGATCACCACGTCGTCAGGATTGGCGCTGGGCGGCGAGTCCAGACTGATCAGCTGCCCCGATGCGTGCGAGGTGAACTCCGGCGCATCGATGGCCAGGTAGCGACCAGGCTGATTCGGATCCTCGACGATCTGGAACACGTTCTCCACTTCGTTGGGATTGGTACGCCCGCTGACCGAAGCGATGAACTCGTTCAGATTGCCGTCGTCGTTGAAGCTGCGATCGAAATAGCCCACTCCGGCGTAGTGCCGTCCTGGGCCAGCTGCCATGGAAAGAAGTTGTTGAATCGATGACCGTTGACGGTGCTGCCACCGGCGGCAATCCGGGGCTCCGGGAAGACCTCGGTCATGTTTGGCAAAATCGGCGCATCGGCGGCTTCGGAAGCCCAGTCAAAGGTACCGAAGGGATTGCCCGCACCCTCGGCCTGCTGGTCGCGCTGCAAGTGATCCCAGCGGGTGAACAGCAGCCGGCCAAAGCTATCGACTAGGGGATCGAAGTCGCCAGATGGGGAATGGTCAAGCAGCTTCAGCGCACCGTTGCTAGCATCAAGCT
>JAUIFV010000280.1 GCA_030430155.1 Gammaproteobacteria bacterium
CGGCAACCACTGGAACGCTGCGGATGCCCTTTTTGCCGGGCCGAGCGCGAGCAACGATGGCGCCATCGTCGATGTTGATCCAGTGCAGATAGCCGTCAAAGTCCCCGACCACGACGGTGTCGCCAAGTACCGCGGGCGTCGTCAGGAATCGATAGAGCAAGTCGTCCTGCTTCCACAGCGCGCTACCGCTACGGGTGTCCAGATTAAGGATCTCGCCACTGCTCGTGGTCACCATCAGCGCCGCTCCGGCCAAGGCGAAACCGGTGTAGGAGGACAGATCACGGGTCCACAGCACGCGTCCGGAATCACCGGCGAGCGCCTGCGCCTTGGAGCCGAAGCCCACGGCGAACAAATCGCCCTGGATCAGCATCATTCGGCCATCAACGTCGATCATCCGCTCCAGTTCGGTGCGTCCACTGGTGTCGCCGAGCTGCGCTTCCCAGGCCGGCTCGCCGGTCAGGTTGGACACCGCCTGTACGCGCCCATTGGCCTGACCCAGATAGGTCAGGTTTTCGCCGATGATCGGTGGCGCGTTTCCGCGCAGGCTCAGCGCAGGCACTGCGCTGTCCACCACCCACAGCCGATCGCCGCTATTGGCGGCATAGGCATAGGTGCGGCCGTCATTGCTCATTGCCACAACCATGCCGCGACCTACCGCCGGGGCGGACACGATTTCGGAGCTTACCGTGGCTTCCCAACGCTTGGTGCCGTCGGTGTCAAACACCAGCAGTTGACCTTCGAGCGTGCCGATGGCGACCAGTCCGTCGGCCGCGGTGGGACCGCCGCCCATCCGGATGTCCGTTTCCACTTGCCACAGGGTCTTGCCGCTGCGTGCATCCAAGGCGCGCACATCGCCGTCGAGATTGGCGCTGAAGACCTTGCCATCGGCCACGCTGACGCCAATGTTGGCGCCGGCAAGCCTGGCGCCCTTGCCGACGTCGGTGCTCCACAACCGATTCACCGCACGCGGCGCGACCAGGTCGACCAGTTCGGTCGGCGGATCAATGTTGTCCTTGGGCGCTTTCTTGCCGTCGCCCTTGCAGCCAGCCAATGCCACCAGGCCGATGATTACAGCCAGTCCAAGCGGGCGGATCACGAACTGGCCTCCGTGCTGGCTGCCTCCGTCGCCGGCTCGTCAGCATCCTCAGCGGCGGCTGGGGCCGTTTCGGCAGGCGCGGTAGTTTCGACCAGTGTCGCTACCGCGCTCATGTCGGCGACCTTCATTTCCACCATGTCGCGCCCGGCAGCGCCGATGTCCATGTAGGAGAGGGCGTTTTCGTAGGCCGTCTTGGCCGCATCGCGTTCGCCCTTGGCGGCCAATGCGTCGCCGCGGACCTCGGCGATCGCGCCTTTGAATCCAGCCGTCTGCAGTGCGTCGATCTGACGCAGCGCTTCGTCGGCTTGCCCGGCCGCAATCAGCGCCCTGGCCAAGCGCAGGTTGGCGATCACTCGCACACCCTCGGGCGTGGCTTCCTTGGCGGCCAGGCGCAGGCCGGCCAGCGCTTCTTCGCTTTGCGCCTGATTCAGCTCGCGCTCTGATTTGGCCAGTGCGGCCAGACCGGCATAGGGGGTGTCGCTGTAGGACTGGGTCAACGCCAGGTAATGCGCGTTGAAGGTCTCGTCATCGATCTCAGGGCTCATCATCTGCTGGTACTGCGCCATCGCCTCGCCGCGATGGGCAATCTGAGATTCGGTCCAGCGCTTGCCGCCGAATACCGCAAGCAGGCCGACCAGCAGTCCCACTACGATTGATGTGGCGTTCTTCTCCAGCCACTTCCTTACCTGTTCACCCTGTTCGTGGGAATCGAGAATTTCGTCTGCCATGGTCTGCAATCAGTTCTGTAATGAGTAGCGCGATGAATGACAACGCCGGGTCGGACACGGCGGCGATAGTGTAGCGTCGATTGGCGGCGAACTACTGAGCTGGTTGCTCAGCGGGTTCAGCCTGCAACGTGCCCTGTTCGTTGCTGGTAAAAGTCAGGTTGGCAACGTTGCCGCGCTGGTAAGCCTGCAGATCCACAGCTTGCCCAGCGATGAACAAGCGGCTTCCCGTGACATTACCCAGACGCAGCTTCAATGGCGGTGAGCCGCCAAACTGATGCCGACCCGCACTCAATGTGCGATACACCAGGCGCTCGCCCTGGCCGTCTTCCAAAGACACCCAGCTGGCCTGATCCAACTCCAGGGTCAGCTGCTCGGTTGTGGTGACCGGCGCTGCAGCACCACGGCCCAAGCCGAAGGGGGTCAAGGATGCGGCGACTGGCGCCGAAACCTGTTCCTCAGCGCCGTTGCGATCGTTGCTGGGCGGGGCTGCTGGACGATTCGTAGTCGCCGTGGCCATGCTTAGGGGCGCATCGTCCGAATTGCCGGCGTCGATCTGCGACTGGGATTGAGTGCGCTCCGGCTTGGGCAGGTCGATCCCCGGAGCGGTTTGCTCGCTGAGCTGTCGCGTCGATCCGTCGCTGCTCACCAGCCAATACAACAGCGGCAGCACCAGTGCGGTCCCGACCACATAGCTGGCCATCAGGGTGTAGCGTTCCATCCAGCGGCTGCGTCGCACGCGCATAGTGCCTTCTGGTGCCTGCGGCATCGGGTCTTCGTTGATCAGATCATTCAAGCGGGATTCGACCGCCACCTCGGGCAGTTCCAGAATCTTCGCGTACGAGCGCACAAAACCTCTGTAGTAGATCGGTGCGCCGATGTGGTCCATCCGGTCGCGCTCCAGATCCTGAACCGTGGATCCCGCCAGTTTCAGGGCACGGGCAATGTCCTCGATTGTAAATCCGGCCTCTTCGCGAGCCTGTTTCAACCACGCACCCAGCGATGAGGGGATCTTGTTTTCCGATCCTTGCGAGCTTTCCTGCTCGTCTATGCTCATTTCAGCTTCTCCTTCAGCTGGCGGGCCTGTTCAGAGTCGGGGTAGGCGGCGAACAGGCGCGAAGCGTATTCGTTTGCGGCTCTGTCGTCACCTAGCGAGTGTTCAATATCGATGGCCAGCGACAGAAATTCAGCAGAATCGCCTTCGGCGAACTCGTAGCGCTGGGCGAAGGCGCGCGCCTTCATGTGATCGCCTGCGTTGTGCAGGATCACTGCCATCGGCAGCAGCGCGGGCGAGAAATTCGGGTCGCGCTCCAGGGCGCGGCGCAGATAGGCCTCTGCCAGATCGATGCGGCCAATGGAGTTGGCACACATACCGGCGTTGGTGAGGGCTGCCTGCGGGGTTCTGTAGAACGGATCGGCGACGGCCTTGTCGAAAAACTGCAGCGATTCATCCATCTTGCCGTTGCGGCACAGGAAGCCCCCCAGGTTGTTGTTCATGTCGCCCGAAGTGGCATCC
>JAUIFV010000281.1 GCA_030430155.1 Gammaproteobacteria bacterium
CAGCCAGCGCCGCGCCAGCATGTGCCGCTCGATGGGTGGCCCCTCGCCTACCGACAGCGTGGAGAACGGCAGGAAGAAACGCCGCGCGCCCGGAAACTCCGGCTCGTAGCGCAGACAGGCCAGCGCGTTCAGATCACTGCGATGGGACAGCGCCAGCAGCAGCCCCAGCCCGGAGATGTCCAGCAGCCGCTCGGTGCGATGGTCGGTGGGATCGCCATAGAAGGCCGGCAGATCAGCCATTCGCGCCTCACGGACGCTGTTCCAGTCCGGGTCCAGCACCAGTATCGGCACCCCTTCCTTCTTCAGCACTCGGCCCAACTCGCGCGAGAATCGATTGGAGCCGACGATCAGAATTCCGCGCTGCCGCGGCTCGGCCACCCCCAGCCAGCGCGCCAAGGGCGCCGCGGTAGCACTCTGGATCAAAACCGTACCCAGGATCAGCGCAAAGGTCAGCGGCACCAGCTTCTCCGCACCCAGATAGCCCACTTGTTCCAGCTTCAGGGCGAAAAGCGCCGAAACCGCCGCGGCCACGATGCCGCGCGGCGCGATCCAGCCGAGGAAGGCGGTTTCGCGCCAGGTGAAGGTGGTGCCGATACGGCACAGCAGCACCATCAAAGGTCGCGCAATGAACTGCGCAAACAACAAAAAGCCCAGGCAGATCGCCCAGGTCTTCTGCAGCAGCCACAGGTCGATGCGCGCCGCCAACAGGATGAACAGCACCGAGATCAGCACCGTGGCGAGGTGCTCCTTGAAGTGCAGGATCTGCTCGATATCCAGATCCTTGCGATTGGCCAGGACGATGCCCATCACCGTCACCGAGAGCAGCCCCGACTCATGAACGATGGCGTCGGAGCCGGCAAACACGGCTAGCAGTATTGCCAGCGTGGCGTAATTGAGCAGATAGTCCGGGACCCAGCGACGCCGTATCAGCTGATCGATGGCCATCGCGCCGGCGCCGCCCAGGACCACGCCGATCAGCAGCATCTCGCCGAACACCTGCAGCGGGCGCAGTCCGGTGCCGGAGACCATGAACTCGAACACCAGCACGGCCAGGATGGCACCCATCGGATCGACCACGATGCCTTCCCAGCGCAACGCGTCGCCGACCCGCTTGCTGGGACGCACGCTGCGCAGCATCGGGGTGATCACGGTCGGTCCGGTCACCGCCAGTATTGCGCCGAGCAGGAAGGCCAGCGGCCAGGCCAAGCCGGCGACGTAGTGTCCACCGGCGGCCAGGATCAGCCAGTTCACCCCGACACCCCAGCTGCTCAAGTTGCGGATCATTCGGTGATGACCGGTGATCTCGGAGAAGCGCAGGGTCAGACTGCCCTCGAACAGGATGATCGCCACCCCCAGCGAGACCATCGGCAGCAGCAGATCGCCCAGCAGCTGATCCGGATTGACCCAGCCCAGACCAGGCCCCAGCAGCAGCCCAAGGCTGAGCAGAAACAGGATCGCCGGCAGTTTCAGCCGCCAAGCCAGCCATTGGGCGGCAAAGCCCAGGGCAATGACTGCGGCGACGATCAGAGCGGGGGGCAAATTCATAGGCAAAGCGCAGCCGAAGCAGGCGCCATTGTGCCCCAGCCCGCACTATTCATGAACCTTCTACTGCGGCGTCCGCAGGCGTGTTGTGGCGCGGTTTGCTCCCTCTGATCGACTCGACGTACTGCCGAGAACGCCTTCGCCGATATTCAGTGAAGCGAACCGCACCACAACGCCCCTGCGAAACATTCGCGACGAACATTCATGAATAATGCGGGGTAGTTGCCGGCTCAACCGTAGGCGCGTAATGGTCTGGGTTGACAGCCAACGGCAACCCGAAGCGGTTGCTGTCTTCCCGCAAAGACGCACGATTGGCGTAAGCTATCGCCGCTTGAGCAGCACCGCACTGGGGAGTTTCGGGGGGCCTATGCGCAGACGTCAGCTGTTGCAGTCCACGTCGCTGTTGGCGGCCGCCACTGGCGCCCCGTTCGCGCTGCGCGCTGCGGCGCTGCATGCCGACCAGTTTCGGGTTGTTCCTCTGCAGAAGCTGCCGACTTTGGAACGCAGCCGCCTGGACATCGCCCACGCCTCCGGATCCCCATCCAGCGCAGAAGGCAACGTCGTTCGCTGGGCACAAGTGGATCTGATTGGCAGCGACGGACGCGAGCTGCGCCTGTGGCGAATGACCCGCCACCCGGTACT
Organism: Gammaproteobacteria bacterium; assembly: GCA_030430155.1. GTDB lineage: Bacteria > Pseudomonadota > Gammaproteobacteria > Xanthomonadales > SZUA-5 > SZUA-5. The sequence continues at coordinate 2,185 of JAUIFV010000281.1, forward strand.
CAACCGCGGTCGCGAAGTCAGCCTGCCGCTGTCGGACTCGGCAGCCGTGCAGATACGTCTGCGCTTCGGCCTCGCGGATAACCGGACCTCCGTTACTGAACAGTATCTGCGACTTGCGCGGGGCGACTCCGTCGCACTGATTGGCCCCGGCACCGTACAGTCCATCGCGCCTGCGGAAGGCCAGCGCTGCTACGTAGGCGCCAATGCCGAGCAAGCCTTTTGCGAGATGCTGGCCGCTGTTGAAGCAGAAACCCTATGGCTGCGCCTAAGCTAGCTTGGACCTCCTCCCGCCTCGCAGCGGCACCCTTGGGTGCGTTGCGCGATTGGGTGAGAGAAACCGTCGCCAGCTCACAGGTGTATTTCAGATCCCTATTCCATTTCTAGCTATCAAATCGCGCACCATGCCGGTGTCCGGAAGGAATCCCATGTCACGCAGTCGCTTTAGCCCCGTAGCCCTGATCACCGGTCTGTTGTTGCTGGCCGCTCCGGCCCTTCACGCCCAGGACAGCTTCCATCTGTATCTGGACGTCGACAGCAACAGCAACACCGGCTGCAGCGAAGCCTTCCCCAACGCGCCCGGCACCGCCAGCGGCGGCGAGATTCGGCTGACCGCGGTGGTCGACGGGCAACCGCCGCAGGTGGTGGACGTGTTCATGGAATCCTGCTCCGGCGGCGGCACTTTTGGCGCCGGCGGCGTTTCCATGGGCGGCGGCTGGCCGGTGGCGCTGAACACCGGGGTCGGCGGTTCCGACGCCATCGAGCTTTCGCTGCAGGCCTCGGCGGTGGGCATCCCCTCGGTGCGCAGCATCGGCCTGCAGGCCGGCGCGCGCAGCGAGCGTGGCAACGAGGATGTGTTGCTGACCCGCGACGGTTCGCCGGGCGGCGGGCCGATCATTTTCGGCATTCCCTTTGAGATTCCGGTTGCCGGACTCGGCGGACTTCTGCTGCTGGGTACGGTGATTGTGATCATCGGCATGCGCGCCAAGCGCCAGCTGCATCGCCGCGCGCTGCTCTCAGTGGGCATGCTGCTGTGGGTGGGCGTGGCGGTCGCCGGCGGCGCCTTCATGGTCGACGGCAACCTGTCCGACTGGGGCGGCACATCCACCATCGCTACCGATCCCGCCGGTGACGCCAGCGGCGCCGACGACGCGG
>JAUIFV010000282.1 GCA_030430155.1 Gammaproteobacteria bacterium
ATGCGTCTACCGGGCCCAGCGGGCCCGCTTGCACGAATGTGGTGCACGTTTGCACCAAGCTGGGTCAACGCTCATCCGCGTCAGAACTTCGGCCGCATGGTGCGCCGCAGCATGTGGCGCTTTGAGCATGACTGGAGACAGGGGATCCTATTGGCACGCCGATTGCATTAGGCGAAGTTCTAATGCCTTTAGTGCATGTTCACCCGGAACCGACCACCAGGAGTTATTGAATGTCGCTGGATAAAGTCAAGAAACTGATCAAGGACAACGGCGTGCGTTTCGCCGATCTGCGATTTGCCGACGTGCTGGGCAAGGAGCACCACGTCACCTACCCGGCCAGCGCGGTCAGCGAGGAGCTGTTTGAAGACGGCAAGATGTTCGACGGCTCGTCGATTTCGGGCTGGAAGGGCATCAACGAGTCCGACATGGTGCTGCTGCCCGAGGCCGCCAGTGCCGTACTCGACCCGTTCAGTGAAGAGCCCACCCTGATCCTGCGCTGCGACGTGCTCGAGCCCTCCACCATGCAGAGCTACTCGCGCTGCCCGCGCGGCGTGGCCAAGCGCGCCGAGGCCTATCTGAAGGCCAGCGGCGTTGGCGATGCGGCCTTCTTCGGCCCGGAGCCCGAATTCTTTGTATTCGACGGCGTGCGCTATGGCGCCGATATGAATCACGCCTTCTACGAAATCGAATCCGAAGAAGGCGTTTGGTCTTCGAAGAAGAAATACGACGGCGGCAACAGCGGCCATCGTCCCGGCGTCAAGGGCGGTTATTTCCCGGTGCCGCCGGTGGATTCGCTTTCCGATTTGCGCGCGGCTATGTGTCTGACCCTGGAAGCGATGGGGATCGAGACCGAAGTTCACCATCATGAGGTGGCAACCGCCGGTCAGTGCGAGATTGGCACCCGCTTCAACTCGCTCACCCGCAAAGCCGACGAGCTGCTGATGCTCAAGTATGTGGTGCGCAACGTCGCCCATCAGCACGGCATGACCGCCACCTTCATGCCGAAGCCGCTGGTCGGCGACAACGGCAGCGGCATGCATGTGCATCAGTCGCTGGCCAAGGGCGGCAAGAATCTGTTCAGTGGCAACGAGTACGGCGGATTGTCGAAGACTGCGCTGCACTACATCGGCGGCGTGTTCAAGCACGCCCGCGCCATCAACGCCTTCTCCAACTCCACCACCAACAGCTACAAGCGTCTGGTGCCGGGTTTTGAGGCGCCAGTGCTGCTGGCCTACTCGGCGCGCAACCGCTCGGCCTCCTGCCGTATTCCGTGGGTCTCCAACCCGAAGGCGCGGCGCATCGAAATGCGCTTCCCCGATTCCACCAACACCGGCTACCTGACCTTCAGCGCGCTGCTGATGGCCGGCCTGGACGGGATCAAGAACAAGATCGATCCGGGCGCGCCGGCGGACAAGGATCTGTACGATCTGCCGCCAGAGGAAGAGAAGCAGATTCCCACCGTTTGCCATGCCCTCGATCAGGCGCTGCGCGCGCTGGACGAAGACCGTGAGTTCCTCAAGGCGGGTGGCGTGATGAGCGATGATTTCATCGACGGCTACATCGAGCTGAAGATGAAGGAAGTCACCGCACTACGCATGCACACCCATCCGATCGAGTTCCAGCAGTACTACTCGCTGTAGTCGCAACCGAGTTGGTGCCAGTAGCCCCGGGCCTTTGGGTCCGGGGCTTTTTTGTGCCCGCAATCTGCCCCATCCGTGGCCCGCACTGCCCGCAACAGGCCCCATTGCCGCCGCCGCTGCCGGCCATGCTGGTCCGCACCGACAGAACCGGGGCCTGCCGCCATGACCACTGTTGCCGCCGAGCAACCGATCCCGCGCAGCCGCGCGCCCTTCAACCGCCACGCCCTCAAGCTGCTGATCCTGGGCGTAGGCTGGATCCTGCTCGGCATGCTGCTGGCGACCATCAGCGGGCTGATCAGCGAGCGCCACGGCTATCGCAATCAGGCCGAGGCCAGCATCGCCGCCGGCTGGGGCGGGGCGCAGGTGATCGGCGCACCGCTATTGCGCTTCTCCTTCGCGCCACAGATCGATGAGAAGGGCTTCGAACGTCGTTTCGAGGATCGCTGGGTGTTGCCGGAGACCGCCAGCTATGATGCCGAACTGGCCAGTCAGTCGCGCCAGCTGGGCATCTTCCAGATTCCAGTCTACGAAGCCCAGCTGCAGCTGCAGGCCCAGTTCAGCGCCGAGCGCATCGCCAGAATGCTTGATGAACGGCCCGGGCTGAGCGTCGAGCGCGTTGCGCTGGCGTTGCCGGTGGGCGATCCGCGCGGACTGCGCGCCGCAATCAATCTGAATGTGGGCGCTGAGCAGCTGCGTCTGGTGCCCAGCGGCCAGAATCTGGCTGGCGATCCGCTGCTCGCCGCCAACCTGAGCAATCCGGCCAGCTGGCGCGACGGCCTGCAGATCGACCAGTCCATCGTGCTGGCCGGAGTGCGCTCTCTGCAGTGGCTGCCCAGCGCCAGCGACATGAGTGTGGAGCTGCACGGCGACTGGCCCGATCCCGGCTTCGCCGACGGTTTGCTGCCGCGCACTCGCGAGGTCGGTGAAGAGGGCTTCAGCGCCAACTGGCGGGTGCTCGACTTCAACGCCGGGGTGGCGCCGGTGATGGGCGCTGAGCAGCTCAACCAGCTCAGCGCGCACCGGGTCGGTTTCGGCATCACGCTGCAACAGCCGGGCGATGTCTACCAGCGCAACGAACGCGCCTGGAAGTACGGTTTTCTGTTTGTCGCTCTTAGCCTGGGCGCCTACTTTTTGCTCGAACTGCTGCTCTCGCGCGAGCTGTGGGCACTGGACTACGCGCTGATCGGGGTCAGTCAGGTGGTGTTCTATCTGCTGCTGCTGGCGCTGTCGGAGCACCTGGGCTTCGACTGGGCCTACGCCATCTCCTCGCTGGTCTTCGCCGGCATGGTCGGCGCCTTTTCGATCGGATTGCTCGGCAGCCGCCGTCGCGGCATCGCCGCCGGGTCGGTGCTGGGCTTGGCCTATGGCCTGCTCTATCTGCTGATCGGCAGCGAGAGCTACGCTCTGCTGCTGGGTGCGCTGCTGGCCACCGCTCTGCTGGCACTGGCGATGGGATTGGTGAGTCGCACGCGGGACGTGCTCGTCAGGGCCCAGGGTACAGGGCATAGGGCCCAGTAGTGCTGCGGCGCTTTTCTGGGCCCTGGGCCCTCTTCCCTAGGGACTCCCTGAACAATGCACGCGGCCGCGACGGCACCTGAGAAGTTCGCCAGTAAGGCGGGCGTCGCAGGTCAAAGTCGGCGCTCTGGGCAAGACGTCCAACGCAGCTGGCGGGCT
>JAUIFV010000096.1 GCA_030430155.1 Gammaproteobacteria bacterium
AAAGACAAAAAGCGCACACAGCGCTCGCTTGCCTCTAAACGCGTAAGCCAATGAAAAAATCGATCACCCGAAATGAAAATCCCCAACCCACGCACGCGGTCTAGGGGGGCGCGAGAAAGTGATATGAGGAATGCGGCTAGTACCGACAAGAAATGGCGAGGACTCCGCACTCCCAAGGCCCAAAGGGCGGCGAGAACCTGTCAGCCGCGAAGCAGTGTCACTACATCGGGCCGACCGATGGAAGCCGGCTCGACGTACACTTCAAGTTCGCCTTTGTCGATCTCCAGTCCGGAGACCACCACCGCCACTCCAACACCCTCACTACGAACACCCTCACTACGAACACTCAGGAAACGTCCGGGCAAGCGATTGATGCCGCCTATCTAATACGCCTCAAGGCGGAGTTCAGGCTCAGCAACCACTACACGCGTAGTGGGGAAGGAAAATCGATCAGCGCGGTTCGTTACTGCTGGTGGACGATCGTTTGCTCGGCAAAAAAAAGGCCCGGCGGTGCCGGGCCTTGAATGGATCTAATGCTCAGTTGGCATCAGGGCGTGCAGATGTAGTTGTTGCCTGAGCCGGTTTCTCCGTTTTCAAATCCGCCCTTGGTCAGACGGTCCGGAATCGGGTGGCCGTTGCCGGTGAAGCTGACATCGTCAAGGTAGAAACCCTCTTCCTCAGAGCCTGGGTCGGATGTGAACGCCCATCTGATCAGCACGTCCTGTCCGGCGCGAGAGGCCAGATCCAGGGTGTAGGTATTGAACTGGCCGCCGCTGCTGCCGGTGAATGCGCCCTGGGTGCTGGGGAATCCACAGGCGTTGATGGGCGGCGACTGGGTTTGTGACAGAGTGTCCGGATATCCCTCGACTGGGGTGATCGGCGTCCACGACTGACCACCATTGCTGCTGATCTCAACGACCACGCCGTCCCAGTTCAGTTCGATGTCAAAGCGTGCCCGGAACTGGACTTGACCGTTGACCGGAACGGTGAAGATCGGCGCGGTCAGGTATGCGCAGGTGTTGGAGGTGTAGATATTGTTGGTATCGCCGAAGGCATTTCTGTAGCTCAGCGTTCCCGAGAACGCACGCGCGTCGGTGATGGTCCAGGGCGCCTGTATATCCATGTAGGTTTCGCCCTCGACGTTGTCCACGGTCATTGAGGGGTCGAACCCATCCCGGCCGGCCGGCGTCACTGCGATCTGCGGTTGACTGCTCGCGATGTTGCCCAGATCGTCTACGGGAACGATGCGATAGTGGCGCGGCGTTCCGTTGCTGACGCTGGTGTCGCTGAAGCTGTTGCCGACCACGTCGTCAGCGACCAGCACCGGCGCACTGAAGCTAGGATCACTATCGGCAAAGATGTCGTAGCGAACCTCGGTTGCGTTCGGACAAGCGGTCTGACCGCCCTGCCAGCTCAGATGTACCGCGCAGCTGAAGTTTGACCCGTCGCCTTGGAAGCTGGTGCCATCAAAGTTGGGCAGCAAGGTACAGGGTGCGGCGGAAACCGCGTCCACGCAGGTCGAGCGCTCGCCCTCGATGTCGTTGCCAACCGCACGGACGACATAGGCGTACTCAAAGCCACCCTGGGTGTGGTCATCCAGCAGCGGCGAGGCGGCACCGTGCTTGACTTGGCGAAGCTGAGTCAGATCGGCGCTGGCGCAGTTGCCCGGAGTGCGATAGAGGATGTAGCTGCTTGCGCCGCCGACGCTGTCGAAGCCAACCGCTACGCCGTTGACGTCATTGCTGGCGATGGTCGGGGACGCCGGTGCGGCCAATGCTGTCTGGTCCGGCAGCCCGATGACGCCGGAGGCGACCAGTGCATAACCCTGGCGATTGGATCCTTCACGGCTGTTGCCGGGCACGCTCGCGCCCTGCACACGCAGGGTGTAGGCGCCGGCTGCCGGCGCGGTGAACCGGACCTGCTCTACCGTATTGAGGGCATCGGCGGTGCCGCCGGTCTGCGAAATGCCACCGCTGAGCACGTTACCCAGGAAGGTGCCGCCAGGGCCTTCAACGACCAGGTTCAGATTGTTGACCAAGGACACGCCCGCGCCGGGCGAGCCATCGATGTCGAACCAGACCAAGGTGACCCTGAATTCCTGGCCACTGTCGACGTTGACGGTGTAGCTATGCTCTTCGCCGGTCTCCAGGCCGGCACTGTTGGGGCGCTCGAAGTAGCGAACGCGCCGATTGTCTCCGCTGAAATACAGCGAGCCGTCCAAATACAGCCGGCCCCAGCCGGTGCTGTTGCTAGGCCAGGTGCCAATCGGTACCGCGCCGTTGAGCAACAGCGCCTTGGTCAGGCTGCCGCTGATGTCGACGCTGTCCGAGCCGTCCATATCGCGCACTCCGCGCGGATAAAAGCCGTCCTCGAAGTACTGCCGCAGCAATGCCGCAGAACCGACAACGGTCGGCGAAGCCATGGATGTGCCGCTCTTGACCGAGGTGGTACCTGACTGCACGGATGGATCGTTGTTGGTGTTGCCCCGAGCCGATACCGTGCTGCTGCCGGGCGCCGAGATGTCTGGCTTGATCCGACCATCGTCGGTCGGGCCGCGGCTGGAGAATCCGGCGATGGTTGTGCTGTTGCCGTTGCCGAGGGCGGCGACAGTCATGATGTTTTTGGAATTGCCTGGCGATCCGGTTGAGTTCGCACCTGGGCCGTTGTTGCCTGCCGAGGAAGCCACCATGATGTCTTCCAGCACCCAGGTTGCCGCGTCCGCTTCGACGTCATTGCCTGAATAGGCGCCGCCGGTATTCGCCCCCCAGCTGTTGTTCTGCAGATGCGCATTGCCGGCCAAGGCCTGGGCAATGGAGCCGGCGAAGTCGGTGATGCTCAGACAGCCCGAGGTGTCGTTGCCGATATCCTGAAACAACACCTGAGCGTTTGGCGCCATGCCGTCGCCGGTGCCGTTGTTCGGCTCAGTGGGCGTGGCGATGGCGCCGCGATCGCCTACCGTCGTGCCGCTGACGTGGGTGCCGTGGAAGCCGGTTGGCGTTCCTCCGGGACAGGCGCTGTTGTTGTCGTAGGCCTCCGAACCCGGTTGCACCCAGTAGCCGGTCACCTTGGCATCCGGGTTGAGCGTGCCGATGTTGGGTAGCGTTGGGGATTCGGCGTTGGTGATGATCGAGTTGGGCCCGCTCCCGGTATCCAGGCTGGTAAACCAGTCTTCATTGCGGTCCAGACCCGAATCCATCACCGCGACCACTTGACCGGTGCCGATCAGGTCACGGTCCCAGATGGGGGTGCCGGTTGCTGCGTTGGCCTGCATCGGTGAGATCGCGTTCTGGTTGTCGACGTAGGGCTGTACGTACCTTTCCACCCAGCGCAGCGCTTCCAACTCGATCAGCGCATAGATGAAGTTGGCGTAACGCTGCGGTGAGATGGCCACTCGGACTTTGGGCAGCTCAGGGTGATTGCGCCGCTCGCGTACCGTGGCGCCCAGATTCAGTTTGGCGATGGCGGCGGCCAGTTGGTCGGCCGAGTGTCCGGGCAGCGCCAGCAGCTCTAGTTCGATCAGGTCGCTGACTGGAGACACGCTCGGCGTACCGCCGAACAACAGCTCGTTGGACAGCTTCATACCGGTTCTGAGCGCGGACACCGCGCGAACGCCATCAATGCTCGCCAGCTGCGCCGGCGACTTGCCGTCCAGACGAACCACGAAAGCGTTGTTGGGAATGTAATAGAGCACCTGGAAACCGGCTCGTTTGAGCGCTGCGCGGGCGTTTCGGGCCGTTTCGGGAGCAAATTGCACCAGGCGGGTGCTGGCGGATTCGCCATTCATTCCGTCTACATAGCGGAGTGTTGCAAAGCGCGGGTCGAATACGCCGCTCTGCAACACGACCTTGGCGGAGTCAAGCGCAGCCGCTTGTGCGATCTCTGGGGTGACGGCCGTTGCTGGCAGTGACGACAACCCTTGCGCGCTGGCGCCGCCAGCGTAGAGTGTAGACAGCACTAGACAGGTCAGGACCTTCCTGATTGTGATTGGCATGCAACTGCTCCGATCTGAGGTCAGCTCGCAATAGTGCCTCTCACCGGTGCGCATCGCAAGGCGCGTCCAGTACATCTGATTCGAGTCGAAGACGACGATCTGGAAGCGTTACACTGTTGCAGTTGGAGCCAACGGATAGCGTCATGATCCAGTGCGGGCACGCACACCACGATCACCAGCAGGAAGACTTCATCGCTATCGCCGAGCGCAGCTGCAAGGCCAGGGGGCTGCGCCTGACCGCGATACGCAAGCGCGTGCTGCAGCTGATCGCCGCCCAGGACAAACCGGTGAAGGCCTATGATCTGCTCTCGCAGATTGGCGATGAACGTGGCCGCAGCACCGCGCCGCCCACGGTCTACCGGGCGCTGGATTTTCTGCTCGAGCATGGCTTCGTCCACCGCATCGAATCGCTCAATGCCTTCGTCAGCTGCCCGCACCCCCAGCAACCGCATCGCTCGCAGTTTCTGATCTGCGATTCCTGTCAGGTCACCATAGAGCTGGACGATGAGCAGCTCGACGCGCAGCTGCAGGCGCAGGCCCGGCAACAGGGATTCCGGGCCGATCGTCAGCTGGTGGAGGTGCATGGGCTGTGCGCTCAGTGCCAACAGTGAGCAGCCCTTCCTCCCAGCTGAGCTCTCTACGCCTGGGTCTGGCTGCGCTTGCGGCGCTCTGCGCCGCGGCAGCGACCGCGCAATCCATTCCGGGGCTGCCGGCGCCGGGTGCCGAGCCGGTGATCGGCAACACGGCTGAGGACACGCCGCGACAAAGCACGCCCATCGGCGGACCCCGAGTGCTCAACATCCTTGGCCAGCTGGTACAGCCCGGCGAGTCGCTGACCCTGCAGTGGAGCGCCGGACAGACCTTTGTGGGCACGCCGCTGAGCACGCCGGTGGTGGTGGTGCATGGGGTGTTGCCCGGGCCGACCCTCTGCCTGACCGCCGGTACCCATGGCGACGAGCTCAACGGTATCGAGGTGGTGCGTCGGGTGATGAGCGAGACCAAGCCGGAGGATCTGGCCGGCTCGCTGATCGGCGTGCCCATCGTCAATCTGGCCGGTTTCTCCCGCGGCAGCCGATACCTGCCCGACAGACGCGATTTGAATCGTTTCTTTCCCGGCCGAGCCAATGGCAGTTCGGCGTCACGCATCGCCCACAGTCTGTTCAACGAGGTGATCGTGCACTGCGATGCGCTGGTGGATTTCCACACCGGCAGTTTCGAGCGCGCCAACCTGCCTCAGGTGCGCGGCGATTTGCTGCAGCCGGCGGTGCTGGAAATGACCCGCGGCTTCGGTGCCACCTCGGTGCTGCATTCGCCGGGTTCGCCGGGAATGCTGCGGCGCGCCTGCACGGACGCGGGCATTCCCGCAGTGACCTTTGAGCTGGGCGCGCCCACCCGGCTGCAGCCGGAGGAGATCGATCACGGTGTGCACGCCATGCAGACCCTGCTTTACAAGCTGGGTATCGCCCGCCGGGCACGGCTGTGGCGCGAGCCGCAGCCGGTCTTCTACGATTCCAAGTGGATCCGCGCCGGCGCCGGTGGACTGTTCTTCAGCAATGTGGCGCTGGGTGAGCAGGTACGCGCCGGGCAGCGCCTGGGTCGAGTCATCGACCCGATCAGCAACGACAGCATGGAGATCGTGACGCCGGTGCGCGGCAAGGTCCTCGGGATGGCCCTGAACCAGGTCGTGATGCCGGGCTTTGCCGCCTTCCACGTCGGCGTGGCGACCTCGGAGAAGCAGGCGGTTGAAGAGGCCGCGGCGGGAGCCCGTCACGCACCCGAAGACCACACCGAGCTGGAGCGCGTCGACGAGGCCGAGGAGGGCGGAGATCAGTCCGGCAGCAAATCCGAGGGCGACTCTGAGGACGACAACGACGGCGAGGAATAGCGTCTGCGCGGTGCCCTCGGCGGGCTAATCCACCCAGCGATAGTCCACCACCACCGGACGGTGTCGGGTCAGCTCGTTGAGGTCGAATTCCAACCCTGATTGGCGGCGCTCAGTCTCGCTGAGGTCATCCAGATCCAGCACCAACGCTCGGGCCACGCGCCAGCGGCTGCCATACATCTGATAGTCCAGCTGACCGGAGGCAAACGGGGTGCCGCGCCCGTCCCAGGTCCAGCGGTCGATGCCGTCCAGCTGCCGGGCGGGGGCGATGCGCAGGTGGCCGCTGGACTCCGCAGCACCCTGCACAATCATCAAGGGTGCCGGGCCATTGACCGCATTGAAGTCGCCGCCAACGATGGCCGCCGCTGCCAGTGCGGCGGGCTGGCCGTCGATCAGCGAGCGCAGTTGGCGCGCCTCGTAACGACGCTTGGACTCCTCCCAGCTGTTGCCGCCATCGCCGCAGCATTCGAAATCAACGCCGACGATGAGTATCTCGCGACCGGCCCAGCGGGCCACGGCCCCGGCCAGGGTCACGCCAGAGCGCAGGCTGCGTTGCAGTCGCGCACGCTCGTTGGCGCTGCGAGTGGCATCCAGCCACTGGCTAGCCGGCTCGGCGCGGAACAGGGTCTGGTCGAACGGTGCCAGTCGCCGCAAGGGCAGGCGACTGGCGATGCTGCTGCGCTCGCGCCCGCCGCTGCTGCCGTAAATGACGTTCCACGGCCGTCCATCATCATCAATCTGATGCAAGGCAGCGGCGATGGCCTCGGCGCTGACGTCGGTAGGCATCTCGTCCAGGATCAGGATGTCGGCGTCGATCAACGCCAGCACCCGGGCGTAGCGCTGCTGGTGCTCGAAGAAGCTGTCGCGGGAAACGTTCCACGACACCACCCGGAGCTGCTCTTGCGTATTCGCGGGGAGCGCTGACTTTGACTGTAATTCGCGAGCGGTTTCGGTGATCGGCGCGCAAGCGCTCAGGAATACGATGAGGTATAGCCAACGCGGCATCGATACAGCTCGTTCTGGACGCGAGCGCGACAGCTTAGCGCGAATCGCTAGCCAAGCCCTTGGGGTACGGGGAAAGCGATGGCGAGCCGGGTTGCGAGTCCAGTACGCCGTCGCATCTGCGGTAACCTGTGCCCCTTTTGCCATGCAGGAACGATCGATGCGCGCAGTTCAGTGTACTCAGTGGGGCGGACCGGAGTTGCTCAAGGTGGTCGATGTCGACCTTCCCGATCCCGGCCCGGGACAGGTGCGCATCAAGGTCGCGGCTGCCGGGGTCAACTTCCCTGATCTGCTGATCATCCAGAACAAATACCAGATGCAGCCGCCGCTGCCGTTCACGCCGGGGGCCGAAGTGGCCGGTGAAATCGTCGCGGTGGGGGAGGGCGTGGAAGGGCTGAGGCCGGGTATGCCGGTGGCCGCGCTGTGCATGATCGGCGGCTTTGCCGAGGAGTGTCTGGCCCCGGCGGCGGCCTGCATGCCGCTGCCGCCCGGCGTGCCGGCGACCCTGGCGGCAGCCTTCGTGCTCGCCTACGGCACCAGCTGGCACGCATTGCGCGATCGCGCGGCGCTGCAGGCGGGCGAAACCGTGCTGGTGCTGGGCGCCGCCGGAGGTGTGGGTCTGGCCGCGGTGGAGATCGCCAAGGCGATCGGCGCCAAAGTGATCGCCGCCGCCTCTACCGATGAGAAGCTGGCCGTGTGTCGTGAACACGGCGCCGATCAGACCATTAACTACGCCAGCGAAGACTTGCGTGGCGCCATCAAAGCCGCCACCGAGGGCCGCGGGCCGGACGTGATCTTCGATCCGGTTGGTGGTCGCTACGCCGAGGCTGCCTTCCGCTCCATCGCCTGGCGCGGTCGTTATCTGGTGATCGGGTTCGCCGACGGTGAAGTGCCGGCACTGCCGCTGAATTTGCCGCTGCTCAAGGGCGCGTCCCTGGTCGGGGTGTTTTGGGGAGAGTTCGCCAAGCGCGAGCCCAAGCAGAACGCGGCCGGTATGGCTGAGCTGATGGGCTGGGTGGCCGGCGGCAAGCTGCGGCCACGGATCTCCAAGCAGTACAGCCTGGATGAAGTGCCGCAGGCGCTGACCGATATGGGTCAACGCAAGGTGGTGGGCAAGATCGTCGTGGTGCCGGGTTAGGCTCGAATCTTCTGCAGCACCGGTTTGGCCGCAAACGCGTCCGCGTAGGTGAGGTGCCTTGTCTTTCTCCTGCGCGTGCAGGTCTCTGGATCCCGGCTCAAGGCCGGGATGACATTCGCTATGGCGACGGTAAGCCTGCGTAACCGCGCAGATCGCTTTGTCTACAACCGCCTTGCCGGTTGCTACCGTCGCCTGGGCTTGCGGCTACGCCTGGGCGCGTCATCTCGCACCGTCTTGTGGCGAGCTGCTCTATCGGCGGTTTGCTTGCGCGCCTTTGCAGCTGATGGCGCGAATGCCCGCGGCAGCTTCTCCTCGCTCCATGCCAGCACGGTGATTTCCTCTCGGTCGTGATAGAGGTGCCGGGCGCTGATACGCAGTGCGCGCTTACACTGCTTGCTCAGCTGCTGCTGCAGCGTCGTCCACGAGGCATAGCGGCGCTGCATCGGCAGCTTGAGATTGAACAGGGCTCGGTCACACCAGCCCTGATCCAGCCAGTAGGCGATACGTTCGACCACCCGCGCCGGTTTGGCCACCATGTCGCAGACCAGCCAGTCCATCGGCTGCGGGGGTCGCCAGGTGAATCCGTCGGCACGCTGATGGACCAACAGCCCGCTGTTGAGCAGATCCCCCTTCATCGGCCCGTTGTCGATGGCGGTCACGTGGATGCCCCGATTGACCAGCTGCCAACTCCAGCCGCCCGGCGCGGCGCCCAGATCCACCGCGCGCATGCCGCGGCGCAGCCAGGCCTTGCGCTGCTTGTCGTCCAGCATCAACGCGAAGGCCTCGTCCAGTTTGAGAGTGGAACGACTGGGCGCGGCCCGCGGCATCTTCAGTCTGGCTACCCCGCCCGGCCAGGGATTGGAGACCGACCGAATGGCGCTGGCCAGGACCACCTCGTCGCTGGCCACGAACACCACGTACAGCGCGCCGGCTGTGGCCTGGGTTGCCACCGGGATTTCCAGGGCCTGCGCCAAGCCTTTGCCCACCGCCCTGATCATAGGCGCCAGCTTGCGCCCGGCTTCGCTGTCCGGGCTCAGCATGACCAGCGCGGCAGGCGCGAGCTCGAGCCCCGCCGTCGCAGCGGCGATCGGACCGATCCGGTCGCCACGCTCGAGTTCGTTCAGGCGGGCGTGAACACACAGGAGGTCGCGAGCGAAGACCGGGATCGCGGTGGGTATGGGCATCGCTTCGGAAGCGATCAGACCCGGCGCCATGGATGTCGGCTGCGCCGCGCCTATGCCGTCCAGCTCGGCAATCAGATCCGTTTCGAACCCAGGCCGGCAGAAGGCAAGTATTGGCCGACTCGCTAAGCTCACCGCGTCCTACTCGCCGATGGAGATCTGTCGGTCCTGGCGCGCGCCGATCTCCAGCAGCTGCGCCCAAGCCGCCTGGTCGGGCCGCCATTGCTCATTCAACGGCAATTCGCTGGAAGGCGCCGGCAGAGTCGCTTGCAGCTGCGCCCAGGCGGCATCGATACGCGCTCGGGCCGGCGCGCGAACCTGGCTGGTGGCCTGCCAGTCGTAGTCGGCCAACGCGCTTTCCAGCTCGTTTTTCAGGCCGGCCTGATTCAGCGCCCGGGAAATCGATGCGATGCTGTGCTGGGCAAAGCGACGCGACGAGGGGTAGTCGTCGTCCAGCAGCGCCAGCAGCGCCGGCAGCAGCTGCGCGCGCTGGGACGCGGGCAGGCCCTGGTCCTTGCCCGCTTCCACGGCGGCGATCGCCTTTTGCACCGCGTTTCCGGCAAGCAGCTGGGCATAGCCATCGGCGATTGCCAGCGGCGCGCCGTCCAGCCTGGTGTGCAGCTCGCCCTGCCAGCCCCAACGCTGGCGAAGTTCATTGGCGACCCACTGCAGCGAGCGATCTTGATGACAGTTGGTGCAGGCGTTGGGCTTGCCGGCGGCGGCGCTTTTTCCTGGATCGGGGCGTTCGATGCGATGGGTGCGGTGGGTCGTCATCACCCCATAGGTGGCGTAGGGCATGTGGCAGGCATAGCAATTGCTGGCCTGGCTGTCGGGCTGGTGCTGGGTGTGCTCGACCAATCCCGCCGGCTCTGCAAACTGCTGATGGCAATCCAGACAGGGCGCGTTGCCGCGATTGCGCTCGCTGATCATCCCGGCCGGATCGCCGCCGTGCATGGCGTGGCAATCGATGCAGCTCAGCTGCGCTTCGGTGTAGCAGCGCGACTGCAGCAGGCCCTGGTACTCATAGGCGCTCAGCCGCGGGCTGCCGTCGGCCCAGAAGCGATCGCGGTAAAGATCGGGATTGTCGCGAGCCGGGGAGGGGGTCCAGTCCCAGATCGGTGAGACGTGTTCGTTGAGATTCATCCCGGCGCGATAGGTGGGACCGTCGTCCAGCCATTGGCGCAGCAGTGCGTCGGTTTTGGGTACCCGCTGGGCGTGGCACTGACCGCAGATCTGGGTGCTGCGCTGGGCGTCGAGCTTCTCCGGATTGACGATGGTCGCGTCGCCGCTGCCGCTGAGCTTGAGCACCCAGCGGCGGAACACCGATTGATTGGCATCGACGTGCGCCTGTCCTGGCGCGTGGCAGCTTTCGCAGCCGATGCCCAGTTCGGCCACGCTGGAGCGATAGGTGGCGTCGTTGGCTGCGTTGACGGGCTCGCCGCGGCGCGCGCGGGCCACCAGCTCGTCAAAGTTCTGGATGTTCGGCTCCGGTCCGGTGTTGTGGCAGAAAATGCAGTTGTGATCCCACACCGAGACCATCTGATCGAAGGGTAGGTCATCGCCGTGCAGGAAGGCGTTGTTGACCCGCACCCACTGCTGATCGAGGTTGTGCCACAGATAGTGGAGTCGGTAGTAAGTGCCGTCGCCCACCGGCTCCTGGGTCAGATACTGCTGATAGCGATGCGAGCCCACGGTCCGCAGCACCGGTAGTCGGTTGAGCAGCTCACCGCTGCCAGCCTGGCGATACTCGAACCAGAACTGTTCACCATCCTGCTGCGGAATGACGCTGACTCCACCGTAGTTGAGCGCGACACCGTTGAAATCGCCCTGCACCGTTGCCGCGGTGGCCGTTTGGGTCATGGTCCGATGAAAGGTGCGCGCCCAGCTGGCGTGGCGATCGTCGTGGCAGCTTTCGCATGCCGCCGAGCCGGTGAACCGGACGGCTGCGAAATCCGGGGCCTGTCCAGCAGCGACGATGGTGCTGTAGGCGGCCCAGCCGATCGCGGCAACCACCGCGACCAAGGCGCTGGCGGCGAGTACGGATTTCGTTCTCATCGGACTAGTTTAGTGCAGCCTCCAGCGACTCGCGGCAGCTGCTAAAGCGCGCCGCCAGTTCCTTGCGGGTGCCGTCGGCGAGCGGGCCAATCGCAAACCAGGCGGCCCAAAGGCTGGCCGCCTGCGCGGCCGGATCGGTCGCTTCACCGCCGCCCATTCGTTCGGCCAGGCGTTTGACCTGCAGGTCCATGCGCTCGCTCTTGAAGTCTGCTGGGCTCTCTACGCCGGCGAAGAACTCGCAGTCCAGCAACACCGCTTCCGCCTCGCGCTGCTGGGCCTCGAGCACGTTGAGGACCTGGGCCATGTCGGCTTCATCGGATTCGCCGGCCAGTTCGCTCAGCCGGGTGCGTCTGCTCACCAGCGCCGACTGCAGCTGCGCGTCGCTGAGCGGTTCGGCGTCGATCAGCTCGTGTAGCGCGTCCTTGTCCATTCCGGAGCCGGCGATCCAGGCCGACTCTATGCGGTCCAACCGGGCGGCACGGGTGGCCAGGGCCGTGTAGGCGGACAGGCGTTCGGCGCGCTGGCGGTCCTCGCTCAGCTGATCGATGCGGCGCAGCGCCTCATCGACGCGGCGCTCCAGCTGTCGATCCACGGCGCCCAGCTCGGCAAGTTCCGCACGGATGCTCTGCTGCAGTCGCTGTAGCTCCTCGGCGCTTAGCTGGTCGTCCTTGGCGGCGGCATTGAGGCGCTTGGTCAGCGCATTGACGGCGTCGATCTGGGCCTTGTTCTCGGCCTGCTCGGCCTGGCGCTGGTCGGCGACGGCGCTGAACACCGGATCGACCAGCTCACGCAGCTCCTTCCACTGCGCCTGGTCGCGCTTGCGGTCGCCGCTGCCCAAATCACGCCAGCGCGATTGCGCCTGCTTGGCGCGGTCGGCGTGTTCGGCCGGCGGCAACGCGGCCAGATCGCGACGCAGTTCGGCGATCAATCGGCGCTTGCCCAGCTCCACCTGTTCGGCCTGTTCGGCCAGCTTGCTGTCGACGGCGCTCAGATCGGCGCGCAGGCGCTGGCCCATGGCCTTGCGCTGGCGCGGATCGATCTCGTTCAGCTCGCGCAGGCTATCCACCAGGCCTCGACGCAGCGCGATGATGGCCTTGCGGTCGGAGGCTTCGGCCAGCTTGGACTCGATGTCGCTGGCGCTTTGTTGCAGCGCCTCTCCGCGCTCCCGGCGCAGCTCGGCGCGCTTTTCAAAGTAGGGTCGGGCGGGCTTGAGTACCTTGAAGACCAGCGCGTTGAAGCGCTTGCCCAGGCCGCGCGCCGGGGCTTTGGGATCGATCCCCTCCAGTGCGTCCACTTGGCGCCACTCGGCCTGCAGTTCCTTGATCCGGGCGGCAACCGCATCGGGATGCAGACCGGCTTCTGGCAGGCCTTCGACCTCGTCGCAGAGCCGGCGGCGAATCTCGTTATTGGACCAGCGTTGCCAGTCCAGCAGCTTGCGCGCCGCCGCTTTGGCCTCGCTGTAGGCAGGGCGCAGCGCCTTGGGAAGGCCCTGATGCGCTTCGCGCAGCGCCTCCAACTCGGTGATCGCCGCACGCGCTTCAACGGCCTGCTGATCGCTAGTGGCCTGGGTAAGCCGCTCGATCAGCGCCTGCACCTGCTCGGCGGCGGCCTCTCTGGCCTTGGCGCGTCGGCCCAACTCGATCTTGCCCAGCCGGCGCTGCAAATCGGCGACTGGCGCGGCCAGGTCGGGATCGTCACTGAGCGCGTCGAGGGCCGCGCTCAGATCGGCGGTTGCCAGCTGATCGTCCGCGGCGACGGCCTGCAGTTGGCTACGAAGCTCGGCAATGCGAGGGTCTGGCGCAGGCTCCGTCGTCTCGGCCGGTGCATCGCTCTGGCTCGGACTGGGCGCCTGAGTTGGCTCTGCTGGCGTCGGCTCCGCTGGCGTTTCGGTGCTTTGCTGCGGCTGCGATGGCGCTTCAGCCGTCGCTGCCGGTTCGGCTGGCAGCTTGCCGTCGATGGCGTCCAGCGCGCTGTGAACGGCGCCGACCAAACCGTCGACCCGGCGCACCGTGCTTTCGTCAACGGCCTCGCGCAGCCCGCTCCAATCGGCCTCGATGGCGCTGAGCTGATCGGCAGCGTCGGCGGGCAGTTCGTGCAACAGCGCTTCCATACGCGTGCACAGATCCAGCGCATGATGGCGCTTTGCGTCTGCGTCGCCGCTGGCCATCGCCAGCTGTTCCAGCTTGGCCGCGGCCGCCTTGTGCACCCGCTTGTCGGTCTTGCGCGACTTGTCCATCACCCGTTTCAGAGTCGACTCGGCATCGATGCGCTCGACCAGCCACAGGCGGATTTCAGCATCCGGGTCGGCCAGGGCACAGTCGGCCAGCAATCCCGGTCGATCCAGGCGCTCCAGAGCCAGCCGGCGCAGGCTGGCCTCGCCGGCACCACGCGCCACTGCTTCCAACACGCTCGGATCTTCCTCCACCCGCAGCAGTCGCTCTGCCTCGGCGAGACGTTGCGGACCGGCTTCGATCAATCCGCTGACAAAGCGCTTGCGGGCATCGTTACGCAGCCGCTCATCGGCATCGTGGCGACTGCGGTCGGCAAACAATCCCAGATCGTCCATGCGCCAGACTGCTGCGCGGCGTACGCTGGCGTCGCTGTCGGTGGTGGCGATGCTGGGCAGGGCGCTGAGCAGCTCTGCGTCATTGGCGCTCTTAACCGCGGCGGTGCGCTTGCTGACGTCGGCGCTTTGCCAGGCGGGTTTGAACAATCGGCTGAACAGGCTCATCGTTGCTGGCTCTCTACGGTGCTAATCGCTAAGGCGGCGGAACATCTCGAAGCCGGCGGTCCAGACTCCGATCATGGTGGCGAAGTTGGTGATTACGAATACCAACAAAGCACGGGCGACTCGATTGCGGCGCCAGCCTGCAAAGCTGACGACATCGTCCTTCAGGGCTTCGAAGTCGGCGACTTTGGGGCGACGCAGATAGACCTCCGCGCCGGCGCTGAACATGCCCGCCGCAAGCGCGGGGTGAAGTACCGTCAAAGGCGCCGATAGCCCGCCAGCCAGGACGCTGAGCGGATGGCCGCCGGCAATCAGCGCGCCCAGCGCGGCCAGTCCGCCAGTCGCCGCGACGTAGACCGTGAGCACTTCGGTGCCGGTGCTCAGCCCCTGCACGAAGCCCCAGATCAGCAACGCGACCAGCGCCCCCATCACGCCCCAGTTGAATACCTTGCCCCAGATCGACGGCGGCGGCGGTTGATTGAGCTGCTCGCAAAGCTCAGTGGGTTCGTCGCCGGCACTTTGCAGCGCTTCGGTCAATCCCTTGAGGTGGCCGGCACCGACGATGGCCAGCACCGACTTGGCGCCGCTGAGCTGGGCCTCGTTGCGCAGCCGCGCGGCCATGAATTGATCGCGCTCGGAAATCAGCGATCGATACAACGGTTCGGACTGGCTGGCGAACTCGGCAAAGGTACGCTCCAAGACGTCGCTTTCCTTGAGCTTTTCGATCTCGTCCTCATCGATCTGCTCGTCGTAGAACAGACTGCCCAGCATGCCGCTGATCAGCATCAGCTTGTCCCAAAAACGCACCGCGCCATAGGCGCGCTTCAACGTGATGCCGATATCGCGGTCGACCAGCCATAGCGGCAGTTCGCGGGCTTCGGCGACTTCGCAGGCTGCCTTCAATTCGGCGCCGGGTTCGATGCCGAACTGATCGGCAAGGCGTTTCTGATAGGCACCCAGGGCCAGATTGGCGGCCACCAGACCGGCCTTGCCCTGGCGTATGACCTGAAACAAATCCATTTGCCGCCACGCATCCGGATCAGTCAAGGACTGGTGCCGAGCGCTGTCCAACTCCACTGCAATAGCGTCCACTTCGGCGCTTTGGGCCAGCGCGCGGGCCGCATCGGCACTGGCCTTGGAAACATGGGCGGTGCCCAGCAGCAGATAATCGACGCCGTCGCGATGGACTCGAGCGACTGGTTCGGTGCTCGCTGACTCAGCCGAGGTCTGATTGGTCTGGGGCGCCTCGCTGTGGGCACCGGGACGGTCCTCGTGCGCGGGCACGGGGTGGGCGTTGGAATTCAATACGGTGGACTCGAGTTGGGTGAAGTGGAGGCGCGGGCTAGTCGCGAAAGCGCTTGAGCAGATCCTGATAGGCATCGATGCGGCGGTCACGCAGGAAGGGCCACATCCGGCGCACGTCTTCGGTATGGCGCAGATCCAGTCGGGCCCGCAGCAGCTGCGGTTGGTCGGTTTCGGCCTCGGCGAGGAACTCGCCCTGTGGGCCACAGATAAAACTGGAGCCCCAGAAGCGGATCCCCGGCCCGCGCCCGGTGGGATCCTCCTCGACCCCGGTGCGATTGCAGGACATCACCGGGATGCCGTTGCTCACCGCGTGTCCGCGCTGGGCCAGGATCCAGGCCTGGCGTTGATTGCGGCGCTCGGTTTCGCTGTCGCGCACGTCCCAGCCGATGGCGGTGGGGTAGAGCAGCACGTCGGCGCCGGCCAGCGCCATGAGTCGGGCGGCCTCGGGATACCACTGATCCCAGCACACCAGTACGCCCAGCTTGCCCACCGAGGTCTGGATCGGATGAAAGCCCATATCGCCCGGAGTGAAATAGAACTTCTCCAGATACCCGGGGTCATCCGGGATGTGCATCTTGCGGTACTTGCCGACCATGCTGCCGTCGCGCTCCAGCACGACCGCCGTATTGTGATAGAGGCCAGCTGCGCGGCGCTCAAACAGCGAAGCGACGATAACGATGCCCAAGCGCTTGGCGGTCGCTCCCAGGCGTTCGCTGGTGGGCCCGGGAATGGCCTCGGCGCGGTCGAACTCCTCGGGTGCCTGACGCTGGCAAAAATAGGGTCCGTTGTGCAGTTCCTGCAGCAGCACCAGCTGCGCGCCGTCGGCGGCCGCAGCCTCCAGCTGTACTTCGATGGCGGCCAAATTGGCCTCAGCCGATCCACGGTGGTGATCCTGGATCAGGGCGACTTCGATGGCGGCGGACATGGCGTTACCAGACAAGCGCGTATACAACCTGCAAGGATACATCCTTCGGCCGCGATTCGATTGCCCACGACCATCCGTAGTGGCCCGCAGCGTCGCGGACAGTGGTCTAGAGCCAGCCTTTGCGCTTGAAGAACAAATAGGGGCCAATGGCCGACAGCACCATCAATCCCAGCGCCATCGGGTAGCCATAGCGCAGCACCAGCTCCGGCATGAACTGAAAATTCATTCCGTAGATGCTGGCCACCAGCGTGGGTGGGAGGAAGACGACGGCGGCGACCGAGAAGATCTTGATGATGCTGTTCTGCTCGATGCTGATCCTGCCGAGGGTGGCGTCGAGCAGGAACTGCACCTTGTTGGCCTGGAATCCGGCGTGATCGGTCAGATAGGCCAAATCCCGGCCCAGCGACTTGATGAGCTCGCGGAATTCGTCCTTGCGCGAATAGCCGTTGGCAGGGTGGGTGAAATAGGAGACCAATCGGGCCACGCTGACCAACGCCTCTCGGACTCGCGAATTCATGTCGCCTGCGCGGCCGATGGCGTTGATCAGCTGATCTAGCGCCTTGCGCTGCCCTTTGGGCTGATCCGGTTGAAACACGTCCCGGGAGATTTGGTCCACATCGGTGCCGACCCGCTCCAGGATGTCTGCCAGCCGATTGATCACCGATTCCAGCAGCGAGGTCAGTACTACTTCGGGACGGGTGTCCGGGATCTGCCCGCGCTGGGCGTTGATGGCGAAGCTGCGGAAGGACCGAGGGTTGATGTAGCGCAGAGTGAACAAACGCTCGGGCGATAGGATAAAGGTCACCGGTGCGCTGCGCGGCTCCTCCTGCTCAACCTGCGCCACCAAGGTGGCAGTCATGAACAGCGCCCCGTCTTCCTGATAGAGACGATTGGAGGGTTCGATCTCCATCATCTCGTCCTTGGTCGGCACATCAATGCCATAGCGTTCGCCGATCAAACGCTGCTCGTCCTCGGTGGGTTCGAACAGATCCACCCAGACTGGACGCACTTCGCCGTCCAGCGAGCTGGTTTCTATCAATCGCAGGCCGTCCGGGGCAGGGTGGAAGTAGCGAATCATGGCGGGCCTGGATGGTGAACGCGGGCGAAGTCTAGCAGCGCGGCATGACAAAGCTGCTGGCCGGCCCGCATTATTCATAAACCTTCTACTGCGGCTTCCGCAGGCGCACCGTGGCGCGGCTTGCTCCCTGCTATCGAATCGACGTACTGCAAGTACGCCTTCATCGATCTCCGGTCCGCGATCCGCACCACAGCACGCCTGCGAAACCCTCGCTACGAACATTCAGGAATAATGCGGGCCCTAGGCGCTATCCCCGTTCGGGTCATGGCTGCCGAAAAAGCTCAATGCGGCCGACAGCACCGCCTGCGGTGCTTCCAGCTGCGGGTAGTGACCGACATCCTCAAGCCCCTGCACGTCGGCATTGGCGACCAGCTGTCGATAGCGCTCGGCCATGTGTCGACCGGAAATGGGATCGGACAGGCCGCTGATCAGCCGCATCGGCACCGTGCCTTCGCCCATCGCACGCAGCCAGCGCTGCCGATGGCGACTGCGCTCGGCAATGTAGCCGAGCAATGATGGCAGTACCCGCTTGCCGTGTTCGTGTTCCAGGAGCTGCCATGCGATTTCCATCTCGCCGACGGGCCAGGGTTTGCGGCAGACCTTCTTCATCCCGCGGACAAAAGCCCCGCGACCCAGCAGCGGCACCAGGGCCGGGCCCACAGGCGAAGCCAACAGTCGCTGCACCGGCAGCGGACGATGACTTTCAGGGAACAGCCCGCCGTTGAGGAAGCAGACGCTGACGATCTCCACTGACAGCCGATTCTCCAACTGTCTGGCGAGCAGCTCCTGCGCCACACTGTCGCCGAGGTCGTGGGCCAGCACGTGCCAACGGCGACGACCGGACAACGCCAATAGCACGTCCAGCAGCTGGGCCTGCTCGGTCACGCTGTACTGATGCGGGTGGGGTTTCTCCGACAGTCCCAGTCCGAGCAGAT